>JAIOQA010000350.1 GCA_021413675.1 Deltaproteobacteria bacterium | reverse complement strand
AGGCCGAGGCCGACGCCCGCGCCGCCGCCGCGCTGAAGCCGCGCCCGCCCGCCCCGGTCGAGGCCCCCGCATCGCGCCCGGGCCGCGGCCTGCGGATCGCCGGCCTCGCCAGCGCTGGCGCCGGCGTGGTCGCGCTCGGCGTCGGCATCGGTTTCGGCGTGCACGCGCACCGCATCTCGGGCGAGGCCGCGGGCTGGGACACGTTCGATCCGGTCCGCTACGACCAGGGCAAGTCGGCCGAGCGATCGATGTACATCTTCACCGGCGTCGGCGCCGGCATGCTCGTCGCCGGCGGCGTCCTCTACTACCTCGGCCATCGCCACTCCGCCGAGGCCAGCGCGATCACGATCGCGCCGACCCTGGGGTCCGAGCAGCTCGGCCTCGCCGCCGCCGGCCGCTTCTGATCGGAGACCCCATGCGCCATGTCTATTTGATCGCGCTCACGCTGGTCGCCGGTTGCTTCAACCCGACGTTCAAGGCCGACCTCGCGTGCGGGCCCGCCGGCGAGTGCCCGCCAGGCCAGACCTGCGGCGCCGACGGCCACTGCCACGCGCCGCTCGACGCCGCCACCATCGACGGCGCCTCGATCGACGCGATCGTCGTCGACGCCGCGGTCGACGCGACGCCGGTCGCCTGCTCGAGCGACCCCGAGTGCGCGACCCCGCCGAACCCGTGCTTCAAGCCCGGCACCTGCGATCTCGGCGCCCACGTCTGCGTGTTCCCGGCGGTCGACTGCGTCGGCCTCGGTGACTCGTGCAACGCCGGCGCGTGCGACATGGCGACCGGCAACTGCATCAAGGTCCCGATCAACGAGAACCAGGCGTGCGGCGCGCAGAGCTGCACCGACTTCGACGCGTGCGGCGGCTTCGCCGAGACCTGCGACTCGACGGGCACGCAGTCGCGTACGTGCACCACGCCGACCTGTCAGGCCGGCGCGTGCAACCCGGTCGACGCGGTCGAGACCCAGGACTGCAGCCGGATCACCGAGGACACGACGTGCCAGCCCTCGACGGTCACCGGCTGCGGCGCCTGCGGCATGGCGACCAACAGCGGCTGCGGCCCCGGCACCCAGTCGTGCGTCTGCACCGACTACACGTGCAAGAGCGACACGTGCACGCCGACCGCGAACGCCTGCGCGCAGACCTGCACCGAGCTCAGCGAGGGCGACGTGTGCGCGAGCGTGCTCTGCGGCGCCAACGGCGAGACCTTCCGCGACAAGTGCTGCTCGGCCGCCGGGCTGTGCAGCGTGTTCTGCTCGACCTGTCAGTGACGCAGTTGCGGCCGATCATGCGTATCCTCTCCTGGTGACCTGCGCCCACCTGCAAGCGATCGCGGCTGGCTGCGATCCATCGTTCACGGTCGACGCCGCGCGCGTGACCTTCGGCTCCGGCGCGCTGGCGGAGGTCGGTGACCGCGCGCGCGCCCTCGGCGTGACCCGCGCCGCGCTGTTCACCGATCGCCAGCTGCGCGCGCTGCCGTGGTTCGCGGAGGTCGAGACCGCGCTGCGCGGCGCCGGGATCGAGCTCGCGATCTTCGACGAGATCGCCATCGAGCCCACCGATCGCTCGTTCGACGACGCCGTGCGGTTCGCGCGCGACGCGCGGGTCGACGGCTACGTCTCGCTCGGCGGTGGCTCGGTGATCGACACCTGCAAGGCCGCCAACCTGTACGCCACCCATCCCGCCGAGCTCCGCGCCTACGTCAACGCGCCGCTCGGCGACGCGCGGCCGATCCCGGGCCCGCTCGCGCCGCACCTGGCATGCCCCACCACCTCGGGGACCGGCAGCGAGGTCACCGGCATCGCGATCTTCGACTGGCTCGCGCACCACGCCAAGACCGGCATCGCGTCGCCGCGGCTGCGACCGACCGAGGCGATCGTCGATCCGCGCTGCACGCACACGCTGCCCGCCAGCGTGGTCGCGGCCAGCGGCATGGACGTCCTGTGCCACGCGCTCGAGTCGTTCACGGCGCGCCCGTCGACGACCCGCGCGATGCCGGCGCCGGCGACCGCGCGGCCGATGAGCCAGGGCGCGAACCCGTGGAGCGATCTCGGCTGCCGCGAGGCGCTGCGCCTGTGCCACGCGTTCCTCGTGCGCGCGGTGCGGGACGCCAGCGATCACCACGCCCGCGAGCAGATGATGTGGGCCGCGACGCTCGCGGGCATCGCGTTCGGCAACGCCGGCGTCCACGCGCCGCACGCGATGGCCTACGCGGTCGCGGGGCGCGTGCGCACGTTCCACCCCGATGGCTACCCCGGCACTGACGCGATCGTGCCCCACGGCATGGCGGTCGCGGTCAACGCGCCGGCGGTGTTCCGCCACACCGGGCCGACCTCGCCGGTGCGCCACCGCGAGGCGGCGGCGCTGCTCGGCGCGCGCGGCGAGATCGCCGACACCGACGGCGGCCACGCGCTCGCCGAACAGATCATCGCGTTGTCGCGCGCGATCGAGCTGCCCAATGGCCTCGCCGGCGTCGGCTACACCGCCGCCGACATCGACGCGCTGGTCGCGGGCACGCTGCCGCAGCAGCGGCTGCTCACCAACGCGCCGTGCCCGATGCCCGAATCCACCCTCGCCGCGCTGTTCACCGGCGCGCTCGCGTACTGGTGACCATGCCGCCCGCCGATCGCCCGCGCCGCACCGACTACGGCTTCCACGCGCCCATCACGACGCGCTGGAGCGACAACGACATCTACGGCCACATCAACAACGTCGTCTACTACAGCTACTTCGACACCGCCGCGAACCTGGTGCTGATCGGCGCCGGCCTCGACATCGCCAACGCGACGGTCATCGGGTTGGTCGTCGAGTCGCGCTGCCAGTACCACGCGCCGCTCGCGTACCCCACGCCGCTCGTCGCCGGCGTGCGCGTCGACAAGCTCGGCAACCGCGCGGTCACCTACGGCATCGGGATCTTCGCCGAGGGCGAGGATCTGGCCGCGGCGCATGGCCACTTCGTCCACGTCTTCGTCGATCGCGCGACCCGCGCGCCGGTCGCGATCCCCGAGCGGCTGCGCACCGCGCTCGCCGCGCTGGTGCGCTGATCACAGCGCGTCCGGATCCTCGTCGGGCGCGGGCTTGCGGAGCGCGCCGCCGCGCAGGCCGAAGCGATCGCGCGGGCCGTCCGCGGGCGCCTGCGGCTCGTCGTCCGCGTCGAGCTCGATCGGCTGCGGCCCGAGGTGCAGCGAGACGTCGAAGTCGTCCTCGGCGAGCGCGTCGCGGGCGTGCTCCTCGGATGACATGAGCCGCAGGCGCTTCGCCTGCGACTCCGCGCCGGTGGCCTCCGGGTGATCGCTCGAGCTCGCGGCGTGCTGGTGCGGCGGGTCCTCGCCGCCGTCCTTCGACGAGCTGGAGACGGGTGGAAACAAGCTGGGAAACTGGCGAGGCGTCGACTTGCGCAGGCGTTCGTCGACGATGAACTGCCGGCGCAGCTGCTCGGCCTGCTCGGGGCGCGCCTTGATCAGCCGCTCGAGCGCGCCGAGCGTGGTGTCGGTCTGGCTCGTGAGCTCCGGCGTCACCCGGTTGCGCGGCAGGACGTTGACGATCCACCCAGCATCCGTGAGCGCCAGGCAGATCTCCTCGAACCGCGCGATCGCGTCGAGGTGGTAGTTGCCGGAGAACGCGACCATGAGCCGGGCCTGGTCGCGGAACGCGTCGCGCGCGGCCCGCCAGTTGCCCGTGGGCTCGTCGCTGGTCCGGTCGAGCTCGGTCCAGAACCGGATCGCCTCCTCGACCAGTCGCCCGGCGCAGCCCTCGCAGTTGGAGCGGTTGAGCACCAGCTGCAGCGTGCGGTCGTCGAGCGTGCTCTCGCCTTGCGCGTGGACCAGGGCCACCACGCGCTCGGTCAGCACGCGCCACAGCTGCGAGCGCACGGCCTGGCTCTCCGCGTGGTCGTGGGTCTTGTCGATCGCGGCGCGGTGGCGCTTGAGCAAGCCGCCCGACGGCGTGGACGCGTCGACGTCTCGTCCGAGCTCGCGGCGCCGCTGCTCGAGCGCCGGGGCCTCCTCGCCGGGGAGAAAGCGCGACTGCTCCGTCCACATCAGCGCGGTCGAGAGCGTGTGGCGCATCGTGCGCCGGTCCCGGTCGGTCCGCCCGAAGTTGTGTCGGAAGCGCGACGGCTGCTCGCGGTACTTGTCCTGGTGCCGGCCAGCCAGCGCATCGAGCCGGTCATGCGGGACGCCCTTGTCGTAGCCGCTGCCGTCGCGATCGAGTCGCCCGAGCCGGCGGCGATGCGCGTTCTGGTTGCGCTGGGGCGCCAGCACCGGGCCGACGGTGCGCGGCACGAACTGGTCGCCGCGCATGACGAACGCCGTGGTGTTCGAGTGCCCCAGGCCGCTCAGCTGCTCCCGGGAGATGTCCTTGCTGTCGCCAGGCTGCGGGTTGTGATTGCCGAAGGTGCCGGTCGAGAACAGGCTGAAGTGATCCTGCTGGCGCGCGAGCTCGGCCTGCTCGCCCAGGTCGATAGGGTCGTCCTCGACCTCCGACTCCGACGGCGACTCCGGCGGGAACAGCTGGAACTCGTCGTCGATCACCACGTCGTCGCTCGCGGGGATGCCGGTGGCGTCGGCGCGGACCCGGCTGCTGCCGCCGCTGGCGTGCGCGTCGGCGCCGAGCTGGGTGTGGATCTCGAGCAGGCGATCGCTGGCCTCGGGTTCGAGCGTCGCCTGGATCGCGTCGTCGTCGAGCAGCGTGTCGAGGTACCGGAGGAACGCGCCGTTGGCCTCGATCAACTCTTTCTTGCGTACGTGGCTCTTGCGGCCCTCGGCGTCGGCCGGGAACTGGAGGGGCATCTGCTGCCAGCCCTTGAGCAGCATCACCTGCGCGGGGGTGAAGCGCGCGATCGCGCGGGCGTCGCGGGCCCCGACGAGCGCGCCGAGCTCGGTCGCGATCTTCTCGGCGACGTCGCCCTTCGCCTGGAAGCTGCGCGTGCCCGGCCCCTTCAGGAGCTCGGCGCCAGCGCCGATCAGCTCCTGCGCCGCCTGCCCGACCTCGACCGACTCGTCGGCCGGGGCGCTGGGTACGGCAGGCGTGGTCGCGCCCTGGCCAGTCAGGCCGAGGTAGGCGGCGATCGCCGAGCCGAGGCCTTGCGCGAGGCCCTGGACGATCTCGTCGCGCAGCGTCGCGGCCTCGTCCCCGAAGCCCTCGCCCTCCTCGAACACCGCGAGCAGCGCGGCGCGGGTGTCGAACGACAGCTGCGCGCGTCCGGCGAACAGCATCTGGTAGTACGCGAGGCGGAAGCCGCTGGTATCGGGCGGGTTGCCCCCGGTCAGCGTGCGCGTGCCACCGTCGACCGCGGCCACCGCCGCGGCGCCCGCGCGCTCGTAGACGTACATGACCGCGTCGGTGCGCACGTCGATCGGCTCGGGCGCCAGCGCGCCTTGCAGGTCCTCGTCGCTGTCGATCGTCTCGTCGGGGATCCCGCGCGCCTTCAGGCGGTCGCGCCGCGCCGCGATCAGCGCCGGATCGGTCGCGATGCCGTCGATGCTCGGGATCGGGCGCGCGCGCGGCCCGACGTCATCGTTCTCGTGCCACTCGTCGGGTGCGCCCATCGGAGCGCGGTTGCCGTAGGCGACGAAGTGCGACTGGTCGTACGAGCCGACGTCGCGGTTGACGATCGAGCGGAGGTGGTACGTCACCACGCCGCCGTCATGATCGTCGAGCGAGAACGCGTCCGGTGCGTCCTCGTGATTGGCGGGGCCGCGGTTCAGGTGCACGGCGTTGCCCAGCGTGTCGACGTCGAACCCCTGCGCGTCGAGGTCATCGGCGATGTCCTCCGACTGCCAGACGACGAGCGAATACGCCGGTCGGCCATCGGGCTGCGCCGCCGCGCCGACGCCGTTCTGGAGCTGCAAGACCAGCGCGTTGGTCACGCCGTTGACGTCCTGCGCGTCCGCGTCGGCGACGATCCCCACCGCGACCAGCCCGGTCATGATCGCGGCGACCCAGTTGGCGTCGACCAGCGCCTGCGCGTCGACGGTGTTGACCGCGCGATGGAGCAGATCCTGGAGGTCCGCGAGCGGCCCGCCGGGCCCGCCGGGGCCGCCGCCGAGGTCGTTCGCGACCGGATCGAGCAGGTTGCGCAGCGACGCCGTGACCGCGAACGTGTGGATGATCGCCGCGATGTAGCAGCTGTTGCGGATGTGCTCGATCGGCCCGAGCGGCGCGAGCTGATGGACCGACGACGTCGGCGCGGCGACGACCCGCGGCGCAGCGTGGGTCCGCTCGTCGGGCGTGAGCGCCATCGCCCGCGCGCCCATGACGTCGGCCTCGAGCTCGAGCGCGGGATCGTCGTTGTACTGCCAGCCCTTGGCCTGCACGGTCGCGGCGACCCGGCCCTGCTTCTGTTGCACGACGTGCCAGGCCTCGTGCGGCAGGTGCTGCTCTTGACCGGGTCCGAGGTGGATGTCCTTGCCGCTCGCCACCGCGTGGGCGTTCATGCTCGCGGGCAGGCTCGAGTTGTACGAGACCCGGACATCGTCCATCGCGATCCCGGCGAGCGCCTCGAGGTTGCTGCGCAGCTCGAAGGGCAGGCCGCCGGCGGGGTCGCGCGGCGCGAGGTCGAGCTCGCGGCTGCCGCTGGGCATCGCCGCGGCGCTGGGCTTGCGCTGCAGCGGCGCCAGCATCGCGGTGAGGGTCGTGCGGCCCGGGGCGATGCGCCGCTCGGGCTCGACCTCGGCGGTCTCGGTCGTGCCCTGCTCGTATCCACGTACCATCGCCATACGAACAGCAAGCGCCATGCCTTCGTCGGTCCGAGCCAATCCGGTCACTTGCGCCGGGCGCCGGTGGGGTGCCACAGGTGCATGCCCGCCCGGGTGGCAGGGGCGGCCCGGTCCGACGAGTCGACCGGACCCGGCGGGAAGGGTAGATTCCACGCTCGATGAGCGACCCCGAGCATTCCTCGCGCATCCGCAACCCCGGCGGCACCAGCGGCGGCATCGGCGAGTTCCTCGCCGGTGTCCTCCTGCTCGGCATCGGAGGCTACCTGTTCCTCGACAACGTCGTCGTCACCACCGGCTGGGACGGCGGCTGGGGCCGGTTCGGGGTCGGCCGCTTCACGACCTCGTTCGGCGTCGCGCTCTTGCCGCTGATGGGCGGCGTCGCGCTCCTGTTCTACGACGGCAAGTCGAAGCTCGGCTGGATCCTCACGGTCGCGAGCGGCGCGGCGATCTTCGTCGGCATCGTCACCAGCCTCACGGTGCACTGGCGCCAGACCTCGCTGCTGGTCGCGATCGTCATCTTCGTCGCGATCGCCGGCGGCATCGGGTTCATCGCCCGCGGCCTGCGCGCGCACTGAGAGCGATCGTGGACCTGCGCTGGACCGCTCACCCCGCGAAACGGCGCCCGCGCGATGTCGCGCTGGTCGCGGCGGTGGTGCTGCTGTCGTCGTGGGCGGTCATGGTCTCGCTGCGCTCGTTCTTCCTCGCCGGGCTGGCCGCGGTGATCCTGCTGGTCTCGGTGGCCGCGTTCCTCGCGCCGACGCACTACGCGCTCACCGACGACGGCGTCGAGCTGCGCCGGCTCGGGCGGCGATCGTTCCGGCCGTGGGCCGAGCTCCGGCGCGCGCAGATCGGGCCGGGCGCGGCGCTGCTGTCGCCGTTCGCGCGGCCGCACCGGCTCGATCGCTACCGCGGCCTGATGGTGTTCTTCGACGGCGCCGATCGCGCGCAGGTGATCGCCGCGGTCCGCACACGATTGCCGGAGCAGGCGGCATGAGCGACGCGACGACCGAGCTCGAGGCCGCGCTGACCGACGACGATCGCGCGTTCCTCGACGAGCTGGCCGACGCGATCAGCAAGCGCCGGCTGGCGTCGGCCGCGCTGTTCTTCCTCGAGTCGCTCGAGCCGCTGAACTTCCTCGGCGCGTCGATGATGGTGTTCCTGCGGCCGATCGTCGGGATGGTGTGGAACGATCCGCTGCGCTGGGATCGCGTGCAGCGGCTGCTCGAGCACCGCGGCGCGATCGGGCTGCTCTTGCGCCGGCTCGAGGCGCGCGCGTAGCCAGTCAGAGCGCTGCGCGCAGCGCCTGGGCGCGATCGCGCGCGGCGGCCGGCACCGCATCGAGCTCGGCGCGCAGGATCTGGCGCAGCGCCGGATCGAGCGCCCCGCGGTGGCGCGCGACACGGATCGCGTTGTCGAGCGCGTCGACCATCGCCTGCGCCATGTCGGCATCGGCCGGCGCCACGACCGTCACGTCGCGCGCGGCGTGGGCGGCGTCGATCCACGCGCGGGCGTCGCCGTGCCGCGCCAGCTCCCAGCGCAGCCCGGCGAGGTTGCGCCGGATGATCGCGCGGCGCGCATCGGTGGCGACCGCGTCGGCGAGCGCCCAGGCCTGCGCGACCTCGCGCGGATCGGCCTCGCTCTTCGGCAGCTCGGTGTGCCAGGCCCACGCGAGCTCGGCGAGCACGCCGTCGGCCTCGGCGCGGCACGGCTCGCCGGCGATCGCGTGGGTCACCGCCGTGGCCTCGCGCAGGGTCGCGGCGCGCGGCCCGATGACCAGCGAGGCGCGCAGCGCGCCGAGCGACGCCGCGCATCGCCGCGCCGCATCGGGGGCGTGCGCGATGACCTCGTGGAACGCCGTGATCGCGTCGTCGACCCGGCCGAGATCGAGGTACTGCTGCGCGAGGCGCGCGAGCAGCTCGGCGCCGCGATCGCGATCGAGCCGCGTGAACAGCGCGAGCGCGCGGTCGGCGCGGCCGATCTGCGCGTAGGCGAACACGAGGTCGTTGCCGGCGGCCCGGCGCAGCGCCAGGTCGCCCGCGCCCATGACCGCGGCGAAGTCCTCGAGCGCCTCGGGGAACCGCCCGAGGTTGGCGTGGACCCAGCCGAGCTTGTAGCGCGCGTAGGCCGCCGTCGCTGCGCCCGGGAACTTCACCACCTGCTGGTAGAACTGCTCCGCATCGACGAGCTGGTTCTGCTCGAAGTAGAAGTCGCCGAACGCGAGGTAGGCATCGGGCACGCGCGCGCTGGTCGGGAAGTCCTTGATCAGCTGCAGCAGCACCTTGCGCGCGTCGGCGGGGCGGCCGGCGCGCATCAGCGCGTGGCCGGTCGCGAACAGGAACTCGTCGGCGTGCGCCATCGCCGCGAAGGTCGGCGCGGTGAGGATCGCGGCGCGGAGCGCGAGCGCCTCGTCGCGCGGCGCCGGAGCGTCGGGCGTGGCGTCGGCCTGCTCGGTGAGCACGTCGACCAGCCGCCGCTGCAGCTCGACGCGCGCGGCGCCGGCGCGGCTGGCGGCGATCTGCGCGCGCAGCGCCGCGATCTCGGGCGCGCGATCCCGCGGCGGCGGGGCTGGCGTCGCGATGACCTCGGGCGTGCGCGGCGGCGCCGGCGCGATCGCGCGCAGCGGCTCACCCGGCAGGCGCGCGAGCGGCACCATCGCGCGCTCGATCAGCACCAGCGGAGCCGACGCGCTCGCGGCCGGCTCGGCGGCCCGGTTCTCGACCGCGCCGGTGTGCGCGCCGCACGCGCCCAGCGCCACGCACGCGATCGCCCCTCGGATCCATCCTCGCATCGCGAGACTATGGCGCGGCGCGCCCCGCGCTGCACTTGCACCGGCGGGGGCGCTCGTGCGTTAGTCCCCGGACGCATGTCGCACGCCGCTCCGAAGCACATCGATCCGGCGACGATCCGCTCGGTGATCGCCACCGACTGCGGCTCGACCACGACCAAGGCGATCCTGATCGAGAAGAACGCGCAGGGCGAGTATCGCCTCGCCTGCCGCGGTGAGGCCCCGACCACCGTCGAGGCGCCGGTCGAGGACGTGACCCGCGGCGTGGTCAACGCGGTCCGCGAGATCCAGGAGCTGCGCGGTCGCCGGTTCCTGCGCGACGACGCCGATGTCCCGAGCGACGACCCGCACCGCCGCGTGATCGTGAAGCCGCAGCAGGGCGACGACGGCACCGATCTCTACATCTCGACCTCGTCCGCGGGCGGCGGGCTGCAGATGATGGTGGCCGGCGTGGTCAAGAAGATGACCGCCGAGAGCGCCGCGCGCGCCGCGCTCGGCGCCGGCGCGATCGTGATGGACGCGATCGCGACCAACGACAAGCGGCTGCCGCACGAGACCATCGAGCGCATCCGCCAGCTGCGGCCCGACATGATCCTGCTCGCCGGCGGCACCGACGGCGGCACGGTCAAGCACGTGGTCGCGCTCGCCGAGCTGCTGCGCGCGGCCCAGCCGCGGCCGCGCCTCGGCACCGCCTTCAACCTGCCGATCATCTACGCCGGCAACACCGTCGTGCGCGCCGAGATCACCCGCATCCTCGATGGCAAGTGCGAGCTGCAGTTCGTCGAGAACGTGCGGCCCACGCTCGAGCACGAGAACCTCGGGCCGGCCCGCGACGCGATCCACGAGCTGTTCCTCGAGCACGTCATGCAGCAGGCGCCGGGCTACGCCAAGCTCATGGCCTGGGCCGACGTGCCGATCATGCCCACGCCGGGCGCGATGGGTCTCATCATCCAGGCGCTCGCCGAGCGCGACCAGGTCAACGTCGTCGGCGTCGACATCGGTGGCGCGACCACCGATGTCTTCAGCGTGTTCGACGGCGTCTTCAACCGCACGGTGTCGGCGAACCTGGGCATGAGCTACTCGGTGTCGAACGTGCTCGCCGAGGCCGGCATCGCCGCGATCCAGCGCTGGGTGCCGTTCGATCTCGAGGAGCACGAGCTGCGCGATCGGATCGGCAACAAGATGATCCGGCCGACCACGATCCCCGAGACCCTCGACGAGCTGAAGATCGAGCAGGCGATCTCGCGCGAGGCGCTGCGGCTGTCGTTCATCCAGCACAAGCAGTTCGCGGTGAAGCTGCGCGGCGTGCAGCGCGAGAGCGGCATCGGCAGCGCGTTCGATCAGGACGGCGGCTCGGGCTCGCTGGTCGACATGATGAAGCTCGACCTGCTGGTCGGTTCGGGCGGCGTGCTGTCCCACGCGCCGCGCCGCACGCAGTCGATGATGATGATGATCGACGCGTTCGCGGTCGAGGGCGTGACCGAGCTCGCGGTCGACTCGATCTTCATGATGCCGCACCTCGGCGTGCTCTCGACGGTGCACCCGGCGGCGGCGACCGAGGTGTTCGAGAAGGACTGTCTGGTCCGCCTCGGCACGTGCGTCGCGCCGGTCGGCGGGCGCCCGGGCCACGGGCCGGTGCTCGAGATCGAGCTGACGCTGCCCGGTGGCGCCACCAAGAGGCTGTCGCTGGCGCACGGCGCGCTCGAGCGCCTGCCGCTCGCCACCGGCGAGACCGCCAAGGCGATCCTCACCCCGGCGCGCGGCGTGGATGTCGGCGGCGGGCCGGGCGAGCGCGTCGAGAAGGTGCTGCGCGGCGGCACCTCGGGCCTGGTCTTCGACGCGCGCGGCCGCCGGCCGATGGCGATCCCGCTCGAGCGCGCGGCGCGCGTCGCGGCGGCGGACCGCTGGTCGAAGGCGCTCGAGCTGTATCCGGCCTGATCAGTTCTCGGCGGGGCGCATGATCCGCAGCACCGGCGTCCCGTCGTCGCCGGCGGGCAGCGGCAGGAACACGCGGTGGGTCGCGGGATCGACCGCGACCGTGTGGGCGTGATCGCCGACGGCCTGGCGGCCGACCAGCGCGACGCCGGGCTGCTGGAGATCGAACACGCTCAGCTCGCCGTGCTCGGCCGCGACGTACAGCCAGCCGCGCACCGGATCGAGGGCCATGACGTCGGGGCCCTTGCCGGTCGGCGCCGTCGACAGGGCGTGGTCGCCGCCGAGGTCGACGCGCGCGAGCCGATCGTCGTCCTCGCACGCGACGTAGGCGCTCTGGCCATCGGGGTGCAGCCGCAGCCCGTGGGCGCCGCCGCAGCCGGGCAGGGCGATCCGCGCGGTGACCGCCGCGGTCTTCGGATCGACCGCGACCAGCTGATCCGGTGGGCTCGCGGTCACGACCGTGATCCAGAACCAGCCGCGCGGCGCGTCGTAGGTGACGTTGCCGGTCTCGACGCCGAGCGCGACCGGCGTGCGCGTGCCGCGACCGGCGCCGGCGATGAGCGACAGCGCACCGTCGCGCTGATCGGAGACGCCCACGATCTGATCGACCGGATCCCAGGCGTCGCCATCGGGGCCCGCGCCGGTCGCGACGCGCGCGACCTCCTGCAGCGTGTGGCTGTCGATGATCACGAGGCGGTCCGGCATGCTGGTCACGAAGATCAGGCCGAGCTCCTCGGCGACCGCGACCCCGCGCGGGGTCGCGATGCCCGTGAGCTGCGCGCGCACCGCGCCGTCGCGGAGATCGAGGACGAGCACGGCGTCGTCGTCCATGTGCGCGACCACGAGCTGCCCTTGCCCGGCGCTCACCTCCTGGTAGTCGAAGCGGGTCGCGCGGCCGGGCATCGCAACGTCGGTGACGTGGGTGAGCAGCCCGCCACCGGTGGGATGGCTGCAGGCGGCGACGGCGGAGAGGACGAGCGCGCGACGCATGGGGGGCCTCGGGACGTGCGGGGTCATGACGATCGCTTCCGCGGTGCGGCCTTCGCGCGCGGCGCCCGCGCCCTCGTGCGCGCGGTCCGCTCCGGGGGGCGCGACGCGAAGTAGGCGTAGAGATCGTCGAACAGCTGCGCGCCGCGCGCGAGGCGCTGGGCGTCGTCGGGGTGCGCGCTCGCGAGGCCCGCGAGCACGTGGGCGAGGCCGGCCGCCTCCGGTCGCGCGAACCGGTCGTCCTTGAGATCGATGTCGTGGATGATCTCGGCGATCGCGTGGAGCGCGGGATCGGTCAGCCCGAAGCGGTGGACCAGCGTCTCGAAGCTGCACCACTCGCCCTCGTGCGTGAACTCGCCGTCGGACATGTCGAAGCGCAGCTCGCCGGGCGCGTGGACGTAGGCCTTCGCCGCGACGAAGCGAAACGTGGCCTCGGGATCGATGAAGCGGCGGATGAGCCACGCCGAGGCGATCCGATCGACCTGGATGCCGCTGCGCGTGACCCAGGTGCGGCCGCGGTGATCGCGCGCGCGGACCACCGGCGCGGTCGCGGGTCCGGAGAGCCGGCGCTCGAGATCGGCGAGCAGCCCGGCGACCGCCTCGCGGCCCGGCGCGCCGAAGAAGTCGATCGCGACGATCTCGGCCTTGCGCGCGCGCAGCGCGGCGATCGCGTCGGCGGCGTCGGGGGGCGGGCGCTTCGTGAAGCGCCGGGCGAGCGCGCGCACCTGCGCGGCGAGCGCCTGGTAGTCGACGTCGCGCGCGGCGCGGAACATCGCCTCGAGCTCGGCGTCGCTGGCGCCGAGCACGAAGCGGGCCTCACAGATCGAGGCCTCGCCCTTCGCGGCGGTGATCTCGCGCGCGAGCCACTGGAAGTCCTCGAGCGCCTGGTCGCCGCGCGGCAGGATGTAGACCGAGCCGCGCAGGCCGATCGCGCCGATGCGCTGCAGCCGACGCCACACCTTGACTCGCAGGTACGCGGGCGCGGCCGGGAGCTGATGGATCAGCAGCAGCCATCGCTCGTCGGGCCTCACGGTGTGCTCGTTGTATCACGCGTGAAACAAGCGTATCAATCAGGCTCAATCGCAAGGAGCTGGCCATGCATCGTCGAGAGCTGTTGACTGGCGCCGCCGCGACCGGCGGCGCGATCCTCCTGGCCCACGGCGCGCTCGCGGGCGCGGCCAGGCCGCCGTCGGCGGGCGCGAACCCCGCGCCGGGCTCGCACGCGCCGGTGCCGCTGCCGTTCAAGGCCGGCGCGCTGGCCGGCATCTCCGAGAAGCTCATCACCTCGCACCACGACAAGAACTACGCGGGCGCGGTGAAGAACCTGAACAAGGTCGAGGCCGACCTCGCGGCGCTCGGCAAGGACGCCGCGCCGTACCTGGTCGCGGGCCTGCGCGAGAAGGAGCTGACCTACCTCAACTCGGTGATCCTGCACGAGCGCTACTTCGGCAACCTCGGTGGTGACGGCAAGCGCTCGGGCGCGCTCGACAAGCGGCTCGGCGCCGATCTCGGCGCGGCCGCGTGGGAGGCGGCGTTCCGCGCCGCCGCGATGGGCCTCGGCGGCGGCAGCGGCTGGGTCGTGCTGGCGCTGTCGTTCCACGACGGCGACGTGCGCATCGCCTCGTCGGCGAACCACACCCAGGCGATCGCCCATGGCTCGCCGCTGCTGGTGCTCGACATGTACGAGCACGCGTACGCGCTCGACTACGGCGCCGATCACGCGGCCTACATCGACGCGTTCTTCAAGAACGTCGCGTGGCACGCGGTCGAGGACCGCTACGCGCGCGCGCTCAAGGCCCGGGCCGCGCTCGGGTGAGCGAGGTGGCGACGGCGCGCGAGCCCACGCTGGCGCAGCTCGCGAGGTACTTCCTGCGCCTGGGCGCGCTCGGCTTCGGCGGTCCGATCGCGCTCGCGGGCTACATGCAGCGCGATCTGGTCGAGCGCCGCGGCTGGATCGCGCCCGACGACTTCAAGCAGGGGCTCGCGCTCGCGCAGCTCGCGCCCGGGCCGCTCGCGGCGCAGCTCGCGATCTACCTCGGCTGGGTGCGCGGCCGGATCCTGGGCGCGACCGTCGTCGCGATCGCGTTCGTGTTGCCGTCGTTCCTGATGGTGCTCTGCCTGTCCGCGCTGTACGTGCACGCTGGCGGGCTCGCGTGGATGCAGGGCCTGTTCTACGGCGTGGGCGCCGCGGTGATCGCGATCATCGCGCGCAGCGCGGTCAAGCTCGGCGCGCTGACCCTCGGCCGGCGGTGGTTGCTGTGGGCGATCGCGGCGGCCAACGCCGCGGTCGTGGCGCTGACCGAGCAGGAGATCATCTGGCTGTTCCTGGCCAGCGGCGTGGTCGTGCTCGCGGTCGAATGGCCGCGCGCGCGCGCCGCTATGATCGTCCCGCCGTGGCTGTTCGCGGGCATCGGCGGCATCGCGACCGGCGGCACGCTCCTCACGCTGTTCCTGTTCTTCGCGCAGGCCGGCGCGGTCGTGTTCGGCAGCGGCCTGGCGATCGTGCCGTTCCTGCACGGCGGCGTGGTCGAGCAGCACCACTGGCTCACCGATCAGCAGTTCCTCGACGCGGTCGCGATCGCGATGATCTCGCCCGGGCCGGTCGTGATCACCGTCGCGTTCATCGGCTACCTGGTGGCGGGGCCGGTCGGCGCGACGGTCGCGGCCGCCGGCGTGTTCCTGCCGTGCTGGCTGTTCGTGATCGTGCCGGCGCCGTACTTCCGGCGCTTCGCCGATGATCGCCGCGTGCGCGCGTTCGTCGATGGCGTGACCGCCGCCGCGGCGGGCGCGATCGGCGGCGCCGCGGTCGTCCTCGGCCGGCGCGCGATCGTCGACGTGCCCACCGCGCTGATCGGGCTCGGCGCGCTCGCGGTCATCACGCGGATCAAGAAGGTGCCCGAGCCGCTCGTGATCCTGGCCGCCGGCGCGGTCGGCCTGGCGGTGTGGAGCGCGACGTGACCTGATCGGCCGCGGGGCTCGACCTGTGTCCGCGCGTGTAGTAGATGAGCCGCATGCTGTTCGCGATGGTGCAGGGGGCGGTGATCGGGGCGCTGATGGTCGGGGGCGGGTGGCTCTGGTACTGGATCGAGCTGCGCCGCGCGCGAGGCTTGCCGATCGCGCTGCTCGATGCCCTCGGTGACCGCCGCCAGCTGTCGCCGCGGGAGCTGCGCGAGGCCATCGGCCGCGGCAAACTCTTCGGCCAGTTTCAGGTCTCGATGGCGCTCAGCCTGCTCCACGTCTGCAAGCGGGTGCGCCGTGTGATTCCGCCCGGCACCCCCTTCCTCGAGCGCGCCGCGTCCGCGCGGTACGAGCGGATCGGCGCCGCCGCGCCCGATCAGAACGCGCACTGATACAGGTAGAGCGAGAGCGGCGCAGCAGCGACCTCGCCGTGATCGACGAGCCAGCTCGACAGCGTGACGCCCTCGTAGCCGGCGATCATCGCGACCACGATGATCGCGCCGTCGGGCACGACCTCGAACGCGGCGACCGGGATCGGCGTCGCGATCGGCCGGTCCTCGTCGAGCGACAGGTGCGGCGCGTCGGCGCCGTCCATCATGTGGACCTCGAAGTCCTCGGCGTGGTGCGCGCCATTGCCGTCGATCGTGAGCGTGCCGCCCGCGTCGCCGGTGATGTGCACGTCGACCGTCGCGTCGCCGGCCTGCCAGCGCGCGTGGTGCGCCGCATGCTCGCGCACCACCAGCGGGATGCCGCGCGGGTGCCAGCCCGACGGCAGATCGCGCGGCACGAGCCACACGATCCCGGGCGCCATCGCCGGACCGCGCGCCGTCATCGCCGCCAGCGTGCCCCCGTCGCAGCCGTAGCCGATCGTCGCGGGCTCACCGAGCGTCACCGCCGCCGCCGTGCCATCAGCGCCGACCGCGGTCATCGGCGCGGGCGGCGTGCGCGGATTCAGATCCGGCACGATCACCGACGCGACCGTCGAGACCGGCAGCCAGTCCGCGCCGGTCTGCCGATCCGCGCGCGGGGCGAGGGCGAGCCAGCCCGGCAGCGCCGCGGCCTCGACGCGGATCGCGCTGCCGCTGCCGGCGTGGTTCGCGATCGTCGTCGGCGACGGCGGATGGCAACCGATCAGCGCGACCGCGAGCGCGAGCGCGGGCCCGCGTGCGAGGTGGCGATCCGGACGAAGAACTCGCGAGTCGAGCGTGCGCACGCGCCGAGCGTACGCCGTGACCTCGCGCTGCGCCGCTGGTCTCGCGCCGCGGATGCGCGCGGAATGGAACCGCCATCCAGGGCGTTTGCACGCTCTGCGGTCTGCCGGTCTGCGCCGCCCGTGACTACTCCACCCCGACCATGCGCCATGCCTCGACCAGCTGGGCCAGGGGCGCCTCCTCGAGGACGCTACCGTGACAGATCACGAGCCGCTTGATCGGCAGCGCCTGGAGCGCTTGCAGCGACCGTGACGCGGCGGCCCTGTCCGCGACCTTCTTCTTCACGTCGGGCGGGACGCGCACCCGCTGGTAGCAACCGGTGATGCGCGCCGCGAAGCGCCACGACCAGTGGTCGTGCTCGTCAGCCCGCAGGACCATGTCTGCGCCAAACAGGGTCTCGGTGGGCCGATGGTAGAGCAGGGTCTCGTCGAGGAACGGCACCCCTTCGAGGGGAATCACTGCGAATTCCGGAACGGCATCCGCGAACGTCGAGTCGTGGATGTCGACATCGATGCGCAGCGCGGGATTCTTGGCGGCGGCGCTCCGGGGCGCCACGATCTTCGCCGCGGGAAAGGCAGCGGACGCCGCGGGCGTACCGAGGTGATGAAAACAGTTGGGGACGACGAGCCAGCTCACCTCGCCGAGCGCCGCGAGCTGCGTCAGCCAGGCCTCGGAGGGTGGCGCGGGGCTGTGCAACAACAAGCGCCCATCGTCGAGGCGAACCACGGATGTTCGAGCGCGGAGTCGGACCCCGCTGAACAATACGGGCCGCTCACTGGCCCAGATGCGGCCACCGACGATCTCCGTGAGCATGTGTGATTGCATGGCGCCCCCCATGGGTCACTTCGATGCCCCGCGCGCGCGATGCGTTGCATCGGCGACCCGGCGCCGTGGCGCGCGCTACGCGTCGCGGAGCGCCCACGGCGGCAGGCCGAGGTCCCGGCGCTTGCGGTGGAGCATCGCCACGTAGATGACGTCGAACGCGAACACGCCGGCGTAGAGCGTGACGAGGAGCGGCGCGACCGGGGTGTAGCGATCGGGCAAAAGCGCGGTCCAGTGCTCGTGCAGCGTCGGCGGCGACCAGAACACGGCGAGCACGAAGGCGAACAACGTGCCGCAGAGCTTGCAGACCGCGATGTAGATCGACTGGCCGCGCAGGTCGTCGCGGCGCAGGAACATCGCGACGAACAGGATCGACATCATGAGGTTCTGGCCGAAGGCGCAGTACCAGCCGATCGCATCCGCGAACTCGTGGATGATCGACAGCAGCACGGCGGCGGCGAACGCCACGATCAGCGGTAGCGCGACCGGCCAGTAGCGCGCGACCAGCGGATTCGCGAAGTCGCGGCGACCGTAGCGGTAGCACTGCGCGGCGATCGCGAAATCGAACATCGTCCACGGCAAGATCAGCGCGAGCCGGATGTCGAGGCCGTCCTTGGCGATGGTCACGACCAGGAAGATCAGCTCCCACGACAGGTTTGCGGCGAGCGCGACCAGCGGCATGCCGTAGCTCTGGTCGCGCGCGGCGCGCCGGATGATCAGCAGGTACGCGAGCGTCCAGAACACACTCGAGAGGCCGGCGGTGGCGAGGCCGAGCGGCTGCACCGCGTTGATGCTCGCGAACATGGCGTGCTCCGTCCCCGCTACGCCGCGAGCTCGGCGGTGCGTGGCGCGGTCGCGACGAACGCGTAGTACTGCTCGCCGGGGATGACCTTGGTGGTCGCGATCGCGCCGAAGCCGGCAAGGCGCATCTGCGCCTCGACCTCGCCAGGCACGGGCAGGGGCCCGAAGCCGGCGACGTTGCTGGTCCAGACGTTGAGCAGCTGCATGCCGGGCGAGCCGTTGCGGCACGAGGTCGACAGGATCAGGCGACCGCCGGGCTTGAGGTACGAGCGCAGGCGCGTGAGCAGGGCGACGCGCTCGGCGACGGAGAAGTAGTAGATCGCGTTGTAGAGCGTGACGACATCGAAGCTGCCGTCGCCATCGCGGTGGCGGATGTCGCCGCACTCGATCGTCACGCGATCGTCCATGCCCCAGGTCTTCGCGGCGGCGGCGGTCGACGCGGCGACATCGGGCTGCAGCTCGAGGCCGACCGCGGTGAGCTGCGGGTTGCGCTCGGCGGCGTAGCGGATGTACGTGCCGGCGCCGCACGCGACCTCGAGCATGCGCAGCGCGCCGGTGCGCGGCATCTCCTGATCGATCGTCTGGAACAGGAACGGCTCCATGATCCGCGACGAGCGCGCGATCAGCTCGCCGTCGTGCTCGGCGGCCTGCCACAGGGCGCCGCGCTTCCACCGCGCCGGCGACTCGAGGATCAGCTTGTGGTGGAACGACGCGACCTCCTCGACCAGCGCGGCGACCTCGTCGTTGGCGGGATCGGCGAGGCGGCGCGCGAGGAAGCCGGCGAGGTGGTAGCCGTACTCGTCCTTCGCGAGCTCGCGCAGGCGCACGCCCAGATCGAGCCAGGCCTCGAGGCCGGCGTGCGTCGATGGATCGGGCGCGAGGGTCTCGGCGATCTCGGCGAGCGGCCGCGGTCCATCGACCAGTAGCTTGAGGAGGCCGCAGGTCGAGGCCGCCGCGACGAAGCTGATCCGGTAGATCGGGTTGAACAGGCTGGTGACCTTCCACAGGAGGCGCAGGCGACCTCCACGGGACAGGGCGAGCGCGGTCTTGAGCTTCATGGGTGTGCTTCCGTCCGCAGGGCGCGGTGCTTGTCGGTTGGCGCCGGGCGCGCGGTCCAGGTCGCGACGAAGCCGTCGCGCATCGGCGCGTCGAGGTGGAGCCCGGCCTGGGCGTCGAGCTCGCGCAGGAACGGCCGCAGCAGTCCCTCGTGAAACTCGCCGGCGAACGCGGCCTCGTCGTGCACGACGTGGATGCGCAGGCGATCGCGGAAGGTCGAGAACACGAACATCACGTCGGCCGGCGCGAACAGCTGCGGGAACGTGACGTAGTCGATCACGGGGGCGTCGCCGAACCGCGGCAGGGTCGACGGGCACACGCCGGGGTTGGTGAGGAAGACGTTGCTCTTGAACAGCGACGGCCAGAGCCGCGCGAAGCCCGGCATCGGCGAGCGCCGACCGGCGGCGCGGAACATCGAGTCGAGGCGCTGGGCGTGGACCGCGAGCTCGCCGCCGCGCATGCGCTGCACGACCTCGGCGCAGTGCGCGGTGGTCTCGGCGTCCGACCAGCGCGCGTCGAGATCGACGGGATAGATCAGTGCGAGGCAGTCGTAGCGCGGCCCGGTGGTCTCGAGCATCGGCCGCAGCGAGAAGAAGTCCCAGAGCCGCACCGTCGGGCGATCGACGCCGCGCGCGGCATTGTAGGCGTGCGCCGCGCGCAGCATCGCGAGCTGGAAGCAGGCGTGGATCGAGTGGCCGCGCTCGCGCGCGACCCGGCGCAGCTGCGCGGTCTCGCGCTCGTCGAGCACGATGCGCGTCATCTTGCGGGCGCCCGGGCGATGCGCGGGGACCGCGAGGCCGCTGAACGGGCGCACGAGATCGCGCGCGAGCTGGGCGAGGCCGCGCAGGCGCATGCGCACCGCCTCGCGCAACCTCGGCTGCGGCCACGCCAGCGCGGGCATCTCGTCATCGATCGAGACATGGCCCGCGTACGCCGCGGCGAGCTGCTCGGTCAGCGTGTAGCAGGCGGTCGCGTCGGCGTAGACGTGGGTGTGGATCGTCTGCAGGTACGTGCGGGTCGGGGTCTCGGTGACGTGGAACCGCACCGGGCGGCCACCGCGATCCAGCGGCTCGTCCCAGATCTGCGCGAGCAGGTGAGCGTCGACCCGCGCCGCGTCGTCGGGCAGCGCGTGGAAGCGCAGGTCGATCGGCAGGTCGTGATCGATGCCATCGCGCGCGCCCAGCGGCCGGCACAGGATCGGGTGACGCGCGAGGGTCTGGGCGATCGCCGCGCGCAGCCGCGCGTGATCGAGCCGGCCGTCGATCACGACGACGTCGCACGAGTTCGGGCTCACCGACTCGCCGAGCGAGTCGAACAGGGCGTTGATGGCGTGGAAGCTCATGACGGCGCGAGGAAGTTGACGAGGGTGAGCGCGAGGATCCCGACCCGCAGCACGCGGAAGCCGGCGAGGCGCGCGCGCAGCCACTGGTCGCGGCCGAGGCCGCTCCACAGCTGGTAGAGCTGCAGGCCCCAGACCGGGGCGAGCGCGGCGATCGTCCACGGCGACAGCACGTGGGTCGCGAGCGCGACCGCGGTGGTGGCCCACACGATCGCGAACAGGGACGCGATGTAGATCTTGTTGCCGCGCGGCGAGGTCCGCGCTGCGATCGTCATGCGCTGGGTGGCGCGGTCGCCGGCGCGATCGTTGGTGTTCGAGAACACCACGACCTGCGCGTGCCAGGCGCCGACGAGGATCGCGCTGACGATGACCGCGGCGCTGATCGAGCGGGTCGCGAGCGCGTAGGGCACGAACACCGTGCCGGCGCCGCCGATGAAGATCACCAGCTCGCCGGCGCCGTGATAGCTGAGCTTGAGCCCGTACGAGTAGTTGAGCGCGATCACCATCATCGCGGTCATCGTGACGAGGAGCCACGCGGGCAGCGGCCAGGCCAGCGCCAGCGCGACCGCGTAGGCTGCCGCGCCGACCGCGCCGAGCACGCGCACGAACGAGAACGCCGATCGCTCGGCGAGGTCGCCGGTCAGGATCGGCTTGGCCACGCCCCAGCGCGCGCCGTTCGAGTGGTTGGCCTGATCGACGCCGTCGCGCACGCCGGTGATGTCGTCGAGGCTGCAGGTCGCGGCGATGACCGCGATGCCGGTGACGAGGATCGCGCCGAGGATGGCGAGCACCCGCCCATCGCGCAGCGCATCGCCGCCGAGCAGCGAAACGCCGACGAAGAAGCCGAGCCAGAGCTCGACGATCTTGAACTTGCCGAGCGCGAGCCGCGCGCGGAGCCAGCCGAGCGCGGGCATCACGACGCTCGCGGTCGGGTGTGGGCGACCGGTCGCAGCGCGACCGCGACGAAGCCATCGATGAGCGCGCGCAGCCCGGGGACCCGCGCCAGCTCGGGCGCGTCGCGCAGGTGGGCCTGGATCGCGTCCATGCGCTGCCAGACCGCGGCGAGCGCGCCCTCGTGGGCGAAGCGCGCGATGATCGCGTCGATCTGCGCGCGCGTCGTGGTCTCGCGCGGCGCCATCACCACATCCATCAGCCAGCGCTCGCTCGAGGGATCGAGCCGGAGCTGCTCGACGACGAACGCCGACGCCTTGCCGGCCTGCGCCAGGTCCGAGCCGGCCATGTCGCGGCCGTTCTCGCCGAACAGATCGAGCACGTCGTCCTGGATCTGGAACAAGAGGCCGAGCGGGCGGCACGCATCGGCGATCGCCGCGGCCTCGTCGAGGCTCTTGCCGGCGACGATCGCCGCGCCCTCGATCGGCAGCGCGAACAGCGCCGAGGTCTTGCCCTCGACGCACGACGCGTAGTCGGCCCAGGTCGGCACGCCGCGCGAGAGGAGCGACATCTCGGCGGCCTGGCCGCGCACGATCAGCTCGGACGCGCGCGCGAGGATGCGGGTCAGCTGCCACTTGGTCGCGTCGGCGACCGGGACCTGATCGATCGCGGCGTAGCCGAGCGCGATGCAGAGATCGCCGGCGTTGATCGCCTGGGCCACGCCGTAGCGCGACCACAGCGCGGGCTGACCGCGGCGCAGGATGTCGCCGTCCTGGATGTCGTCGTGGATGAGCGATGCGTTATGCAGGAGCTCGCACGCCGCGCCCCACGCGATGCCGGCGGTCGCGCGGCCGCCGAGCGCGGTGACCGCCTGCAGCCCGAGCCGCGCGCGCAGCCGCTTGCCGCCGCTGCCGATGTGCTCCCACGCGATGCGGCCGAGCAGGTCGTCGCGATGGCCGGCGCAGAGGTCGCGCAGCAGGATCTCGATCGCCTGCAGCTCGGGCAGCTCGGGCGGGGCGCTGTGCGCCGGTGATACGGAGGCGCGCGCAGGACCGACGGAGGGGGAAAGCATGCGGGCGGCATACAGCCTTCGGAGTCCCCCCTTGTCAACGAGCAACGCCGTGCGTCATTGCGGACGAGGCTTCACTAGATGAGCCCAGCGCGTGGATCCCGCTCACTCTCGCCAACCACGACTTTCGAGCGTGTCGTACGTCAACGGTCCGGCCAGTGGCTGCGCGCGTTTGATCGGCAGGGCTCGTTGTGTATGCTCCGCCGCTCTCGATGGGCGACGCGTACACACCTGGCCTCACCGTCACGCGCTCGACGCTCGTGCGGAAGACGCGTCGCTTGCCGATGCCGGGCACGGTGGTCGCGAAGGTCGGCGACAAGGTCAGCGCGCAGACCGTGGTCGCGCGCACCGCGCTGCCCGGCAAGGTGAACATCGCCAGCCTCGCCAACCTCCTCGGCGTGATGCCCGACGAGCTGGCGGGTGTGCTCACGGTCGCCGTCGGCGATCCGGTCACCAAGGGGCAGGTCGTGGCCCGGTCGAAGAGCTTCTTCGGGCTGTTCACGTCGACCGCGACCTCGCCGGTCGATGGCGTGCTCGAGTCGGTGTCGAGCGTGACCGGCTCGGCGGTGTTCCGCGAGCCGCCGATCCCGGTCGAGGTCACCGCCTACGTCGACGGCACGATCGTCGAGATCATCCCCGACGAGGGCGTGATCGTCGAGTCGCGCGCCGCGCTGGTGCAGGGCATCTTCGGGCTCGCCGGCGAGGTCACCGCGCCGATCGCGATGGTCGCGAAGCGCCCGGATCAGCCGCTCGAGGCCGGCGACCTGCGCGCCGAGCACGCCGGCAAGATCGTCGTCGGCGGCGGGCGCGCGTCGCTCGCGGCGCTGCGCAAGGCGATCGAGCTCGAGGTCGCCGCGGTGGTGTGCGGCGGCTTCGCGTACCAGGACGTGAAGGAGCTGCTCGGCTACGACGTCGGCGTGGCGGTGACCGGCAACGAGCCGCTCGCGACCACGCTGGTCGTGACCGAGGGCTTCGGCGACATCGCGATGGCGCGCGCGACCTTCGAGCTGCTCGCCAGCCTGGCGGGCAAGCGCGCCTCCGTGAACGGCGCGACCCAGATCCGCGCCGGCGTGATCCGGCCCGAGGTGGTGGTGCCGCACAGCGAGGACGCGGCCGCGACCGACGCCGACGCGGTGATCGGCCTCGACATCGGCGCGCCGGTCCGCTGCATCCGCGCGCCGTACTTCGGGCGCATCGGGGTGGTCTCGAAGCTGCCGGTCGAATTGCACACGATGCCGTCGGAGACCAAGGTCCGCGTGCTCGAGGTCGACTTCGGCAAGGGCGACACGATCGTCGTGCCGCGCGCCAACGTCGAGGTGATCGAGCGATGAGGTCCCGCTTCCTGCTCGCGATCGCGCTGGGCGCGATGCTCGCCACGACCGCGGTCGCGCAGCCCGATCCGGCGAGCGAGCCGGCGGCTGCCGAGCCCGCGCCCGCCGAGCCCGCGCCCGATCTCCCGATCCCGCCCGCCGCGGCCCCCGCGGCCTCGCCCACGCCGCCGCCAAAACCGGTCTCGCCGTTCCCCGCGCCCGATCCCAAGAACCCCGGCGAGCAGTACGCCTGGTGGATCCAGCTCGGTCGCCCCGACAGCGCCGACAGCACCGACGGCAAGCACATCCAGATCCAGTGGGAGCGGCGCTACCACGGCAAGCCGGCCATGCTGCTGGTGTTCCGCCGGCCGGTGCTCGAAGGCGAGACGCCCCACGAGGGCACCGGCGGGGTCGCGATCACCGAGGGCGATGCGTTCGGCGCCGAGTTCACCGCCGGCAACCTGAGCACCCGCGACGCGCTCGCGCCCACGCCCCACCTCGGCAAGCCGGTCCCGCTCGCCGGGCTCGTGCTCGCCAAGGACATGGACATCGGCGTGTGGAAGCTGGTCGAGATCGCCGACTCCGCCGACGGCAAGGGCAGCTTCGTCGACGAGGTCCTACCCGGCACCGACTACGTCTACGGCCTGGTGCCGGCGACCCCCGGCGCCGAAGCCGGCACGATCACCGGCTTCCCCGAGCCCGGCGTGCAGACCTGGGTGGTCTCGGCCGAGGCCGCGTGGTGGAACGGCGCGCGCTGGTTCTTCCTCGCGTTCATCGCGGTCACCGGTATCGCGTTCTTCGTGTTCGCGCGGCGCGCCAAGACCCGCGGCAAGGACATGTTCATCCGCCGCATCCCCGGCGTCGACGCGATCGAGGACGCGATCGGCCGCTCGACCGAGATGGGCCGGCCGGTGCTCTACGTCACCGGCACCGAGGAGATCCAGGACATCCAGACGATGGCGTCGTTGCTCATCCTCGGCCACGTCGCCGAGATGACCGCGGCCTACGACACCGAGCTCAAGGTCGCGAACCTGTTCCCGCTGACGATGGTCGTGGCCGAGGAGATCGTGCGCCAGGGCTACGCCAACGCCGGCCGCCCCGACGCCCACCGCCCCGAGAACGTCATGTTCATGACCTCGGAGCAGTTCGCGTACGCCGCCGCGATCAACGGCATGATCCTGCGCGACAAGCCCGCGACCAACATCTTCCTCGGCCGCTTCTACGCCGAGTCGCTGATGCTCAGCGAGACCGGCTTCGTCGTCGGCGCGATCCAGATCGCCGGCACCGCCGAGTTCACGCAGCTGCCGTTCTTCATCGCGGCCTGCGACTACACGCTGATCGGCGAGGAGCTCTACGCGACCTCGGCCTACCTCACGCGCGAGCCCACGCTGCTCGCGCAGCTCAAGGCCGGCGACACGATGAAGCTCCTCATCCTCGCGACCGTCATCGTCGGCGTCGCGCTCGCGACCCTCGGCATCTACGAGCTCGGGCCGGCGCTCATCCCATGAAGAAGACGCTGCCGATCGCGCTCGGGGTCATGGTCGGGTTCTACGCCCTGGCCGAGTTCTACGTGCCGCACTGGAAGGTCCGGTGGCTCACCACCGAGTTCCAGACCTGGGCGGCGATCATCGGCGCGTTCGCGTTCATCCTCGGCGGCGTCAACCTGATCCAGGTCAACTACCCGAAGATCCGCCGGCGCGAGCGCGACTGGCAGTACAAGGTCGTGATGGTGGCGGCGGCGGCGGTGATGCTGCTCGCCGGCCTCAAGTGGCAGAAGGTGCTCGGCACCGGCGAGGCCGGCACCTACGCGATCACCCCGACCGGCGCGCCCGCGGGCAAGGCGCTGGTCCGGGTCAACGCGCCCGACGACGTCATGGTCCAGGCCGGCCCGGTCCAGGGCCCGGCGGTGCAGCGCGGCGCGTACGCCTCGCCGCAGTTCGAGGCGGTGGTCGATCCCGGCCCGGTGTCGATCAAGGTCTATCGCCGGGTCGGCGGCTACGAGGACTACACCGCCGACGTCACGCTCGCCGCGGGCGCGGTCGTGACCGTCACCGCCGATCCGCCGATGATGTGGGGCACGCGCGGGCGGGTCTATGTCTGGCTCTACGAGCACGTGTTCGCGCCTTGCAACGCGACGATGTTCGCGCTGCTCGCGTTCTTCGTGGTGTCGGCGGCGTTCCGCGCGTTCCGCATGCGCAACGTCGAGGCCACGCTGCTCCTGGTCTCGGCGATCATCGTCATGCTCGGCACCGCGCCGATCGGCGCGTGGATCTCGGACGACCTGCCCGAGATCAAGCAGTGGATCCTCGACATCCCCAACAACGGCGGCCGGCGCGCGATCATGATGGGCGCGGCGATCGGCGCGATCGCGACCAGCCTCCGCATCATCCTCGGGCTCGAGCGCTCGCACCTGGGGTCCGAGTGATGTCGACGCAAGTCCCGGAGCACTGGACCGCGCGGCTGCAGCGCTTCGATCGGCGCTGGCTGTTCCTGCTGATGGGCCTCGCGATCGTCGTGCCGCTGATCTTCCCGCTCGGCCTGCCGATCAAGCCCGGCGCGATGACCAAGGCCGCGTTCTACGCGGTCGAGAACCTCAAGCCCGGCGACGTCGTGCTGGTCTCGATCGATCTCGATCCGGCGGCGACGCCCGAGCTCGAGCCGTACTACCGCTCGGTGATCCTGCAGCTCAAGCGCAAGGGCGTGAAGCTGCTCGTGGTGACGACCTGGTACCAGGCGCCGCCGCTGGTCGAGCGGTGGATCCGCGAGGCGATCGAGCAGCCGCTAGCGCCGCCCGGCACGCCCGACTACGACGGGCTCCCCGACCGCGCGTACAAGAAGAACGTCGATTACGTGTACCTGGGCTTCCGCGAGGGCAAGGCGGCGTTCATCGCCAACATGGGCGCCGACCTGCGCAAGACCTTCGATGGCCACGCCGCGGACGGCACGCCCTTCGACGACATCCCGATGATGCAGGGGATCAAGCAGCTCAAGGATCTGCCGCTGATCGTCATGGTCTCGGGCGGCGCGCCCGGCGCCAAGGAATACGTCCAGTACGTACAGACCCGCTACAACCTGCACATGGTGGCAGCGTGCACGGCGGTGTCGATCACCGACCTCACGCCGTACGTGCAGACCGGCCAGCTCGAGGGCCTGGTCGGCGGGCTCGCCGCCGCCGCCGAGTACGAGGCGCTGGTCGGCAAGAAGGGCTCGGCGACCGCCGGCGCCGACGTCCTCAACATCGGCTACCTGGTCGTGATCCTCGCGATCATCGCCGGCAACGTCATCTTCTTCTTCGGCCGCGCCCACGCGCGCCGCCGGGGCGCTTCATCATGAGCACGCTGCCGTTCATCGACGTCGTCGGCGCGTGGCTCGGGATCTTCCTGACGTTCGCGATCCTGTCCTTCCTCTACAAGGACAACCCGTTCTACAAGTTCGCCGAGCACCTCTTCGTCGGCGTGTCGATCGGCTACGTCATCACGCTGCAGTACCAGGACACGATCGAGCCGTCGCTGATCGCGCACCTGTCCGATCAGTGGTGGAAGATCTTCCCGGTCGCGCTGGTCGCGATGATGCTGATCAAGGCGGTGTCGCGGCGGTGGGCCTGGCTCGGCCGCTTCCCGCTCGCGTTCGCGATCGCGCTCTACGCCGGCCTGCAGATCAACGCGGTCACGCAGGCCGAGCTCGGCGCGCAGATCAAGTTCGCGACCCGCACGCTGGCCTCGCCCAAGATCGATCTCAACCAGGCAAGCCCTGCCGAGCTCGCGTCGGTGCCGGGCATGACCCCGGCGATCGCCAAGGAGCTGGTCGCCGAGCGCACCGCGAAGCCGTTCACCTCGATCGATGACGCGCTGTCGCGCCCGTCCTTGTCGCCGATGGAGCGCGCCGACCTCGGCGAGAAGCGCGGCCACCTGGTCGGCATCGACGCGCGGGCGTCGGTCGACGCCGGCGAGCAGGACTGGTTCGGCGTGGTGTCGAACGTGCTGCTGCTGCTGGGCCTCCTGACCTCGCTGCTCTACTTCTACTTCTCGGTCGCCCACACCGGCGTGATCGGGCGGGTGTCGCGGGTCGGCGTCTGGGTGCTGATGATCGGCTTCGGCGCCAGCTTCGGCTTCACGGTCCAGGGCCGGATCGCGCTCGCGATCGGCCGGGCCCAGGACATCATGGGCAGGACCATCGATCCGTCCGACGCCGACCGCATCCAGGGGCCGATCGCGGCGCTGGTCTCGGTCGTGATCATCGTCGCCGGTATCGTCTTCTGGGAGCTGCGAAACCGCCGGAACGCTGGCGCAACCCCCGCCGACACCGCAAAGTAACCGCGTGTACGAACTGATCATTGGCTGGCGCTACGTCTACGGCGGGCGGATGAACCGCACGATGCTGACCTGCGCCGGCGCCAGCCTGGTGCTGGCCGCCTTCGGCCTCTACCTGGTGCTGACCTCGAGCGAGGGCTCGGTGCCGGGCGTGGTCGCGGTGCTGGTCGGCATGGTCTCGGCCGCGGTGTTCGGCCTGCTGTCGTTCTTCTCGGTGTTCACCAGCGTCTCGGCGCTCGGCGTGATCCTCGGGGTCGCCGCGCTGACGATCGTGCTGTCGGTGACCACCGGCTTCCAGCAGCAGTTCCGCGAGAAGGTCCTGGGCGTCAACGCCCACGTGATCATCATGAAGAACTCGAACGACTTCGAGGAATACCGGCACGTCATGGACGTGGCGAAGGCGGTCGATCCCGATGTCGTCGCGGTCCAGCCGTTCATCTTCACCGAGATGCTGGTCACGCGCGGCCGCGGCGAGCTGTCGGGCGTGGCGATCAAGGGCGTGGATCCCGATCGCGTGACTCAGGTGCTCGATCTCCAGAACCACATGGAGAAGGGCAGCTCGATCGCCACCCTCACCGACGATCTCGCGCCGGGCCAGCTGCCGCCGGTCATCATGGGCCGCGAGCTGGCCAAGAAGCTCAAGGCCCACGTCGGCGACGACGTGACGCTGGTGGTCGCGTTCTCCGACGGTGGCATGTGGCGCGCCGACTCGAGCGTGCCCAAGACCCGCAAGTTCCGGGTCACCGGCATCTTCTACAGCGGCTTCGACGAGTACGACCGCCGGCTCATGTACGTGACGATCAAGCAGGCCCAGAAGCTGGTCGGTCACGGCGATCGCGTGATGGGCGTCGAGATGAAGATCAAGGACGTCAGCCGCGCCGACGAGATCGCCGAGAAGCTCAAGCACGAGCTGGGCGAGCCGCCGTACGTGATCCAGGACTGGTACGAGCTCAACCACAACCTCTTCAAGGCGCTGACCTTCCAGAAGCTCGCGCTGGTCATCATCCTGACGATCATCATCGCGGTCGCGACCTTCAACATGGTCTCGGCGCTGACGATGATGGTCACCGACAAGACCCGCGAGATCGCGATCATGAAGTCGATGGGCGCGACCTCGGGCGGCGTGGCCAAGGTCTTCCAGGTCGTCGGCATGACGATCGGCGGCGTCGGCACGGTGCTCGGCCTCGCGATCGGCCTCGCGGTGTGCTGGCTGGTCGCCGGCTACGGCTACCACCTCGACTCGAAGGTGTATCTGATCGACCGGCTGCCGATCGCCGTGCGCGGCATGGAGGTCGTGCTGGTCGCCGCGGTCACGATGGCGATCTGCGCGCTCGCGACGCTGGTCCCCTCGGCGCGTGCTTCGTCGCTGACGCCGGTCGAGGGCCTGCGCTACGACTGAGCGGGGCCGCCGCGGTGCGCGGGGTCAGCACTCGTCGGCGAGACAGCGCGCGAGGTCGAAGCGGCGGGCGGCGAGCGCGGCGGCATCGATGACGAAGAAGATCGAGCTGGCGTCGCCCCACAGGAACCCGGGCGCGCTGTCAGTCGCGACGTGCAGGAGCAGCGCGTCGGTTGCCGCGGGCAGGCCGCGGTAGTAGCCCGCGCGCGCGTGGCCGAGCACGGCGTGGGGCGCGTCGGGCTCGTCGGCGATCGCCTCGTAGGCGCGGACCTCGGACGACACCAGCCCGAGCCGCGCGGCGACCGCGGGCGGCGGCGGTGGCAGATCGTGGGTGCAGGCCAGCGTCGCCGCGCGGTGGCGATCGGTCACGGCGAGCGCGGCGGGGAACCGCGCGCGGGGCAACGCGGGGCCCTCGAACCAGCAGACGCGCGACGCCAGCACGGCGAGATCGCCGGTCTTGTCGACGGTGATGTCCTGGCGCACGAAGAACGACAGCACGCCGGTCGAGGGCAGCTGGCGCGCGAGATCGTGCGCGGCGAGGGTGCGAAGATCGAGCTGCCCGACGAACGCGAGCGGCGTGCGGCCGTGGCGTGGCCAGGCGAATCCCGCGGGCAGGTCGGGCGCACCACCGAAGCGGCTCGCGCCGGGCGGGACGGCGCGGGTCGCGCGGCGCGCGCGGACCAGGATGCGCGGCCGGGCGAGGGCCACCAGATCGCGGACGCGCGCCGCCGTGAAGCCGGCGGCGGTGAGACGCGCCGCGAGCGCGGTGCGGTCGGGATCCGGCGGGGCTTCGCTGGCGGCGCGCCGCGCCGCGCGCGGTGCGGTCGGCGCGGCCCGGGTCAGGCTCGCGATCGCCGCGTCGAGCGCGGGCTGGGCCTCGCGCGTCGCGCGGCTCGCGAGCTCGCGCAGCGCGGGCACGACCGAGCCATCGCCGATCGCCTCGAGCACGTCGAGCGGGCCGGTCAGGCGCTCGTCGGCGGTGTCGATCGCGGCGGCGACGGCCGCGAGCAGCGCGGGCACGGTCTCGGGGCGCTTCCAGGTCGACAGCGTGGTGCCGAGATACAGGAGCCACGACGCGCGCGTCCGGGTGCGCTCCTCGAGGACGTCGAGCGCTGCGCGCACGGCGGCGGGCTGTGGATGACTCGCGAAGAACGTCCCGGCGATCACGCCATCGGTGACGAACGCGCGCGCGAGCAGCGGATAGAACCGCGGATCGATCGGTGGGGCAGGCCACTTGAGAGCCTCGGGTGCCAGCGCGACGAACAGCCCGCGGGCGAGGTCAGTCCCGCGGGCGAGCTCGTCGGCGAATCGCGGCGCGAGCCGATCGAAGGCGGTCCTGGGATCGAGCCGCACCGCCGCGGCGACCCCGGTGTGGCGGACCCAGAGCAGGAGCGACGCGTCGTCCATCGCGGTGGCGATCTGCGCCAGCGCGCCCGTCGTCGGGGCACCGGCGAGCAGGCCGCGGCCCACCGCGACGCGCGCGAGGTGCCACGGATGGGTGGCGAACAGCTCGACGAGGGCCGCCTCGACCCCGGACAGGGCGAGGTGCGGCGCGAGCGCGCGCGCCAGCATCTCGATCGCGCAGCGCCGCGGCTCCTGCGCGCGGAACGCCTCCTGGAACAGCGCGGGCGCGGTGGCCTGGAGGTCCTGCAGCGCGCCGATCCCGCGGGTCGCTTGCGTCAGCCGCGCCAGCACGCGCGGCGCCCAGGCCGCGGTCACCTCGGCGGCGGCCGTCACGTCGCCTCTCTCGATCCGGGCGAGCAGCGCGTCGAGCGCGGCGATCGTCGTGCGCGGCCGCGGCAGCAACGGCAGCACGCAGCCGAGCGTCTCGATCATCGCGGTAGCGTAGCCGAGGCGCCGCTCGCCTACTTCGCGACCGGCGTGAAACGCAGCCAGTTGACGCGCGCGATGCCGCTGGTGACCGCGAGGCGCAGGGTCTGGCGGCCAGGGGTGAGCGCGACCATCGCGGCGCGGGTCGCGTAGCCGTTGCCGCTCGTGGTGATCGCCGCGCCGCCGATCGCGAGGGTCGCGTCGCCGGCGCTGCGCAGCTCGACGGTGTACGCGCCGCCGGTGCCGGCATCGAGCTGGTAGTCGAGCCAGCCACCGGTCGGGACCGCGACGTCGAGGCGGCCGTCACCGTTCAGCGCGCCGGGCGCGGTGGCGTCGGCGGTGCGCTGCAGCGCCACGATCGGGTCGCTGATCGCGACGTAGCGCTCGGCCTCGAGCCGGCCCGGCACCGCGTAGTAGAGGTGCGGATCGTGGACCGGCATGTGGACGTAGAGATCGCCGAGCGCGGTGAGCGCGCCGTTGGCGGTGTTGCTGAGGAGGAAGTGGCTCGGCGGCTTGGTGTGGCCGGCGTCGAAGGCGCGGCGATCTTTCCACCACGCGTAGCGCGCGACCCGCGGATCGCGCTCCATCAGATCGACCGCGTGGATCATGTACGCGATGACCGCGCTCTCCGAGGCGTTGTCGTCGCCGATGTTGAGCTCCTTGATCCACACCGTCGCCGGCGGCGCGGTGCCCGTGGGCCAGCCCGCGTACGGCCACGTGCTCGCCCAGTAGTCGAAGCCGCCGCTGTTGGTCTCGTAGATGTGGATCGCGCCGGCGGACAGGCCGCCGGTGATCGCCGCGCCGACCTGGTTGCGATAGTCGGTGACGGTCGCGCTCGCGGCGAGGTGCGGGCCGATCACCGGACGGCCGCCGGCGATCGCGCGGGTCGCCTCGATGAAGGCGGCGCAGTCGGTCGGGCTGAGGTTGGCCTGATCGCCGCGGTTGGGTTCGTTGGCCGAGAACACGACCGAGGTCGCGGGGTGCGCGGCGAGCCACGACGCGACCGCGGCGTTGTCATTCGCGTGCCCCCACGCCATCGGCACGAACTCGAGGTGACCGTGGGCATCGGCGAGGTTCGTCGACGGGCCCCAGTTGTAGAACCAGGTCAGGCCGGGCGCGAGGACGTCGAGGTCGGCCTGGGTCAACGACAGGTTCGCCGGGTAGTCGTTGCCCTGGGCCGCGACGCCGCGCTTGGGGCTGGGCACGTCGGCCTCGGCGGCGACGGTGCGATCGTCGCCGGTGCCGGCGTCGATCTGCGAGTCGGGCGCGGCCGGATCGGCGTCGACGATGGGGCCGCTCGCGTCCACGCCATCGCCGCCGACGGTGGCGTGACAGGCGGCGAGGGCGAGCGCGAGGGGAGCGAGGCGCGTCATGGTCACCAGCCGATCGCGACGAGCATGTAGTCCGGATCGGAATGCGAGACGTAGGTCGAGTAGCTGCCCACGTCGTCGTACGGGAATCCGTACGCCTTCCCGTCGATGGCGTGATCGTGCCAGAACTTCGCGTAGAAGTTGGCGGGATTCGCGGTGTAGAAGGTCGCCGGGGCGTCCCACAGGTGGGTGTCCTGCAGCTTCCCGTCGGCGGCGAAGGTGCCGGCGACCGCGCCGACGTGGCGGTAGATCGCCGCCGACAGGTTGGGCTGCGCGGCGAGGCCATCCCCGTTGGGGCCGGGTTTCGGGAGCGTGAGGCCGTTGGCGGCCCACAGCTGATCGACGAACGCATCGTAGTAGTGGGCGTTGGCGCCGCCGGTGCCGAAGCCGCCGTTGGTCGCGCCGCCGCCGGGGGCGACGATGCGATACGGCGCGTTCGGCGCCTGGGCGAGGGCCTTGAACTCGGGTGGCGCCGCGTCGACGAACTCCTGGAAGCGGGCCTCGCGCCCCTGCGCGAAGGTGTCGAAGTTCTCGCCCACGGTGCGCTCGAAGCCGTCGGCGCAGTGCAGGCGCATCGCGATCGGCAGGCCGAACGCGTCGACGCGCGTGGTGTTGCCGTTGTACTGGTTCGCGCCGATCGTGTGCTCGATGAAGTCGAAGTAGCGGCTCTTGCTCGGATCGCTCGCGCAGTCGGGATCGTTCGCCGCGCAGATGAAGAAGTACATGCGGCCCGAGGCGTTCGCCGGCATGTCGTACGTCGGCTGCTCGGCGATCGAGTGCAGCTCGTCGATGCCGAGGCTGGAGTTCTTGAACTGCCAGTAGACCTCGCTGTCGGAGAACTGGCCGCCCGTGCGGTTGAGGAACTTGAAGACCATCACCTGCTGCGCGGTGGGGATGCCGCCGGGATCCCAGAAGTCGGCGGGCATCGCGGCGTCGATCGCGGGCGTGCCGTCGAGGGCGGGGCTCGCGTCGGGCTGCGCGTCGGTGTTCGAGCAGGCGCACAGCGCGGCGGTGAACAGAGCGATGAGACGCATGGGATCCTCAGTGCGGCAGGCGGAGCTGGGTGAGCGCGGTGATCGCGGTGGTGTCGAGCTCGGCGGGCAGCTGCGGCAACAGCGGCGCGAGCGCGGGCGGGATCGCGGCGGGATGGACGACCGCGAGCTGCACGGTGCGCGTGGCGGGATCCATCAGGATCACGAAGTAGCGGTAGCCCTCGAGCGGCCGGCGAAACGCCGCGCCGGGGCCCGATCCCGGTCGCGCGACCGCGCCGGTCGCGGCCTCGGTGTCGTGGGCCTTGTCGATCAGATCGACCGTGGGATCGAGCGCGCCCACGTCGCACGCCGCGCCGCACGGCCCCTCGCCGACGTAGCCGGCATAGCCGAAGAAGTTGGTGCTGAACACGCCGAGGTTCTTGCTGGCGTTGTTGTCGTTCACGACCTCGAAGACGTTGAACTGACCGCAGCCATCGCCGAGCCACCACTGCGCCGGATCCTTCGCGTAGCACTGGCAGCTCGAGAACGCGCCGGCGCGGACCAGCTCGCCGTGGCTGAGCCCGATCCACGGCGCGTCGTACCAGTTGCCGGTCGTGCCGGTGGAGCACGCGCCGCCGAGCGCATCGGCGTGCGGCATCGTCGCGAGGATCACGAACAGCTTGGCGCCGCCCCATCCCAGGTAGCGCGGCTCGGATGATGGCGGGCAGTAGGGCACGCTGCCCGGGCCGCAGGCGAACGCCTGATCGGTCGAGACATCGACGAGGCACTCGCTGCCGACGGTGCCGGTGAAGCTCGGCGTCCTGATGTTGGAGAACACCGCGCCCGGCGAGGTCGCGGCGGCGCGCTCGTCCCAGCCCGAGACCAGCTGCCAGGTCGCGGGCCGCGCCGGATCGATCTGGTACGCGGCGAGCTGCTTCACGTGCAGCGGGCCGCGCAGGGTCATGATGAGGTCCGCGTCCCAGGGCGTGAGCGCGTCGCCGGTGACGTTCTCCTTCGCGAGGCAGCAGGTGTCGGTCGAATACGCGTCGCACGGGCCGGTCGCGGGATCGCGCCGCGACGGATACCAGCCGGCCTTGCCGATGTCCTCGAAGGTGATCGTCGCGCCGTGCGATGGCGGATCGAGGTCGCCCGGCCCGAAGTCGGCGGCGCCGAGGCCGCCGGCGGGCATCGTGCCGTCGGGGCCGGCGTCGTGGGTTGGCGCGTCGCCGGGCGTGGCGGCGGGCGAGCCGCACGCAGCCAGCAGAACGCACAACCATCGTGCGGACGCCGGGTGATGAGGACGGAGCACGAGAGCTGTGTGGCCGCGGTAGCTGAGGCTGGTTGCGGATTCGTCTGCGAACGATGGAAATCGACGCGCGATGCGCCGGTGATGCGCCGACATGTCGGCTCGTCGAGCGCCATGCTTGACGCGCCGACGCGCGGTCCCCAAGATCGCGAGCAGTGCGCGTGCTCTTGCCGATCGTCGCGCTCGCGCTGGCCGCGGGCTGCGCCGATCCGTACGTGATCGGCGAGGAGGGGCTGCCGCCAGCGGGCTACTGCCCGGCGGGCGTGGTGTGCACGGGGCGCCTGGAGGCGAGCTACGCGCAGGCGGGCACCGGCGCGTGGGGCGATCGGTTCGTCGCGGGCAGAATCTCTCGCGCGCCCGCGCTGCTGCTGCGCGGCGAGGACGCGACCGCGAGCGGCTGGACCGCGCGCACCGGCGGCGCGCTGTCGCCCGTCGATGTGGTGCAGGTCGGCGCACGCGGGCCGTTCACCGACGCGACGCGCGCGGCGCGCGGCCGGTTCGCGAGCGCCGCGCCGATCGTCGAGCTCGGGCCGCAGGATCTCGCGATCGAGCTGGTGCTGCGCGCGCGCGCAAACGCGCGGGTGCTCGACGCGCCGACGGCGGGGCTCGCGATCGCCAGCGACGACACCGGCGCGCTCACGCTCGCGATCGGCGCGAGCGCGATCGCCACCGCGCCGCTGGTCGATGGCGCCTGGTACCACGTGCTGTTCGTGGTGCGCGCGTCGGGCTCGCGGGTCTACGTCAACGGCGCCGCGATGGATGGCCCGGGCGCGGTGATCGCTCGCCGTGCGAGCCACGCGATCGCGGTCGATGGCGAGGTCGCGTGGCTGGCGATCGTGCCGCTCGGCGACGGCGAGCTGCAGGTGCGCGAGGCCCGCGAGCGCTTCGCGCGGCTGGTCGGCGTGGCCGCGACCCTCGCGGGCGGCGATCCGATCCCGACGACGATCGCGCGCGATGGCGCCGCGTTCACCGATCTCGTCGAGGATGGCGCGCGCGCGCTGCATCTCGTCGGTCCCGACTGGCCGCGGATCGCGTGTCGCCCGGCGCCGTCGGGCGCGACCGCGTGCGGCTACCTCGCCGAGGGAGGCGCGGGTCGAGGCGTGCCGCTCGATCTGCAGCAGTGGACCGTCACCGGGGCGATCACCGCCGCGGCCATGCCGCTGGCCGACGACGTGCCGACGGTGACGCTCGCGGATCCCGCGACGCTCGCGCGCACGGTCGACGGCGGCGGCGATCGCGTGGTGTCGCTGTTCGCGCGCGGCGCTGGCGAGGTCACGATCGATCTCGCGCAGGTCGGCAGCGTGCGCTGTGCGCCGGGCGCGGCGACCGCGACGATCGTGACGAGCGCCGTGCCGATCACCGCGGCGATCGAGCCGTGGGGCGCGGGCTGGGTGCGCTGCGCGCTGGTCACCGAGGCCGCGCCCGGTGGGCCGCTGGCGCTGACGCTCGCGGGCAGCGCGATCGATCTCGCCGGGCCGCAGGCAGAGGGCAACCGCATCACGCCGACCAGCCTCGCGCTCGCCGCGCGTGGCGACGACGTGCTGGTCTACGACACCGTCGACAACATCCCGGCGGCCGACGCCGGCGCGGTGCGCGCGCGGGTCCTCGCCGCCGGCGCATCGATCCACGATCGCAGCGTGATCGGGCTGGCCGCGCGCGACGCGACCGGTCCGGTCGGCGACGACTCGGCCGCGATCTACCTGCAGACCCGGCAGGGCGCGGCGCACTTCGCGGCGTTCGCGGGCGGCGCGATCGCCTGGAACGCGGGCACCGCGGCGGCGCTGGTCGACACCGAGGCCGCGATCCGGGCGACCTGGAGCGCGACCGCCGCGACCCTGTCGGACGGCGCCGAGCAGGTCGACGCCACCGCGGGGCGCGCGATCCAGGGCGCGACCTTCGCCGAGGTCCGCGTCGGCGGCAGCGCCCGCAGCGGCACCCTCGATGGCCTGGTCCGGGACTTCGCGATCGGCCCGCCATGACGATCCGGCAACCAGATCCGCCGCCCGGCACCACTCAGGATCCGACCATGTCGGAAGCCCACGCGATCGTCGAGCCCGTGGCGGTGCCCACGTTCGACGACGTGTACGCCGCGCACGTCGACGCGGTGTATCGCTACGCCTCGAACCGCGTGCCCGCGGCCTCGGTCGACGACGTGGTCCAGGAGACGTTCCTGGTGGTGCACCGGCGGCTCGCGTCGTTCGCGGGGCGATCGTCGGTGCGGACCTGGGTGATCGGGATCGTGCGCAACGTCGCCCGCGATCACCTGCGCGCGCTGGCGCGCCGGCCGAGCACGGCGCTCGACGAGGATCAGCAGGCGGGAACCGATCCGAGCCCGGCGGACCTGATCGATCGCAAGCACGCGGTCGCGGTGCTCGACGAGGCGCTCGCGCGTATGACCGACGATCAGAAGGAGGCGTTCCTGCTGGTCGAGGTCGAGCAGCTGACCAGCCGCGAGGCCGCGGAGGTGCTCGAGACCAACGACAACACCGTGCGTACGCGGCTGCGCGCGGCGCGCGCGCTGTTCGCGGCGGCGGTGACCCGCTTCCGCGCGCGGCAGCGATGGGGGGCGGACCATGGATGACCTCGGACCGAGCGCGCAGGAGCTGCTGCGGGCGGCGCGCGACGCGCGGACGCCCAGCGCGGCGGATCGGGCGCGGCTGCACGCGGCGATCAGCGCGGGGATCGCCGCGGGCGCGGCAGGGGCGGGCGCGGCGAGCGCCGCAGGCGCGGCGGCCTCGACGGCGACCGCGGGGGCGTGGTGGACCGCGACCTGGGTGAAGGTGATCGCGCTCGCGGTCGCGCTCGGCGGCGCGACGGTCGTCACGGTCGCGGTCGTCGCGCCGGGATCGCGCGAGGCCAGCCCGTCGGCGCCGGTCGCGCTGGTCGCGGCGATCGACGCAGGCCCGCCGGCGATCGTCCCGGACGCGCTGATCGCGGCGATCGCGCCCGTCGCGCCCATCGACGTGCCACCGGCGGAGCCCGCGCGCCCGGCGGTGCGCGCGCCGCATCGCCCGCCCGCATCGACACCCGCGACCAGCGATCTCGCCGCCGAGCTCGAGCTGTTGCACCAGGCCCAGCGCGCGTGGCGCAGCGGCGACGCCGCTGGCGCGCTCGTGCTCCTCGATCGCCACCTTGCCAGCTTCCGCGGCTCGCAGCTCGCGTCCGAGCGGACCGCGCTGCGCATCCTCGCGCTGTGCGACGTCGGGCGCCGCGCCGACGCCCGCGCGCTCGCCGCGCGCTGGCTGAAGACCGCGGGCCACTCGCCGGCGCGCCGATCGGTGGAGGAGAGTTGCGCCGCGCGCTGATCGTCCTCGCGATCGCGGTGCGCGCCACCGCCGCGCGCGCCGACGATCCGCTACCGCTCGAGCTGCAGTGGGATGCGCCCGCGGGCTGCCCGCGCGCCGACGACGTACGCGCCGAGCTCGCGCGCGTGGTCGAGATCGATCCGGGCCGCGCGCCGAGCACGCTGCGCGCCGCGGTCGCGATCACCCGCGATGGCGCGCGCCTGCGGCTGCGCATCGACACCGAGCGCGATGGCGAGCGCGGCCAGCGCACGCTGGTCGCCGACGACTGCGGTCAGGTGCTGCGCGCAGTGACGCTGGTGCTCGCCCTCGCGTTCGGCGAGGGCGTCGCGCTGCGCGCCGACGATCCACCCGCGCCGCCGCCCGTTCCCTCTCCCTCTCCCTCTCCCACTCCCACTCCCTCTCCCTCGCTCACTCCGTCGATCCTCGCGACGTCCTCCCCGCGCGCGTTGCACACCACGCTCGGCGTCGAGGCCGGCGTCGCCACCGGCGTTCTTCCCACCGCCGCGCTGGAGAGCGCCGTCATGGTCGAGCTCGCCGCGACCCACCTCGGCGTGCGCGCGCGCCTCTCGCTCGCCGCGCCCGAGACCCTCGCGATGACCGACGGCGTCCATGCGCGCTTCACCGGCCTCGGCGGATCCGTCGACGCCTGCGGCCTCGCGCCGCGCGCGCATCTCCGCCTCGACGCCTGCGCCGGGCTCGCCCTCGCCACCGTGCTCGCCTCCGCGACCGGCACCGCCGCCGATCACGACGTGATCGCGCCGTGGCTCGGCGTGCGCGGCACCCTCGGCGCCGCCTGGCGCATGCGCGCGCTCGAGCTCCGCCTCACCAGCACCCTCGTCTGGAACACCGCGCGCCCGCGCTTCGCGATCACCGGGCTCGGCGACGTCAATCGCGTCGACGATGTCTCGCTTCACCTCGCCCTCGGCTTCGCCTGGAGACGCTGATGTCCCGAACGCTCCTGCTCCTCGCCCTCGTCGCCGCGTGCGGCAACACCAGCGCCGCCGTCGACGCCGATCCGTTCGCGCCGGACGCCGATCCCCTCGCGCCCGACGCCTCGTCGCTCGACGCGACACCCTCCGTCGACGCCGCGCCGCTGCCCGAGCAGACCGCGCGCCTCCGGGTCGTGAACCGCTGCGCGCAGCCGATCTGGATCGCGCACTCCGACAACCTCGCCGCCGATCAGAACGTCGCGCTCGTGACCGACGCGTTCCACGACTACGACATCCCCGCCGGCGGCCTCGCGTCGGTGCGCCTCTGGCCCAAGACTGGCTGCGATGCGACCGGTCATTCCTGCCTGATCGGCGACAACGGCGAGGGCGGCGGAAAACCGTGCGGGCCGAACGGGTGTCAGCCGCCCTTCGACTCGAAGTTCGAGGCGACGTTCGCGGACACCGCGTCGTCGGCGGAGACCTGGTACGACCTCAGTCTCGTCGATGGCTTCACGCTGCCGCTCGCGGTGCGGCCGCTCGGCAACGGCACCAACACCGGTACCTGCGTCGCATCGGATTGCGCGAACCTGACCCTCGACGCCTGCCCGGCGCAGGAGCAGGCCGGCCTCGATCTGCGGGTCACGGATCCGGCGAACGCCGCGACCACGATCGCGTGCCTCGCGCCGTGCAAGGCGTGGAACTACCCGGCGCCGTACGGCGAGGGCCACCCCGAGTCCCAGGACCCGGGCCTGCATCTCTGCTGCCCGACGCCGATCGATCCGCAGTCTGGAAACTGCACGATCGCCAACGCGTGCATGACGCCCGACGCGTGCCGCGCCGCCGGCGATCCCGCGAGCGTCGTGCACACCTCGTACGTCGCGCTGGTCCACGCGCGCTGCCCGAGCGCCTACAGCTACTCGTACGACGACGAGGCGGGCCTGCACGCCTGCCCGTCGGCGACGCGCTTCGAGGTCACGTTCTGCCCGTGACGCTCGCGACGCCGCGTTACTCGACCACGACCGCGCGGTTCGCGACGACCTCGACCTGGAGGTCGGACAGCGTCACGCGATCCGCGAAGGTGCGCAGCTCGCCGGTGGCCGAGGTCATGACGTGCGCGGTGATCGCGCCGCTGTCGGTCCGGTCGACGACGACCGTGAACATCTGATCGCGCAGCTTCTGGGTGGCGAGCGGGTAGGGCGTGCCGTCGGGCAGCACCAGCGACCAGTCGAGCAGCAGGTCGGCGGCGCCGGCGCCGATCACGCTGTGCTCGCTCCAGTCGCCTTCCGCCGCGATCTGCGTGCCGAGGTGCAGCACGACCTCGGTGAGGTGCAGCGGCGCGGTGCCGATGGTGCCGGGGGGCACGACCACGTCGTCGAGGGCGACGTCGAGGTCCTCGACCAGCACGACGCCGTCGTCGGTGGCGCGCAGCACCGCGCGACCGCCGACGACCTTGGGCGAGACGCCGTCGAGCGGACCGTGATCGGTGGACGCGGACACCGCGACCTGGCTGTCGGCAGTCAGATCGAGGAACGCGCGGTGGCCGAGGTCGTGGCGCAGCGGGTTGGCGGTGGTCCCTTCGAGACCAGCGCCATCGTAGGCGCACGCGGGCACGACGGCGGCGAGCAGGACGGCGGCGAAGATGGGACGCATGGCAGTTCTCCTTTTGCCGCCTACCCGGCGGCGGGGGGGCGCGCCGCAGCGCGCACCAGATCGAGGATCGCCGCGAGGCGCTCTTCGTCGAGCTGACCGGCATCGCGCTCGGTCCAGCCCAGTTTCTCGGTCCACTCGTCGCGCGTGAGAAACCACGCGACCGACAAGTCGATGATGGAAATCAGCAGGTGCGCCGGATTCACGTCGGCGCGCAGGGCCCCGGCGGCGCGGGCCTCTTCGATGCGGGCGAGGGTCCGCGCGATCAGCGCGCGGGTGATCTCGAGCTGCGGCAGGTCGCGCAGCGCGTGGCGCATCGCCATGACCCAGCCGAGCAGGCGGACGAGCTCGGGGTGGCGCGCGAGGAAGCGGAAGAACCCGCTGGTCGCCTCGCACAGGCCATTCACGTCGAGCGTGCCGACCCGCAGGAACTCGAGGTGCGATTCGAGGAAGTCGGTGAACGGGCGCGCCAGCACCTGATCGAACAGCGCGTCCTTGGTCTTGAAGTAGTGATAGATGAGGCCGCGCTGCACGCCGGCCTTCTTCGAGATGTCATCGAGGCTGGCGCCGGTCGGGCCCAGCTTGGTGAACAGCTCGGTCGCGGCCAGGACGATCTTCGCCTTGGTCCGCTCGCGATCGCGGGTGCGCTCGGACCCGTCCTCGGAGGCCGGTCTGGAGGTGCGCGTCCGCCGCATGGATACTAGTTGGTCATCTGTACAATAAACGTCAAGATTCTTGTACGACGAAATTTTACAAGTGACTGATTTTGATACGAAAATAAAGTGACACCGGTTTCATGATTCAGCGTCCGGTTCACCAACTGAATGCCAGTTGGGGTGGCGGAGGTCGTGTCGCCCGAGGTGATGCGCGGTCATGCGTCCGGACCGCTGCGAGGCGATGTCGCGCGCCCGTCTGACCGATGCACACAACGCGCGATCGAGGGTCGCGCGGCGGTCGTCGCGATCGCGTCCCGGGCCTACAGTGCGCGCATGGTGCGCCGTGACGACGCCGATGGTCCCGATGAGGGACAGGACGTGTCTTGCTGCGCTTCTCCAGCGGGTGCAAGTCCCGTCCCGGTAAGCGTCGGAGCGCCGGGTAGCAGGTCGCCGGAACCGAGGGAGACCG
>JAIOQA010000349.1 GCA_021413675.1 Deltaproteobacteria bacterium | reverse complement strand
CATCGGCACGCCCGCGTACATGGCGCCCGAGCAGGCCGGCGGCAACCCCATCGACGCCCGCGCCGACGTCTACAGCTTCTGCGTCGCGCTCCACGAGGGGCTCTATGGCGCCCGGCCGTTCGCGATCACGCCGCTCCCCGGTGGCGGCTTCGCGCGCGGCCCGGTGACCGCCAAGCTCGACGAGCGCGACGCCCCGGCGGCCCTCCGCAAGCTGGTCATGCGCGGCCTCGTGACCGACCCGGCGCAGCGCTGGGCGGCGATGGAACCGCTCCTCGATGCGCTCGCTCGGCTCGTCGGCCGCCGCCGCCGCAGTGTCGCGATCGCACTCTCGATCACGACCGCCGCCGGGCTCGCACTTGCGGCGTACCTGCTCGTCGCGCGTGCGCCGACCGATGCATGCGCCGATCAGGCCGCGCGGATCGCGTCGGTGTGGGGCCCGGCGCAGCGCGACGCGACCCGTCGCGCGCTGCTCGCCTCCAACCTGCCCTACGCGCCGCAGGCGACGAGCGCCGCGCTCGACAGCCTCGATCAGTGGGCCCAGTCGTGGCGCGACGTGCGCCTCGACGCCTGCCGCGCCGGCGAGCGCGGCGTGATGCCCGACGAGGAGGCGCGCACTCGCGCGGAGTGCCTCGACCGACTGCTCGCCGACTCCGTCGGTCGCATCGACGTGCTGCAGACCGCCTCCCCGGACGTCGTCCAGCGCGCGCTCGAGATCGCCAGCCTGCCCGATGCCACGTCGTGCACGCTTGGCCAGGCTGATCCGTCACCCACCGACGCCACGGCTGCGCGTGACGTGGCGGCGATCCGCACCGAGCTTTCGTCGATCGATCTGCTGATCGCCCGCAATCGCAATCGCGAGGCGCTCGATCGGCTCCGCGTCACCTCCCGCCGCGCTACGCAACTCCAATTGCCCACGCTGACGGATGAGATCGAACGTCGAATCATCGACGAAGAAATCGCCGTCGGGGAGTCGACCGCAGAGACCGCGGCCCGCGCACGCCAACTCGCCGAGCGCTTCGCTGAGCGAGGCCAGGATGCGGCGGTGGCGACGTTGTGGTTCGACGTGGTCAGCATCAAGACGAACGTGGGAGCCTTCGACGGCGTCGACGAGACCGCGTCCGCGGCCCGCGTCGCCGCGCGGCGGACGCACGATCTCGGACGCGAGCTGCGCACCGAGATCGCGATTGGCGAGCTCGTGCATGCGGCCGGCCGAAGCGACGAAGGTCGAAGGATCTGCGAAGACGTGGTCTCGCGCAGCCAGGGTATGCGCGGCGCGCTGCTCGCACGGGCCCTCAACTGCGTGCACGCGGCGGAGGACGATGCACGCGGACCTCGCGCGCTCGAGTTCGCCACGGCGGCGTTCGAAGAGCAACTCGCCGCGAGTGGGACGCGGCACCCGGATACGCTCGACGCGCTGACGAACCTCGCCACCGCGTACGAGCACCGCGACCGCAACCTCGCGGCCCTGATCCTCCGGATCAACTGTGCCGCGGCGATCGCCGAACAGAAGGGGCCAGACAGCGTCGACGCCGCCATGAGCCGCAGCAACCTTGCGTTCAGCTACCTCGCCGTCGGAGACGTGGCGCAGACGCGCACCACGCTCGATCAGGCCACGCGCGGCATGGCGCAGGTGCCCGATGCCGACGCGCGCAAGATCACGTTTCGCACCAAGCGGGCCTACCTCCTCAGCGCCCTCGGCGACGTGACGGCAGCGGTCGACGAATCTCTCCAGCTCGCGGCCGCCCTCGAGCGCATCAAGGGCCGCAGCATGACCCGCGCCTTCGCGATCATGAACCTCCTCGGGCAACTCGCAGAGCTGCACCGGTGCCGCGAGGGTCTGGCGCTCGCGGACCACGCCGTCGAGGACCTGAAGGGCAGCATCACGCCCACGGTCATGCTCTTTCTCGAGTCGACGCGCGCCAGCTGCCGCGCGCAGATCGGCGAGGCCGCCCGTGCACTCCCCGAGCTCGAAGCGGCGTTGCGGCGCGTCGACCCATCGCAGCTCGCGCCCTCCGAGCGCGGGGAGGTCGAGATGCTGATGGCGACCGTCCTCGAGAAAGGCTCCCCCGATCGCGCTCGCGCTCTCGACCTGGCGCTTCGCGCCCGCAAGGATCTCGACGGCGCGGCCAGCCCGAAGGAGCTCGCCGAGCTCGATCGCCTGATCGCGCGCCTGCGCAAGCCGCGCTGACCACCAGGACGACGCCATGGCAGACACCCGAGCAACGCCACCGGCAGCCCCGATCCCTCTTCCGGGTCGCGCGGATCCGGCGCCCAGTGCCACCATCGACGACCTCATGCGCGCGGTCGCGAAGACCGACGCGGTCGATCTGGCACAGCTCGCAGGCCATCTGCCCCTGACCGTGGGTCGCTATCAGATCGAGGGCATCCTCGGGGCCGGCGGCATGGGCGTCGTGCTGCTCGCCAGCGATCCCGACCTCGCGCGCCAGGTCGCGCTCAAGGTCGTGCGCCGACGCGCCGGTGACCGCGCCTATCGCGATCGGTTGCTGCGCGAGGCGCGCGCGATGGCCCAGCTCGACCATCCGAACGTCGTCCGCGTCCACGACGCCGGGGAGGCCGATGGCGAGCTGTTCGTCGCGATGGAGTTGGTCCGCGGCGAGACCCTCGGCGCATGGATGAAGGCCGAGCCACGACCGTGGCGCGAGGTCGTCACGCGGTTCATCCAGGCCGGCCGCGGCCTCGCCGCCGCCCACGCCGCCGGCCTCGTCCACCGCGACTTCAAGCCCGACAACGTCCTCGTCCGGGCGTCGGACGGTCGCGTCGCCGTCTCTGACTTCGGCCTCGCCGCGCCGGGCCGCGACACCGCCGACACGACCGATCCGCTGGCAACAAGTCCCGACTCACCGCGCGATCGCGCCGACGCCGACGCCACGACCGCGCCTACCGACGAGGACACGGCCGGTCCGGCGCCGATCTCCGGCGACGACTCCACGATCGTCGCGCCCGTCTCGGACACCGGCCGCGGCGCGGTCGGCGCGGCGCCCTCGCACGGCGCTCGCGACGCGAGCGATGCGGCCTCGCCGCTCGGCGGCGCGACCTTGACCGCGACCGGCGCGATCATCGGCACGCCCGCGTACATGGCGCCCGAGCAGGCCGGCGGCAACCCCATCGACGCCCGCGCCGACGTCTACAGCTTCTG
>JAIOQA010000348.1 GCA_021413675.1 Deltaproteobacteria bacterium | reverse complement strand
CCGGTGCCGGTCGCGATCGGCGCGGTCGCGATCGCGGCGGCGGCGGTGCTGCTCGCCACCCGCGGCGGCGCGCCCGTCGCCGACCCGCCCGCCGCGGCGCCGGTCTACACCAGCCGCACGCTGTACCCGGTGCCGATGCGCCCCGCGATCGCGCTCTCGCCCGACGGCGCGCGGGTCGCGGTCGCCAGCGCCGATCGGCTGGTCGTGCGCGGTTTCGGCGGCGGCCTGTGGCAGTTCGATCACCTCGCCGGGGATGCCGTCGGGCACGTCGAGTTCGCGGATGCCGATCACCTGCGCATCGCGCTCGCCACCGCCCAGACGATCATCACCTGGACGCTGTCGACCGACGCGATCGGCGAGCGCCAGCCGATCCCCGCGGGCTGGATCTGGCAGGGCACGCTCGCCGACGGGATGTTGCTGCTCCGGGTCGTGCCCGATGGCTTCGAGCTCGCGGTCGCGACCGGCGGCGCCGCGCCGCGCGTGGTCGCGCGCGCGCCCGGGCGGCTCGAGGTGCTCGCGATCGCGCCCGATCGCAAGCGGGTGGCATTCGTCGAGCCGAGCCCGACCACCGGCCGGGTCGTGGTCATCGACGTCGGCACCGGCGCGCGGCTCCGCGGCGAGCCGATCATCGAGCTGTCGGGGCTGGCCTGGCGCGACGACACGCACCTGTGGCTGACCACCGGCACGACGACGCGCCCGGCGATCCACGAGGTCGCGATCACCGGCGACCAGCTCGGCGCGCCGGTCGTGCGCTATTCGCAGGAGCGCGGGTGGTTCGGGCAGATCGCGTCGGTGCCGGGCCGCACGGTCTTCGTCGATAGCACCAACTCGTTCCGCGCGAAGCTCGTGACCGCCGCCGGCATCGTCCAGGATCTCGATCCCGAGCTGGTCGGCGCGGGGTTCGGGTGGCTCGACGACGGTCGCCGGCTGGGCTGGAACCGCGCGAGCGGCGCGCTGGTCCCCGACGACGATCGGCCGGCGGAGCGGATCCCGGTCGCGATCGATGGCGAACCGGGCAACGCGACCCGGGCCGACGACATCGCGATCGTGGCGATGCGCAAGCCGGGCGGCCGCGAGGTGGTCGCGGTCTCGCTGACCACGCGCCAGCGCGCGTGGGCGGCCCCGGTCGGCGCGCTCGCGTTCGTGCGCTGCGCCGGCGATCGGCGCCCGCCGTGCGTCGCGTCGGTGCCGCGCGAGGGCGGCGCGCGGCTGGTCTGGATCGATCCGCGGACCGGCGCGCTCGGCGACGAGCTCGCGCACGCGCCCGAGTTCCTCGACGCCGCGGTCTCGCCCGATGGTCGCGAGCTGCTCCTGTGCGAGGGCGGCCCGCGGCTGCGGGTCATCGAGGTCGCGACCGGCGCCGAACGCCCGGTGACGATGCCGATGTCGAACACCCGCGGCGTCGCCTACGACGAGCGCGGCGGCTTCCTGGTCGCGGGCACGCGCGCGCCGGTCACGTACCAGATCCTGCGTGTCGAGGGCGAGAAGACCTCGGTGCTCGTGCAGTCCGACAACGAGATCCTGTTCCTGCCGCGGCCGGCGCGCGATGGCCACGCCACGCTGGTCATGGGCCGGCTGTTCATGCCGGCGCTGCAGGAGCTGGTGATCCGCTGACGCGCTGACGCGTCGATCCCTCAGGGGCTGGCGGCGCGCGCGCGCGCGATCAGCGCGGCCGCCGCCGGAGCGTCCGGATCCCGGACGCTCGTCAGGTAGACCAGCGCGACGTCGGGCTGGCCGTGATCGAGCGCGTCGGTCGCGGCCGCGAGCAACGCGGCATCCGGCTGCGGCCACTGCCGGAGCCCGAGGCCGAGCACGAGGTTGGCGCACGGCGCGCAGGCCGCGTGCGGGATCTCCGCCAGCAGCGCCGCCATCGCGCGCGGCGTCGCCAGCGCCGGGCCGAGCGCCGCGAGCCAGCGATCGGCGGTGCCAGCGGCGATCGCGCCCTGCGCCTCGGCGCGGCGTGCGTAGGTGTAGAACAGCCCCGCGTAGCCCAGCGGCGAGTCGGGATCGAGGCGGATCGCGCGCTGGTACGCCGCGATCGCGCCCGGCCAGTCGCCGCGATCGCGGCGGGTCTCGCCGAGCTTGTAGAGCGCGTTGCGCGCGTCGGGCTGGGCAAGGACGGCGTGGGTCCAGAGCGTCGTCGAGTCGTGCCACACGCCGACCTGGGTCGCGGTCGCGATCCCCTCGCCGGCGAGCGCGAGCGCGAGCACCGCGAGCCCGATCCGCGCCGGCGCGCGCCCGAGGCGATGCGCGAGCGCGCCCAGCCCGATCGCGAGCGGCACGACCAGCGTGTACAGCGCGAGCAGCGCGTAGCGATCGGCGAAGCGGAACCAGACCGGCACCAGGTTCGCGGTCGGCGCGAGCGCGGCCAGCCAGGCCCACAGCGCGAACCGCGCGACGCCGGGCCAGCGCCGCCACGTGAGCGCCGCCGCGAGCAGCACGAGCCCGACGACGATCGCGCCGATCACCGGATGCGGCGCCTCCGCCGGATAGATCGGCGACAGGTGCGTCGGCACCAGCGTGCGCGCGCCGTAGGTCGCGATCGTCGCGGCGACGTCGATCGGCGCGGCGTCGGGCCGGGCCCACGGGATCATGTCGTGGGCGTTCCAGACCGTGGCGACCAGGGCCGCGATCACCGCGGCGGCGGCGAGCGCCGGCAGCGCGCGGCCGATCGCCACGCGCCACGAGGCGCCGCGCAGCCAGCGCAGCCCCGCGATCAGCACCAGCGGCAGGCACACCGTCGCCGACTTGGCGAGCATCGCGGCGAGCGCCAGCGCGACCGCGAGCGGGTGCGGGCGGGCCTCGGTGATCGGGCGCCGATCCTCGACCAGGAGCGCGCCCAGGAACGCGCCGAGCGCGACCAGATCCTTGCGCGACGTGATCCACGCGACCGGCTCGGCGCACAGCGGGTGCAGCGCGACGACCAGGCACGCGAGCGCCGCCGCGCCGCGGCCGACGTAGCCGCGGCAGAGCGCGTAGGCCAGCGCCACGTCGACGGCGTAGATCGCGACGTTGAGCGCGTGAAAGCCCGCGGGATCGTCGGGCCAGAGCGCGCGATCCGGGAGGTACGACAGCAGGTGGAGCGGCTGGTAGGCCTCGAACTGCACCTGCGTCCACGCGGCGCGCACGTAGGTCCAGCCGCCGGCGTGGAACAGCGGGTTCTTGACGAGGAAGCGATCGTCGTCCCAGTCGAGGAAGTCGCCGGCGATCGCGCGCCCGAACACCGCGACGATGATCGCGCACAGCGCGAGGACGACCAGCCGATCGGTGCGGTCGCGCGGCGGGACATCGACGTCCACGACCGCCTCACACGCGCGCGGTCGACACCGCGCCCATCAGATGCCCGGCGGCATCCCAGTCGCGGTGCCCGAGCACCTGGCCATCGGCGCGGACCTGCGCCACCCGATCGAGATCGAGCTCGGCGATCACCCACGCCGCCTCGTTCAGCGCGCCCATCGCGACCACGCCGTCGGCGGGGAAGCCGCGGTCCGGCGGCGCGTACACGCCGGCCGCGCCGACGTTCTCGTCGACCGCGATCGACCACGGCGCGACGCCGACGGTCGGCGCCTGGACCACGTAGCACTGGTTCTCGAGCGCGCGCGCCTGGCACGCGACCCGGACCCGGTGGTAGCCGGCGAGCGCGTCGGTGCAGCTCGGCACCGCGATGACCTCGGCGCCCGCCGCCGCGAGCCGCCGCGCGATCAGCGGGAACTCGGCGTCGTAGCAGATCGCGACGCCGATCGTCGTGTCGCCGAGCGCGATGACCGTCTGGCCCGCGCCGCCGGCCACGCCCCAGCGCTCGCGCTCGAACCGCGTCATCTGCAACTTCTCGACGACGACGATCTCGCCGCCCGGGCCGTGCACGCGCGCGCGGTTGCGGAACTCGTCGCCGACTCGCTCGGGGATGCTGCCGGCGACGATCGCGATCCGGTGCTCGCGCGCGAGCGCGGCGTAGGTCGCGACGTAGGTCGGCACCAGCGGCTGCAGCTCGGCGAGCTGCGCCGCCAGATCGCCCTGTGCCTGCGGCGACAGCAGCGCGGTCAGCTCCATCGACGCGTACTCGGGCACGATCGCGAGCTGCGCGCCAGCGGCCGCGGCGTGCGCGACGCCGGCCGCGAGCTTGTCCTGCCACGCCGCGATCGAGCCCACGCGCTCGATCGGGTACTGCCAGGCAGCGACCCGCAGCGACCGCACTACAGCTCCTTGATCCAGAACGTCATCGGCTTGTCGGTCTCGGCGGCCTCGTCGAGGTCGCGCCACGCGAACCGCGCCGTGATGTCCGGTTTTCGGACATATCCGCGCTTGGTCCAGAACGCGTCGTGCGGCACGTAATCGGCCGGCCGGCGCGGGTGATCCGCCGGGCGATCGACCGCGCAGAAGGTCGCGTAGCGGTAGCCCGCGGCGCGGGCGTGGGCCTCGCGGTGATCGAAGAAGCCGTGGCCAAGGCCGCGGCCGCGGTACGCGGGGTCGAGCACCGACTCGCCGAAGTAGAACACCTGGTCGGGATCGAAGCCCGCCGCGGCCAGCGGCGGTACGACCTCGTCGGAGTGCTGCCACAGCGGCAGCCCGGTCGACGCGCCGACGACGCGATCGCCGTCCCACGCGATCACGACCAGCCCGCTGGGCGAGGCGCCGTAGCTCGCGAGGTAGCGCGCCTCGTAGGCGGCGTCGCCGTCGTAGAGGTACGGGTACTCGCGGAACACCGCGAGGCGCAGCGCCGCGAGCGGCTCGAGCACGCCGGCGATGGCCTCGCCGGTGACGTCCTCGAGGCGGACCGCGGCGGTCATGCGCCGACCTGCCGCAGCCAGTCGGCGAGGTTGTAGTAGTTGGTGACCCGCAGGATGCGCTGATCGGCGACCGTGAAGAACGCGCCGCCGGGCAGCACGTAGGTCTGGCCCGTCGCCGGGGGCAGGCCCTCGTCCGCGACCAGGTACGTGCCGTGGACGACGTACTCCGCGCCGACCCGGCCGTGGCCGTTGCCGCACACGACGATGTCGGTGAGCTGCTCCTTGTACGAGCGCGCCATGCGATCGAGGAACGCGCGGAACACGGCGCGGCCGATCTGCCGCTCGCCCTGGTTGAGGTCGTGGGCGACGTCGTCGGACAGCATCGCGCACATGCCATCCCAGTCGCCGGCGTTGAAGCGTTGGTAGTACTGCTTGACGAGGTCGACGTCGGTCACGCGCGCAGCATAGCCCACGCGGGCGGTCGCCACGCCTGCGAGTTTGGGGAACAAGGGCGATCGGCGCCGGTCAGGACGGCCGCCGGCCGAGCAGCGCGCGGGCGGTGACCGCGCCGACGACGACCACGCCGCCGACCAGGGCCCATGGCCCGGGGCGCTCGCCGAACGCCAGCCACACCCAGATCGGCGACAGGATCGGCTCGATGATCGGGATGAGCAGCGCCTCGAGCGCGGTGGCGTGGCGGATCGCCCAGCTGTAGCAGACGTAGGCCGCGGCCTGCTGGAACACGCCGAGCGCGACCAGCGCGAGCCAGCCGGTGGTGTCGGGCGCGGCGTCGAGGTGCGTGAGCACGAACGGCAGGCCGATGACCGCGCCGAGCAGGTTGCCGAGGATCATCGAGCGCCGCGGATCGACGCCGTGATCGCGCGCGGCCTTGCGCAGGGACATCGCGCTCGCCGCGAACGCGACGCCGGCGGCGAGCGCGACCGCGTTGCCGGCGACGTGATCGATCTCGAGTTGCTCGAGGAAGAACAGCGCCACGCCGCCGAGCACGACGACGATCGTGATCCAGTCGAGCCGGGTCGCGCGCTCGCCGAGCAGCCACGAGCCGAGCAGCGCCACCCAGATCGGCGCCGAGTACTGGATGAGGATCGCGTTGGCGGCGGTCGTGAGCTTGTTGGCCAGGATGAACAGGCCGGTGGTCGCGGCCAGCGCGATCGCCGAGCCCCACTCGGCGCCGGTCAGGCCCTTCCACGACGGCCGCGCGATCAGCGCCAGCGACGAGCCGGCGATCGCGCAGCGGATCGACCAGATCGCGAGCGGATGCCACGTGACGAGCTTGATGAGCACGCCCGCGGAGCTCCACAGCACGCCGCACGCCGCGAGCAGCGCCAGCGCCGTCGCGTGATCGGTGCGGCCGCCGTCGGGCCGGGTCACTGCGCGCTCGCTAGCAGGGGCATCGGGCGCGGCAGCCTAGCACCGGCGCCGGGGCGATCTCACGCTCGCGGCGCGCCCGGTCGCGCCGATCGCCGTTCACGGCATCGGCTGCGAGGCGACCACCACGCGGGCCCGGGCGAAGCCGTGGCGCGGGCCGCGCGCGATCCGGAAGGTGCCGTCGGCGGCGTCGACCGCCTTGACCGTGCCCATGCGCCAGGCGCTGTCGGTGCGCGCCTGGCCGGCCGCCGGGATCACCTCGTCGGGCGACTCGGCCAGGTAGAACACCACGATCGATCCGGGCTTGGTGTTCTCGGGCGTCGCGGGCACGGTCTGGTAGGCGGTCTCGCCGCTGCCGGTCATGTGCTCGCTGTTGCGCCAGCTGTAGAACTGACCCTCGAAGCGGAAGGCGAGCCTCGGCATCGCGGCCGGCTCGGCGAGGTCGGACACGAACCACGTGTTGGTGTGGAGGCAGTGGTTGTGGGCGGCGCTGCAGTCGACCTGCCCGGCGAAGCCGTTCGCGCTGGGCCCCGGCGCCACGATCCCGCCGTTCTCGTCGCGGCGCGCCTCGGTCTCGGGCCTGGTCTGCCACGACGTCGCCGGGTCGACGTGCGACGGCTCGAAGCCCTGGCTGCCCGCGAAGGTCGAGGACTGATCGCCGCTGCTGGTGGGCGCGCTCGCGGTCGCGGGCGGGGTCGCGCTTGCGGGCCCGCTGGTCGAGGCGCTGAATCCATGCACGCCGGGCAGGGACGCGCAGGCGGCGAGGGTGGTGAGCGAGGCGAGCAGGATGCGGCGGAGGGCGGGGCGGGCGGACATCATCGGGAGCTCCTTCGGACGCCGCGGGTACGAGCGGCTGTTGCCGCGCCTATCGCCGCGCCCCGGGGCCGGTTGCCGACTTTCTTTCCTGCCCCCCGTCCTCCGGTCCGCGTGCCACTTTGTCAGCGCCTCGCCGCCAGCCGGTCAACCTGGCACTCGACGCCGATTCGGCGCACGAGATTTCAATGAGTTGGAATGAATTCAGGCTGGCCCGGGGTTTGGTATTGCACCAAGGACAGCGTCCCTCAGGCGCCCTTCCCGGACCCACCCCCATGCTGCTCGAACGAATCGCCTCGCCCTTTAGGACTCGCGCCGCCGCCAGCGACGCGCGGACCCCTGGCACCGAGGCGAGCGGGCCGCACGCCGCCGCCCCGGCCGCCGCCAACGATCACACCAGCGAGGGCTGGGATCCCGCGCGCGTCGTCCTGGTGGTCGATGACGAGGCCGCGATCGTCGAGTCGCTCGAGAAGATCTTCAAGCGCGAGGGCCTCACGGTCCTGACCGCCACCGACGGCCAGGCCGGCCTCGATCTGCTGCGCCGCCACCGGGTCGGGGTGCTGCTCACCGATCTGATGATGCCGCGCACCACCGGCATGGACCTGCTCAAGGCCGCCAAGACCGTGGCGCCCGAGACCGAGGTCGTGCTGATGACCGCGTACGGCACGGTCGAGACCGCCGTCGACGCGATGAAGGAAGGCGCGTACGACTTCGTCACCAAGCCGCTCAAGCGCGCGCACGTCGTGCGGATCGTCCGCAACGCGCTCGACAAGCAGTCGCTGGTGGTCGAGAACCGCGCGCTCCGCGCCCAGCTGGCCGAGCGCCGGCAGCGCGCGATCATCGGCACGTCGTTGCCGTGGCGGCGCACGATGGACGTCGTGGTCCAGGCCGCGGCCAGCGAGGCCACGGTCATGCTGCTCGGCGAGAGCGGCACCGGCAAGGAGCTGCTCGCGCGCGCGCTCCACGAGCACAGCCCGCGCGGCAAGGGCGCGTTCGTCGCGATCAACTGCGCCGCGATCCCCGAGTCGATCCTCGAGGGCGAGCTGTTCGGCTACGAGAAGGGCGCGTTCACCGGCGCCGATCGCGCCCGCGAGGGCCGGTTCGAGTCGGCCAGCGGCGGCACGCTGTTCCTCGACGAGATCGGCGAGATCTCGCGGCACGTGCAGGTCAAGCTGCTGCGCGTCCTGCAGGAGGGCGAGATCGAGCGCCTGGGCGCGAGCGGCCGGCCGCGCCGCATCGACATCCGCCTGGTCGCCGCGACCAACGTCGACCTCGCCGCCGAGGTCAAGGCCGGCCGGTTCCGCGAGGACCTCTACTACCGCCTGAACGTCATCCCGGTGCACGTGCCGCCGCTGCGCGATCGCCGCGACGACGTCGCGCTCCTGGTCCAGCACTTCACCCAGGTCTACGGCGAGAAGAACGGCAAGGCGATCGCCGGCTGCACCCCGGCCGCGCTCGAGAAGCTGTGCGACTACCCGTGGCCCGGAAACGTGCGCGAGCTGGAGAACGCGATCGAGCGCGCCGTGGTACTCACCCGGGCCAACGTGATCGACGAAGATGCCCTGCCACGCGAGGTCAGGGACGCCGCCGCGCTCGCGGTCGGCGCCGGCCAGGCCATGTCGTTCACGGTCGGCACGCCGCTGCACGAGATCGAGATGCGGGTGATCCGCGAGACCCTGCGCCACACCCGGGGCGACAAGCGCCTCGCGGCCAAGCTCCTGGGCATCGCGACCCGCACGATCTACCGCCGGCTGGCCGAGGCTGGCCTGGCCGCGGGCGAGTCGCTGCCGCCCGACAGCGGCGAGGCGGACGCGCCGGATGGTGACGACGACTTCGACCCGGGAGCGGATCGCTGATGCAGGATCTCGTGAAGCGCTACTTCTGGCTGGTCTCGGTCATCGCGGTGATCGCGTGCGCGTACTTCGCGGCGTCGGCGACCGGCTCGGTGCTCGAGGCCAAGCTGCTCGGCGATCCCGCCGAGGCGCCGAAGGTTCCGCCGCCGCCGCCGGTGACCGATCCCAAGCCGGCCGTCGCGGTGCGCTCCAAGGCCGGCGCGCCGGTCGCCGATCGCAACATGTTCTGCTCGGACTGCAAGCCCCCGGAGGTCGCCGCGGTCACCCCGAACACCGCGCTGCCGCCGGGCACGGTCGTCCCGACCCAGCTCCACCTGGTGCTGATCGCGACCTCGGTCGGCTCGGACCCGCGCTACTCGTTCGCGACGATCCTCAACACCGACACCCAGAAGCAGGGCGGCTACTTCGTCGGTGACGACATCCCCGACACCGGCCCGGTGAAGGAGATCCACTTCAAGTACGTCGACTTCGAGAACAAGGCGCTCGGCCGCACCGAGCGCGTCGGGCTGTTCGGCGAGGTCCCGCCGCCCGCGCCGCCGCCGCCGGTCGCGGTCGCCACCGGCGACAAGCCGCCCGGCGATCCCGACGACGAGATGGCCGCCGCGGTCGCCGCCGGCGTGAAGAAGATCGACGACTCGAACTACGAGATCTCGCGCGACCTCGTCGACAAGGTGCTGTCGAACCCGATGGCGGTCGCCAAGGGCGCGCGCGTCGTGCCGTCGGTCAAGGACGGCAAGGCCAACGGCTTCAAGCTCTACGCGATCCGGCCGTCGTCGGTGTACGCGCAGATCGGCCTGGCCAACGGCGACACGATCCACGCGATCAACGGCTTCGATCTGACGTCGCCGGACAAGGCGCTCGAGGTCTACACGAAGGTGAAGGAGGCCACCGCCCTCACCGTGCAGGTCACGCGCCGCGGCAAAGAGATGACGATCAACTACGCGATCAAGTGACCGCTCCCATGACCCCCATGACCGCCGCCCGCTCGCTGTTCGTGTGTGCCCCGCTCGCGGTCGTCGCGTGCGCGGCCGACGCACCGGCGTGCCCGGCGTCGGTGCAGCTCCACACGTGGAAGCCGCAGCACGGCCTGCCGTCGTCGATCGCGCGCCAGGTGCTCGACAGCCTCGATCACGATCCGAGCGGCCCGCGCCCCGACTGGGTGCTCGCCGATCCGCGCAGCGGCGTGGTGGTGTTCCTCGGCAGCGACGCCGGCGCGGCGCGCGCGCAGAAGATCGCCGAGACCTTCGACGTCGACCGGCGCGGCGTGCGCGGTGCCGTCGGGGTCGGCAACCCGTTCGGCGGCCCCGGGCCGATCGACGCTGGCGGGCCGGATCCCGTGATCGGGGGCGTGGACGGCGGCGTCATCAGCGATCCGCCGGTCCCGCCGAAAGACGCCGACGATGCGCTGCGGGCCGCGATCGACACCGGCGCGCGCCAGGTCGACGACAGCCACTGGACCGTCGATCGCGCGCTCCTCGATCAGATCCTCGCCAACCCGATGGCGATCGCGAAGTCCGCGCGGGTCATCCCGGCGATGAAGAACGGCCAGCCGGACGGCTTCAAGCTCTACGCGATCCGCCCGAGCTCGCTGTTCGCCCACCTCGGGCTGCAGAACGGCGACACGATCCACGCGATCAACGGCTTCGACCTGTCGTCCGCCGACAAGGCCCTCGAGGTCTACACCAAGCTCCGCACCGCCACGGCCTTCGAGGTCGAGCTCACGCGACGCGGTCGCGATCTCGTCCAGAACTACGTCATCCAGTGATCCGGAAGTCGATGCCGCCCATGAATCCCATGACTCCCTCGACCTCGTCTCCCCGTCGGCGCTCGCGCCGCTCGACCGCCGTGATCGGCGCCCTCGTGGCGGCGCTCGTGGTCGCGCCGCTCCTGCGCGCGACCCCGGCCGTGGCCCAGCCCGCGCCGGCGGGTGGCGCCGCTCCGGTCGACACCGCCGCCGACGCGGTGCTCTACAGCTGCAAGAAGGCGAAGGGCCAGGTGACGGTGTCCTTCAAGCCCGACACCGAGCTGAAGGACCTCATCACGTGGGTGATGGGCTTCACCTGCAAGAACTTCATCTACGACTCGAGCATCCTCACCCGCTCGAAGAAGATCACGATCATCTCGCCGGTGAAGATGTCGCCGCCGGACGCCTACCGGGTGTTCCTGGTGGCGCTGTCGACGATGGGCCTGACCGTCGTGCCCAAGGGCAACGTGCTGCGCATCGTCGAGTCGGGCGCGGCCAAGGCCGAGACCGTGCCGATCTACAAGCACGGCTCGCCCGGCAACACCGATGATGTGGTCCGCGCGATCCTGCGGCCGAACTACCTCTCGACCAACGAGCTGTCGAACGCGTTCGCCGGCATCAAGTCGCCGATCGGCGCGGTCCAGCAGGTCAACGAGGCCAACGCGCTGATCGTCACCGACTACGCCTCGACGATCCGCGACATGGTCTCGCTGATGCGCGAGCTCGACCGCCCGGTGCCGAGCGCGAACATCTACACGATCAAGATCCACTTCGCCGACGCGAAGGATCTCGCGTCGAAGCTCAACGACATCCTCGGGCTGTCGGGCGGCGGCGGCAACCCCGGCGGCGGCAAGGCGCCGATGACCCGCGGCGGCGGCGACATCGTCACGATGAACGGGCCGAGCTCGGGCGACGTGGCCGCGGCGGTGCCCGCGAAGATCCTGTCCGATGACCGGACGAACACGCTGATCCTGCTGTCGAACGAGGCCGGCTACCTGCGCATCAAGGCGCTGGTCGATCGCCTCGACTTCTCGACCGAGCTCGACTCGGGCGGCTCGATCCACGTCTACCGGCTCGAGAATGCCGACGCGGAGAAGCTGGCGACTACGCTCAACGGCGCGCTCCAGGGCCAGGGCCAGGCCCAGACCCAGGGCCGCGCGCCCGGCGCCCAGCCGGCCCGCACCAACGACACCGGCTCGTTCGAGGGCCAGGTCCGCGTGACCCAGGACGCGCCGTCGAACTCGCTGGTCGTGGTGTCGTCGGGCCGCGACTTCCTGACCCTGTCGGACGTCATCAAGCGGCTCGATCAGCCGCGCCGCCAGGTCTACATCGAGGCGCTCATCCTCGAGGTCCAGGTCTCCAACTCGCGCGACCTCGGCACCAGCTTCCACGCCGGCACCGACGACGGTAACGGTGGCGTCATCCTCGGCGGCCTGCAGAACCCGAACCTCAAGTCGCTCGACGTGACCACGCTCGCCAGCGCGACCGGCCTGCTCGGCGCGCTGATCGGCAAGCCGCTCGCCGGCACCGAGACGCTGCTCGGCAAGAGCATCCCGTCGTACGGCGCGATGTTCCAGGCGCTCGACAAGAACTCCAACACCAACATCCTGTCGGAGCCGCACATCCTCGCGACCGACAACGAGGACTCGGAGATCTCGGTCGGCCAGAACATCCCGTACCTCGGCGGCGTGAGCCTCGGCGGCTTCGGCCTGCCCGGCGGCACCGGCGGCTCGACCGGCGGCATCTCGGGCCTCGGCGCCAACATCCAGCGCGAGAACCTGACTCTCGACATGAAGGTCAAGCCCCACGTCAGCGGCGACAACTCGCTCCGCCTCGAGCTCGAGATGGAGATCAAGGACATCGGCGACCGCGACGCGCAGCTCGGCCCGACCTGGACGACGCGCAAGATCAAGACCCCGGTGGTCGTGCAGGACCAGCAGAGCGTCGTCATCGGCGGCCTGATGCAGGACCGCATCATCTACAACGAGTCGAAGGTCCCGTACCTCGGCGACATCCCGCTGCTCGGCTACCTGTTCAAGTACACGAGCAAGACCAAGAAGAAGACCAACTTGCTGGTCGTGCTCACGCCCTACGTGATCCGCGATCAGTTCGATCTGCAGCAGATCCTCGAGCGCAAGTTCCGCGAGCGCGCCGAGTTCATCGCGTCGTTCCGCAACCTGTCCGAGGACAAGTTCCTGCCGAAGATGGACTACCGCCGCAAGCGCGGCGTGCTCGAGGAGATCAACCGCGCGGTCATGGGCGTCGAGGAGGAGACCCGCCTGCTCAAGGAGTTCGAGCAGCGCGGCGCCGAGATCCCCGACGGCCAGATCAAGTACGACGAGGTCACCCAGCCGGTGCCCGACGACGGCGCCGACGCGGCGCCCGCCGACGGCAAGATCGACGTGAAGGTCGACGTCGACGCGAAGCCCGACGCGAAGCCCGACGCGAAGCCGGCCAAGCCCGCGAAGCCCGACGGCAAGCCCGCGACCAAGCCGGCCGCCGGAGGCAAGGACCAGTGAGCATGGCGTCGCCGTACGCGCTGGCGCAGCCGCTGCTCGGAGAGCTCCTCGTCCGCGACTGCGGCGTGGGCGCGGACGCGATCGAGCGCGCGCTGACCAAGCAGGCCACCGACGGCGGCCTGCTCGGCGAGTGCCTGATCGCGCTCAAGCTCGCCGACGAGGATCAGATCGCCTACGCGCTCGCGACCCAGGGCGAGATGCCGTACGCGAAGGATCTGCCCAAGGCCGATGATGTCCCGGGCGATCTGATCGACAAGCTGCCGATCAACTTCGCCAAGGCCCACACCGCCTTGCCGATCGGCCGCGACGCCGCCGGTCGCGTCCAGGTCGCGATCGCCGATCCGACCGCGCTCCACGTCGTCGACGACATCGCGGTCATGCTCGGCGCGCCGGTCGATCCGGTGATCGCCGCACCCGGCAAGATCCTCGACGCGATCAACAAGCTCTACGCCCGCCTGCGCGGCGGCGCCGAGCTCGAGAGCGGGCCCAAGAAGGACGAGGGCGAGGAGGAGTTCGGCGACGCCGAGGAGCTGGTCGACATCCTCGATCTCTCCGACGAGGCCCCGATCATCCGCTGGGTCAACTCGCTGCTCTTCCAGGCGGTCAAGGAGCGCGCCTCCGATATCCACGTCGAGCCGGGCGAGAAAGATGTGGTCGTCCGCTACCGGATCGACGGCGTGCTCCGCCACGCCAAGCACGCGCCCCGCAAGTTCCTGCCCTCGATCATCGCGCGCGTGAAGATCATGGCCGGCCTGAACATCGCCGAGAAGCGGCTGCCCCAGGACGGCCGCATCCGCCGCAAGATCGCCGGCAAGGAGGTCGACATGCGCGTCGCCACCGCGCCGACCGCGACCGGCGAGCGGATCACGATCCGTCTGCTCGACCGCAGCTCGATCTTGCTCGGCCTCGCCGACGTCGGCATGGCCGAGGACATGCTCGTGACGATGCGCGACATCATCCGTCGCCCGCACGGCATCTTGCTGGTCACCGGCCCCACCGGCTCCGGCAAGACCACCACGCTCTACGCCTGCCTCACCGAGATCAACGCGCCCGACGTCAACATCCTCACCGTCGAGGATCCCGTCGAGTACCAGCTCGAGGGCATCAGCCAGACCCAGGTCAACGCCAAGATCGATCTGACCTTCGCGACCGGGCTGCGCTCGTTCCTGCGCCACGACCCCGACGTGATCATGGTCGGCGAGATCCGCGATCGCGAGACCGCCGAGATCGCGATCACCGCCTCGCTCACCGGTCACTTCGTGTTCTCGACCGTCCACACCAACGACGCCGCCGGCGGCATCACGCGTCTGGTCGACATGGGCATCGAGCCGTTCCTGGTCGCGTCGTCGGTCGTGGGCCTCATGGCCCAGCGCCTGGTGCGGCGGCCGTGCAAGGAGTGCGCGAAGCCGGTGCGGCCGCAGGAGCGCGTCGTACGCCAGCTCGGCCTCGATCCCGAGAAGTTCTTCGCCGGTGGCTACGTCTTCCCGGCGGTCAAGGGCGAGCGCGAGCTGCCGCGCGGCACGTTCCTCGAGCCGGTCGGCTGCCCGGCCTGCCTCGATGTCGGCTACCGCGGCCGGACCGGCATCTACGAGCTGCTGATGCTCGACGAGCACGTCCGCAAGCTCACGCTCGAGAAGTCCGACGCCGGCGTGATCCGCCAGGCCGGCATCAACGCCGGCATGATCGCCCTGCGCGCCGACGGCGCCCGCAAGGTCGTCAAGGGCATGACCACGGCGGAAGAGGTCATCATGGCCACGGCGGACTCGGGGAGCTGATCCATGCCGATGTACGCGTTCAAGGGCATCGGGCCGAGCGGCAAGGCGACGGCGGGCATCCGCGATGCGGACTCGCCCAAGACCCTGCGCCAGCTCCTGCGCAAGGACGGCATCGTCGTGACCTCGGTCGAGGTCACGAAGGGCAACGTCAAGGGCGGCGGCAAGCCCGGCGGCGCCAAGGTCTCCAGCGGCAAGGGCCTCGGCCGCGAGGTCGATCTCGGCGGCCTGTTCGGCGGCGTCAAGAAGGCCGAGATCTCGGGCTTCACCCGCCAGCTCGCCACGCTGCTCAAGTCCGGCATCCCGCTGGCCGAGGCGCTGGGCGCGCTGGTCGAGCAGACCGAGAACGTCCGGTTCAAGGCGCCGCTCTCGGAGATCCGCGCCGCGGTCAACGAGGGCTCGTCGCTGGCCGACGCTCTCGGCAAGCACAAGAAGCTGTTCGACGAGCTCTACTGCTCGATGGTCCGCGCCGGCGAGGTGTCGGGCAACCTCGACGAGGTCCTCGGCCGGCTCGCCGACTTCATCGAGTCGTCGCTCAAGCTCAAGAGCAAGGTCTCGGGCGCGATGGTCTACCCGATCATCATGATGGTCATCGGCCTCGTCATCATGACGGTGCTGATGGTCGCGGTCGTGCCCGAGCTGACCAAGATGTTCGCGCAGAAGGGCAAGGTCCTGCCGATCAACACCCGGATGTTGATCACGACCTCGCACATCATCGGCGACTACTTCCTCTTCATCTTCGCCGGCCTCGCGCTCGCGATCTGGGGGATCGTCTACTGGACGCGCACGCCCAACGGCCGGAAGACCTGGCACCGCTTCATCCTCAAGCTGCCGGCGATCGGCCCGCTCGCCCGCAAGGTCAACGTCACGCGCTTCGCGCGGACGCTGTCGACGATGCTCCACGCTGGCGTACCGATGCTGCGCGCCCTCGACACCGCCAAGATGATCATGGCCAACGTGATCATGCGCGAGGCGATCGAGACCGCGAAGATCGCGGTCACCGAGGGCGAGTCGCTGGCGGTGACGCTCAAGCGGTCCGGTCACTTTCCGCCCACGACGATTCACATGATCGCGGTCGGCGAGCGCGCGGGTCAGCTCGAGCAGATGCTGGCCCGCGTCGCCGACACCTACGACGGCGAGGTCGACGCCGCGCTCACCCGGTTCACCACGCTCCTCGAGCCGCTGATGCTGGTCGCCATGGGCGGCACGGTGGCCTTCGTTGTCTTCTCGATCCTGCAGCCCATCATGGACATGGGCTCGTTCGCCAACTGACGTCCAAGGAGACCGCCATGATCTCGTCCACCCTGCTCGATACCCTCGTCGCCCGTAAGAACGCCCGCAAGAAGGCCGGCAAGAAGCAGCGCGGCATCACGCTCCTCGAGATCCTGATCGTGCTCGCGATCATCGGCCTGGTCATGGGCCTGCTCGTCGGCCCGGCGGTCATGAAGGCGTTCGGCAAGTCGAAGACCCGGATCGCCCGCATCGCGGTGAAGGGCTACGCGTTCGAGGCGTACCCCAAGTGGGCGACGGACAACCCGGGCAAGAAGTGCCCGTCGTCGCTGGCGGACCTCAACGAGTACGTGAACTCGACGGACGCGAAGGATCCGTGGGGCAACGACTACGTCATGCAGTGCGGCGAGAACCTGCCGGCCGGGGCCAAGGGCATCGCGGTCATGTCGTACGGCGAGGACGGCAAGGCCGGCGGCGACGGCGACGCCCGCGACATCAAGTCGTGGCAGGAGGAATAGCGACCGCCTGACCGGCGAGCTCCCCATGCGCACCCAGCCCCCCCAGCGCGGCATCACGCTCCTCGAGATCATGATCGTCATCGCGATCATGGGTCTCCTGACGACCGTGGGCTTCACCGCGTACCGGTCGTTCTCCAAGGCCGACCTGGTGAAGGACGCCAACCGCATCGGTTCGCTGATGCGGCGCACGTCGGAGCTGGCGTCGGAGACCGGGATGCTCGAGCGGGTGACGGTCGATCTCGAGAAGGGCACGGTCGTGGTCGAGACCTGCGACGGCGTGGCCCAGGTGCAGCGCAACCCGCAGCTGGGCAAGCCGCTCGACGAGGACGCGACCAAGCGCGAGCTGCAGAACGCGCGCGAGCGGCTCAAGGCCGACCCGGCGCGCCAGAAGTTCCAGGCGGCCTCGCCCGAGGACGAGGCCAAGCTCGCCGCGGCGCTCGCCGGCCACCACGTCGGCGATCAGGCGTGCACGCCGGCGGTCGACGTCTTCACCGGTGACAGCGAGGGCCGGCCGCTGGCGATGCAGCTGCAGGAGGGCATCAAGATCCGTCAGGTCTGGGTCCAGCACCACGAGGACTCGGTCACCGCCGGACAGGTCGGCATCCACTTCTTCCCGATGGGCTGGGCCGAGAAGGCGATCATCGAGCTCGCCCAGGGCGACACCACCTTCACGGTCCGCGTCCACGGCCTCACCGGCCAGATCGACATCGAGGACGGCCCGGCGCAGGACGCCGACGAGTTCATGATGCGCGACGTGAACGGCGAGAAGGAGAAGGCCCGATGAGTCGGATCCGCGCGCGATCCGCCGGCTTCACGCTGGTCGAGGTGATGATCGCGCTCGCGATCCTCGGCTTCAGCCTGATCGTGCTCATCAAGAACACCGCCAACAACATCTCGAAGACCCAGAGCGCGTACTTCTACGGCGTCACGACCGATCTGGCGCGCGGCAAGATGTACGACCTCGAGGAGAAGCTGGCGAAGGACGGCTTCCAGGACACGGACCAGGAGGCCGACGGCGACTTCTCCGAGGAGGGCTGGCCCGCGATCACGTACACCTACAAGATCGAGGCGGTCGAGCTGCCGGATCTGTCGGCGGTGCAGCAGGTCGCGGCGGGCTCGGGCAGCGGCTCGGGCTCCGGTTCGGGTTCGGGCTCCGGCTCCGGCTCCGGTGCCGGCGCGGGATCGGAGGGCGGGGCGCAGGGCGCCGGCTTCGGCAACAGCGGCCTCGCCGGCATGCTCGGCATGTTCGGCGGCGGCGACCTCGGCGCCGGGGGCATGGGCGGCGGCTCCGATGCCAAGGGCGCCTCGTTCCTGCAGTCGCAGTTCGAGCTGATCAAGCAGGTGCTGAAGGCCTCGATCCGCAAGATCTCGCTGACCCTCAACTGGGAGGTCATGGGCTCGAAGCGCTCGATGCTCGTGGTCGCGTACGTCACCGATCCCGCCGGCATGAACAAGGTCATCGGCGGGCTCGGCCTCGGCGGCGGCGGCGGTGGCGGTGGCGGCGGATCCGGCAGCGGCAGCGGCAGTGGCAGCGGCAGCACGCGGATCACGCCGACCCGGGGGACGCGATGAGGGCGGCCCGCACCGCGCGCCGGCGCCAGGCCGGCATGACGCTGATCGAGATCCTCATCGCGGTCGCGATCCTCGCGCTCATGATGACGCTGGCGTGGAAGACCACGCGCAACACGTTCGACGCCAAGACCCACTACGAGGCGATCGAGGATCGCAACCACGAGCTGCGGGTCGCGATGGCCCGCGTCGTGTCCGACATCGAGGCCGCGTACCTGTCGGGCAACGAGGATCCCAACGCTACCGATCGCCGCACGCTGTTCGTCGGCAAGAGCGGCGGCGTCGTGCCCGAGCTGCGGTTCTCGTCGCTGGGCCACACCCCGCTCTGGGCCGACGCCAACGAGTCGGAGCAGACGCTGATCAGCTACTCGGCGCTCTCGGATCGCAAGGACTCGGGCAAGACCAACTGGGTGCGGCGCGAGTCGCGGCGCCTGTCCAACAAGTCGTGGAAGCAGGAGCCCGCTGACACCGACATCCTGGTCCACGACGTCGAGAAGGTCACCTTCGACTACTGGAACTGGGAGAAGCAGGAGTGGCAGGACCACTGGGACTCGACCGCGTCCGACGCCGAGCGCAACCACCTGCCGATCCGCGTGCGCATCACGGTCACCTTCCGCAACGCGCGCGACGAAGAAGTGAAGCTCACCACCCAGGCCCGGATCCGGCTGCAGGAGCCGCTCCTGTTCTTCACCAACTGATGTCCACCAGGCGCTCCAAGACCCGGCGTCCGCGCCGGCGGATGTTCACCCAGCGCGGCGTGGCGCTGATCGCGGTGACGCTCGCGCTGTCAGGCATCCTCGTGATGGCGAGCGAGTTCGGCACCCGCGCCAGCCTCGATGTCATGGCCGCGGCCAACCACCGCGATCGCATGCGCGCGCACTTCCTCGCGCAGTCGGCGCTCGATCTGTCGGAGCTGGTGATCCGCCTGCAGCAGCGCCTCGACAACGTCCAGCAGCTCCAGGGCATCCAGATCACCGACTACGCCAGCCTGCTCATGTCGGCGTTCGGCGGCGGCCCCGAGGAGGTCTCCGAGTTGATGGGGCAGAGCGACCTCAAGGGCCTGGGCGCCAACATCGGCACGTTCGACGTCGCGATCAGCACCGACGACGACAAGATCAACGTCAACTGCGCCAACGCCCGCGGCAAGACCGCCGAGTACCTCGCCGCGCGGATCGGCGCGCTCTACTACTTCCCCGTCTACGACCCGATCTTCAGCGACCCCGACGCCGATGGCTGGCGCCGAGATCGCGAGCTGCAGACCGCGGCGATCGTCGACTACGTCGATCTCGATGGCGCCAAGCTCGGCACGCCGGGCTCGCCCGAGGACTACGGCTACGACAACCTCAAGGACCCCTACGGGGCCAAGAACAACTACATCGATACCGTCGGCGAGATCCGCCAGATCCGCGGCATCGACGATCGCTTCTGGAGCCTGTTCGGCAACGCGTTCACGGTCTACGGCGGCTGCCAGATCAACCTGTCGGCGGCGACCGATCCCAAGATCATCGCGTCGGTGATCCAGCTGTCGGCCGAGAACCAGCAGGACCCGGTGCTGGCCAACCCCGATCAGCTGTGGAACCTCGCGCTGGTCGTGGCCAAGGCCCACGACATCATGCCGTTCACGACGACCCAGGAGTTCGCCGACTTCGTCAACGATCCGGTCGGCAGCATGACCTCGACCATCGCGACCGGCGGGACCGGCGGCGCGGCCTCGAGCGCCGCCGCGTCGGCCGCGTTGCCCGGCATCCCACCGGGCCTCAAGGGCGTGAAGCTGTCACCGCAGCTGCTCGCGGCCATCGCGACCGCCGGGCCGCGACGCACGTACCGCGTCGAGGCCACCGGCGAGGTCACCCGCGCTCAGGTCGACTCCGACGGCAAGCCGGTCTTTCCGCCCGTGCGCCGCACGCTGCGCGGCGTCTGGGACACCAAGACTACCCCTCAGAACGCGCGTCCGTCTCCCGCCGGGCAATCCGGCGCGGGCGCGTGGGTCTTCCTGCGAGAAGAGTGAACGATGGCCCATCGTATCTATGCCGTCGACATCGGGGCGTGGAGCCTCAAGGTCGCGATCGCCGAGCCCGGCTTCCGCCAGGCCACGCTGACGGAGCTCATCGAGCGCCCGATCCCGCCCGGTGACGAGCCGCACGAGGACCGCGCGGCGCGCGCGCTCGCCGCGATCGTCAACGAGCGCCAGCTCGAGCACGACACCGCCTACCTCGTCGTCGGCGGCGAGCAGCTGTTCACCAAGATCCTCGACTTCCCGTTCACCAGCCTGCGCCGCGCCGATCTCGACAAGGCGATCGGCGGCGAGCTCGAGGGCGTGGTGCCGCTCGATCTCGAGGACATGGTCTACGCGTTCGAGCCAGTGCCGCAGATCGCGGCGAGCGCACCGGCGGCGGTGGTCGACGGGCCCACGACCGACGAGGAGCCGACCAAGGTCCAGGGCGGCCGCGCCGCCGCGCCACGCGGCCGGGTCGCGCCGTCGGCGGGCATGCGCGTGCTCACCTACGCGATGGCGCGGACCCGCGCGCTCGAGCTGATCGCGATGGGCCGGGCGCAGAAGGCCGAGCCCCGCGGGCTGTTGCCGGTCGCCGGCGCGCTCACGCGATTCGCCGCGCGGGCCGCGGGCCCGACGCCCGACGTCGCGTCCACCGCGATCATCGATCTCGGCCACGCGCGCACCGACGTCGTCGTGCTGCAGGCCGGCAAGCCGGTGTGGTCGCGCACGATCGCGCGCGGCGGTCGCCACGTCACCGACGCGATCGCGACGTCGTGGCGGCTGCCGTTCGGCGAGGCCGAGCGCGCCAAGCACTCCGATGGCTTCGTCGCGTCGACCGCCGAGCCGGCGTCGTCGGAGGCGTGGGCGCGGGTCAGCGAGGTGATCGCCGCCGAGCTCGGGCCGCTGGCGCGCGATCTGCGCCAGAGCTTCACCGCGTGCAAGGCGCGCACGGGCGTCGCGGTCGAGCAGGTGATGATCGTCGGCGGCGCGAGCCGCCTGCGCGGCATCGCGGGCTTCCTCGCCGACGCGCTCGGCGTCCCGGTCCGGACCGCGACCGGCGCCACCGCCGCGTTCGGCGCGCTCGCGTCGGCGTCGATCGACGTCGGCGCGGTCGCGATCGGCGCGGTCCTCGACGGCGCCAGCGGGCGGCCGCTGTTCGATCTGCGCCAGGGCGCGCTGGCGTTCAAGGTCGACCTGTCGTTCATCCGGGCGCGCGCGTACCAGATCGCGACCGCGCTGGTGATCGTGCTGGCGTTCGCGGCGGCCAGCGCGTGGGCCTCGCACTACAAGCTGCGCAAGGCCGAGAAGGTCCTGACCGATCGCCTCGCCGCCGAGTCGTCGGAGTACTTCGGCGACGGCAAGGCGCGCACCGCCGACGAGGTCCTCAATGCGGACAAGGGCACGGTCAACAGCGCCGCGTCGCCGCTGCCCAAGATGACCGCCTACGACATCCTCCTCGCGATCAACGAGAAGCTGCCGGCGCGCGACAAGATCACGCTCGACATCACGCAGCTCGAGATCACGGACTCGAGCGTGCAGCTCAAGGGCTCGACCAAGAAGACCGACGAGATCGACGTCCTCGAGACCGCGCTCAAGGACGTCCCGTGCCTCGGCCCCGCCAGCCGCGGCGCCACCCAGACCACCACCGAGGGCAGCCAGTTCCAGCTCTCGTACAAGCACTCGTGCATGTAGGAGTCGCCGATGGCCTCCCTCACCGATACGGTTCGTGATCGCTGGGACGGGATCTCGGAGCGCGAGAAGCGCCTGGTCCTGCTCCTCGGCGGCGCGGTCATCATCACCGTCGTGGTCCTCCTGGTGTCGTCGATCCGCGACGGCCTGACCGCGATCGACGAGCGCAACAACAAGATGCGGAAGGCGCTGGTGGTGCTGTCCAACCTGCGCGCCGCGGGCCCGCAGAAGACCGTCGACGACCCGACCAAGAACATCGGGACGACCGCGGTCAGCCTGCCGACCTACCTCGCGCACGCCGCCGAGAGCCAGAAGCTGCAGGTGCCGTCGTTCAACCCGCGCACGCCGGTGACCAAGGACGGCTTCATCACCAACTCCGGCACGATCGAGCTGCGCGATCTGAGCATCCAGCAGGTGAAGGACTACCTGGAGGCGATCGAGACCGGCAACCGGCTGGTCGCGGTCACGTCGCTGACGATCAACCGCAACTTCCGCGACAAGGAGAAGCTCGATCTCCGCATGGAGGTCGCGACCTACGCGAAGGTGCCCGAGGCGGGCTCCGGCTCCGGCTCGGGCTCGGGGTCCGCGGTGCCCGACGGGTTCGGTTCGGGCTCGGGCTCGGCGGCGGGAGGTGCGCAGTGACCTTCGCCCTCAGCCCGCGCATGAAGCGGATCCTGCGCTGGGTCGGCTACCCGCTGCTGGCGCTGGTCAGCTTCGTCTTCGCGCTGCAGCTCACGTTCCCGTACGACCGCGTCGCCGCGCGCATGAAGGAAGCGCTGATGGCGAAGTACGACGTCACGATCGGCGAGGTCGACCGCGGCTTCTGGCCCGGGACGATGACCATCTCGTCGATCGGGCTGACGCCGCGCCCGACCAAGGCCGGCGAGCAGCCCGCGACGCTCCTGTTCTCCGATGTCCACGTCGGGGTCGGGCTGCTCGGGTTGCTCGGCGGGACCGCGGGCATCCACATCGATGCCGAGCTCGGTCATGGCGAGATCAGCGGCACGGTCGCGCTGTCGAGCAGCACGACCACGCTGTCCCTCGTGATCGACGACGTCAACGCCGAGACCGTGCCCGGCCTGGCCGGCGTGGTCGGCCTGCCGGTCGGCGGCAAGCTCGATGGCGAGGTGTCGCTCGAGCTGCCCAAGGGCGACGCGCGCCAGGCCGAGGGCAAGGTCGACATCGGCTGCAAGGCCAACTGCACGATCGGCGACGGCGTCGCGAAGATCTATCCCAAGGGCAAGACCGCGGCGTCGGCGGCGTGGGGCAAGGAGGGCATGACGGTCGCCAAGCTCCTCCTGCACGACTGGTCGGCGGAGATGACGCTCGTGAAGGGCAAGCTCGACATCACCAAGTTCGAGTTCCACTCCGACGACGGCGAGATCTTCGTGGACTTCCACGCGCAGATCCAGAAGGTCCTCAAGGACTCGCCGGTCACCGGCTGCATCAAGTTCAAGGCGTCCGAGGTGCTCAAGAAGCGCGAGCCCAAGTTCGGCAACGGCCTCGACATCACCGGCGCGCCGCTCGGCCCCGACAACTACTACTACGTGAAGCTCGCCGGCACGCTCGGCGACGTGAAGCGCCAGCCGTTCATCTGCAGCCTCGACGGCAGCGAGGTCCCCGGCCAGAAGACCCAGACCAGCGTCGACAGCACCGGCCACTTCGGCGGTCGACCGCGGATCACGCCGACGCCGACCGCCGACGAGCCGGTCCGCCCGACGCCGACGGTGCCGCCGCCGCCGCCGCCGCCGATCCCCGCGCCGACGCCGGCGGTGGGTTCGGGGACGGAGCCGCCGCCGCCTGGCGCGGGCAGCGCAGGTTCCGGCGCGGCCCCGGCGCCGCAGCAGTTCGAGCGCATGGCGCCGCCGCCGAACGGCGAGGCGCCACCGCCCCCGCCACCGCCACCGCCGGGCGAGGCGCCACCGCAGCCCGGGGGCGAGGCGGGCACTGGCTCGGGCGCGAGCGCGCCCATCATCGTCAACTGACGCGGCTCACGGCCCGAGGCCGCGCGGCTCAGGGCCCGAGGCCGACCCACTCCGCGCCGCTCTCGCCGAACTCCTTCTTCCAGATCGGCACCTCCTGCTTGAGCTGATCGATCAGCGCGCGGCAGGCGGTGAAGGCCTCGGCCCGGTGCGGCGCGGCGGCGGCGATCACCACGGCGATCTCGCCGATCGCGAGCGTCCCGACCCGGTGCTCGACGGCGAGCCGCGCGCCCGGCGTGGCCGCCTCGATGCTCGCGCAGAGCCGCGCCATCACCGCCTCGGCCATCGCCGGGTAGGCCTCGTACTCGAGCCGCACGATGCGCTCGCCGTGGCTGCGATCGCGGACCATGCCGGTGAAGGTGACGATGCCGCCACAGTCGGGGCCGCGCACCGCCGCGACCACGCGGTCGAGCGACAGCGGTTCGCTCAGGAGGCGCGCGTAGGTCGCGCCGCCCGCGACCGGCGGGATCAGCGCGACCTCGTCGCCATCGGCGAGCGGCTCGTCCGTGCCGACCATCGCCTGGTTGACCGCGACCCGGTAGCGACCGCGCAGCGCGCGGATCGCCTCGTGCCGCGCCTCGAGCGCCTCGATCAGCGCGGCGACGTCGCCACCGGCGAGCTCGATGGACTCGTGGTCGCGCCCGAGGCGCTCGCGGAACACGGCGAAGTACAGGACGCGGAGCTGCACGCGGCGAGCGTACCGCTCCGGGCCGCGACCGTCACTTCTCGTCGGGCGGCGTGTACGGATCCTCGATGACCAGCGGCTCGATGCCGCTGCCGGTCGCGGTGTAGGTCAGGACCGGGTGATCCGGATCGTTGCTCGTCAGGGTCAAGACCGACGACGCCGGGCCGATCAAGCTCGGTGCGAACGTGAGGTCGAGGCCGGTCATGCCGTTCACGGTCTGGCCGCTGCACGCGTTGTTGGCGCAGGTGCAGTTGCTGCCGGTGCAGCTCAGGGCGAACGTCGACGAGCTCGAGTGCAGGGTCCAGTCGAGGACGGTGTAGAAGTTGCCGTTGGTGTTGCCGACGAAGATCGCCTTCGCCGCGCTGCTGCCGATCGCCGCGTCGCCGAACCCGAGGCCGGGGTTGTAGAGGATCGCGGCGGGCGCGACGCCGCGCCCGACGACCGACACCGAGCGCGGGCTGTTCGCCGCGTTCGAGGTGATCGTGAGCCCGGTGACGATGTTCGCCGTGCGCACCGGCGTGAACCGCAGCGACACCGTGCCGTAGGTGTTCGGGTTGACGTCCTGCGAGAGCGGGCAGGTGAGCGAGCCCGCGCACGGGCCGACGAAGCTGATCACGCCGCCGGTGTCGCCGAGGACCGCCTGCGAGACGTGCATCGGCGCGTTGCCGGTGTTGCGGATGTACGCGGTGATGACCTCCGACGCGCCCACCCGGGTGATCGGGAACTGCGGCAGCTCGATGTACATCGAGCCCTGTGTCGCAGTGCCGGTGAGCGCGACCGCGGTGGTCGGCTCGTCGGGATCACCGGGCGTGGCGATCGTGAGCGTCGCGGCCCGCGCGCCCGCCGCGGTCGGCGTGAACGTGACCGCGAGCGTCGCTGCCTGGCCGGCGGAGAGGTTGCCGCTGCAGGTCGCCGCGGTGCAGGTGCAGCCGCTGGTGCAGGTCGCGCCGAAGTCGGGGCCGATGCTGGTCGTGAACGCGAGCGGCTGGCCGCCGTCGTTCCGGATCGTGACCGGCTTGGCCGGCGACGCGCTGCCGACCGGCGTCGTCGGGAACGCGAGCGAGGTCGGCGTCACCGTCACGTCGGGCGGCGTGGCGTTCTGCGCGGCGCAGGTGACCGTGGTCGAGACCGGGCTGTTGCGCATGTCGCCGTTGATCGTGAGCGTCGCGGTGAGCGTGCCGGCCGCGGTCGGGCTGCAGCGCAGCGGGATCGACGCGTTGCCGGTGCCGTAGATCGCGACCGGCTGGGTGCACGTCGTGCCCGCGGTGCAGCTGGGGCCGAGCGCGAAGGTGATCTTGCCGGCGCCGGCACCGCTGAGCGTCATCGAGCTGGTGGTCATCACGCCGGTGCCGGTGTTGGCGAGCGTCGCGCTCGCGACCGCGGTCGCGCCGACGTTGACCGTGCCGAAGCTCGGCGGTGCGATCGCCGCGGTCGGCACGCCGTACTGCGGGGCGAACTTCACCGCCGCGGCGGCGTCGAGCAGGCCGGCGCCGCAGGTGCCGACCGGGCAGGGCGTGTTGGTCTGCGCCGTGCGGACCAGGATGTCCTTCATCTGCTCGGGCGTCAGGTTCCCGTTGACCGACTTCATGAGCCCGACCGTGCCGGTCACGTGCGGCGCCGCCATCGACGTGCCCGAGAGGTAGCGCGCGCAGTAATCGCCCGGGTCCTGCGCGGTTCCGTAGTCGCTGGCGTTCTGGATCGGCGTGTAGCTGACCCAGGTCGACATCACGCCGTTGTCGCCAAGGTACGGATCGTTGGGGTCATAGCCAAACGCATCCTCGGGATGCCGGCGACACCGGACCGACGCGGGAAACGCGCCGTACATCGTGTCCGTCCCGTGGTTGCCGACGATGCCAGCGCCCCCGGGCGCAGCGAGCGTCACGCCGCCGCCACGGTTGCTGTACTGGGCGATGGTCCCCTCGCGCCGGATCGCCGCGACCGAGATCACGCCGTCGCAGTCGGCGGGAAAGTGCGGTCCGCTGTCCGATTGGTTTCCTGCCGAGACCACGACGGTGACGTTGTGCGCGATCGCGGTCTCGATCTCCGTCTTCAGGGGACCCACCCAGCCCGTGGTGCACTTGATGGTGCGATCCTCCGCGTTGAAGCTGAGGTTGACGACGTCGACCTCCGGGTAGAGCCCGTAGAACGGATCGCTGTCGGCGGCGTGGAGCGCGGCGACGACATCCGCCACCGTGGCGGACGTCGTCGTCAGGCGGGGCGTGACCCGGTACGGCGACAGCGAGCAGTTCCAGCACACGCCGGCACCGCCGATCCCGTTGTTGGTCGACGCGCCCGCGATGCCGGCGACGTGCGCGCCGTGGTGGTACGTGAAGTTCGGAATCGTGACGAAGTCGCCGCCGCCGACCCATTTGCCGACGAGGTCGGGGTGCTGGTCGGCCGAGCTCTCGGTGTCGAGGATGCCGATGCGCGCACCGATGGTGCCGGCGGTGAGCGCCCATGCGGCGGGCAGGTGGATGGCGTCGTAGTTCCACGCCTGATCGCCGTACAGCGGATCGTTCGGCGGGTCCGCGGGGAACTCCGACAGCGTGAGCAGCAGGTTCGGGTACGCCGCGATCACGTCGGGATCGCCGGCGATCGCGTTCATCGCGTCGAGCGTGACCGCCTCGGCGCTGAGGCGCTCGTTGGCGTCGACCTTGCCCTCGCCGAGCACGCTGTCACGGATCACGGACAGATCGTCGATCGCGAGCCGCCACGTGCCGGTCGGGAGCTGCTGCACCACGGAGAACGTGATACCCGCGAGCTCGACCTGTTTGCCGGCCGGCTCGGTGGTGAGCTGCACCAGGATCTCGCCCGGCACGAACGAACCTGACGGCGGCGGATCCAGCGTGGGATCGATGACCGGCCCGCCGCCGATCTCGATCGCGCTCGTGGCGCTGCCGCTGTCGGGCGGCTCGGTGCACGCGGAGGCCGCGAGCGCGAGCAGAGTGAGGAGCGCGAGCGTGCGCGCCGTGCGAGAGCGTGAACCTGAAGCATGCATCGAGATGACCCCTGTCCTTCTCTGATCAGCGCGCGTGCGCCGATCGGTGCTGTCGTCGATCGACACGGCGCCGCCCGCGCTTGCGCGAGATTCGACCGCGTCGTCAGGTTCGCCACCTGTCGTTCGCCGCTCTTCGGCGCCACCGACCATCGACACAGAGCGCGCACCCTACGCGAGGTGGCGCGCGGTTCTCCACGCGCGCGCGCCACGATTCGCACGCGACGCGATCGCTGCGACCCGCGCTGCGGCGACGAGGCCGCAGCGGCGAGCGCTCGTCAGGTGATGCGTGCGTGAGGCAAGCGTGAGGCGCGCGGCGCGCTGGCCTGCGCTACGCTGCGCGCGTGTACGCCCGCTCCGAGGACGCCACGCACCTTGCCGCGCTTTACCGCGCGATCCACGCGGTCGTGCGGCGCATCCCGCGCGGCCGCATCTCGACCTACGGCGTGGTCGCCGAGATCGCCGGCGTGCCGCGGGGCGCGCGCATCGCGGCGGCCGCGCTCAAGACCTCGCGGCCCGAGGACGGGCTGCCGTGGTGGCGCGTGCTCGGCAAGCGCGGCCCGACGACCGCGCGGATCGCGATCCACGATCCGGTGGGCGCGGCGATGCAGCGCGCGCTCTTGACGAAGGAGAAGATCGAGGTCGACGATCGCGGGCTGGTGTCGCTCGCGACGTTTGGCTGGGCATCCGAGGCGCCGCCGAAGCGGCGCGCTGCGGCGCGGATCGCGAAGCCGGCGCTCGCGAAGCCGATGGGGCGCGCCGCCGCGAAGCGGCGCTCGCGCTGACGCCGGCTACAGCGTGACCAGGCCGCGGCGCACGGCCTCGACGACAGCCTCGGTGCGCGTCGACGCGCCGAGCTTGGCCATCACGCCGTTGACGTGAAACTTGGCCGTGTGATCGCTGATGCCGAGGCGATCCGCGACCAGCTTGTTCGACAGGCCCTCGGCCAGCAGCTGCACGACCTGGCGCTCGCGATCCGTGAGCTCGGCGGCGCGCCCGCCGCTCGCGGTCCGCGCCGTGGGCGTCGGCGGCACCAGCGCCTGGGCGAGCGCGGTGTCGATCACGGTCAGGCCGCTCTGCACCGCGGCCAGCGCCGCGCCGATACCGCTGCCGACCTGATCGCGCAGCACCACGCCGCGCGCGCCTGCGGCCAGCGCCGGCCCGAGCTGCGACGCATCGCTCACCACGGCGACCACTGGCACGCGCAGCGCGCTCAGCTCGCGCAGGCGGGTCAGCGCGCGGGTCGCATCGGGACCCGAGTCCCACAGCGCGACCTGCGCCGCCTCCAGCGCCACGACCTCGACGCCCGCGCCGCTGGCCAGCAGGCTGGTCAGCCCGGTGCGCAGCAGCGGATCATCGGTGACCACCGCGACCCGCAGGGGCCCGTCGGCGTCGGTGATCGGGAGATTGGGGTTGCGGGTCATCGCGTGTCCTGCCCGGGCGGCTGGCCGGGCGGCCGATTCGGCTACCCGCCCGTCTGGGCCCTTTCAGGTTGGCCTAACGTGGGGACGATGGCCAGCCAGGTCAAGGCCTGCCCGTTCGGGCAGGGCAGGGATCCCGAGCGGGTCGCTCCCGACGCAGGCCCTCGCCGATTGTCGTCGCTGTGCCCGCCCGATCGACCGATGTTCGCTCGCGCGCCGCGCGCGCAAGGTGGCGATATGACCACCTCCGAAATCGCCCTCGCATCCTTCGAAGCCGCGCTGACCGGCGCGGTCTCCACCGCCGCGCCGTCGATCGTGCGGGTCGCGCGCCCCCGCGGCGGCGGCTCCGGTATCGCCTGGTCGACCGACCTGGTCGTGACCTCCAGCTTCCACACCCCCGATCGCACCCACGTCGGCGTCGCGCGCGCCGACAGCGCCGAGCTCGACGATCGCGACGGCGTCGTCATCGGCCGCGATCCCGGCACCGACATCGCGGTCGTCCGCGTCGAGGGCGGCCTGACGCCCGCGACCTTTCGCGAGGACGGCCTCGCGGTCGGCTTGCCGACGCTCGCCCTCGGCCGCCCGGGCCGCAGCGTCCGCGCGTCGTTCCGCGTGCTGGGCGTGGTCGGCCCCGCGCTGCGCACGCCGAGCGGTGGCACCGTCGATCGCTACCTCGAGAGCGATCGCCTGATCCCGCGTGGGTTCGCTGGCGGCCCGCTGGTCTCGCTCGACGGGCGCGTGCTGGGTATGAACACGCGCACGCTGTTCCGCGGCGCCGATCTCGCGGTGCCGCACGCGACCCTGCGCCGGGTGGTCGACGAGATCGTCGCGCACGGCGGCGTGCGCCGCGGCTACCTCGGCGTCGGCGCGTATCCGATCGGCCTGCCGGCGGCGCTGGCCGCGGCGTTCGGCCAGGAGCGCGCGGCGCTGGTCGCCTCGGTCGAGGACGGCGGCGCCGCGGCGAGCGCGGGCGTGCTGGTCGGCGACATCCTCGTCACGCTCGATGGCGTGGCGATCGGCGGCCCCGACGAGCTTCGCGACGCGCTGCTCGATCGCGCCGGCAAGGCGGTCGAGGTCGTGATCATCCGCGCCGGCGCGCGCCACGCGGTGAGCGTCAGCGTGGGGACCCGGTCGTGAGCGCGCTGGCGATCGTGCCCGACGCACCGTCGCCAGCGACCGACGACGGGCTGCTCGACGCGTACTCGCGCGCGGTCATCTCGGTCGTCGACATCGCCGCCGCGGCGGTGAAGAGCGTCGCGGTCACCACCGGCAAGCGCCGCGGCAAGCGCGCCGCGCCCGCGGGCGCCGGCTCGGCGTTCGTGATCGCGCCCGACGGCTACCTGCTGACCAACAGCCACGTGGTGGCGGGCGCCAGCGAAGTGCGCGTCCGCTCGGCCAGCGGCGACGACGTGCTCGCGACCGTGGTCGGCGATGATCCCGCCACGGATCTCGCGCTGATCGCCGCCGACCCCGCCGCGCTCGGCGCGGGCGCCGCGTGGCTGCCGATCGACGGCGCCGCCACCGCGCGCCCGGGCCAGCTCGTCGTCGCGATCGGCAACCCGCTCGGCTTCGACTCCACGGTCTCGACCGGCGTCGTGTCCGCGCTCGGCCGCACGCTGCGCAGCAAGAACGGCCGGTTGATCGACGGCGTGGTCCAGCACACCGCGCCGCTCAACCCCGGTAACTCCGGCGGCCCCCTGCTCGACAGCCGCGGCCGCGTGGTCGGCGTGAACACCGCGATCATCGCGCGCTCGCAGAGCATCGGCTTCGCGATCGCGGTCGAGACCGTCGCGTGGGTGCTCGCCGAGCTGATGGCGCGCGGCCGCGTGCGCCGGGCCTGGCTCGGGATCGGCGGCATGCGCCGCCCGCTCGATCGCCGGCTCGCGCGCCACCACGAGCTCGGCGCCTCGGCGGTCGAGGTGATGAGCGTCGAGGCGGGCGGGCCCGCGGCGCAGGCGGGCCTGCTCGACGGCGACCTGATCGTCGGCCTCGGCGCGCACACGGTGGCGTCGGTCGACGAGCTGCACCGGCTCCTGCGCGAGTTCGCGCCGGGCGTGCCGACCGCGCTGCAGGTCGTCCGCCGCGGTCGCCTCGTGAACCTCGCGATCACCCCGCGCGAGGCGCCGTAGATGATCGTCCGAAGGGATCACGCGGTCGCGCCCTCGCACTAAGGTAGGCCATGGCCAAGCGTCCACCGCCGCCGCAACCCGGCCAGTCGTTCCTCGACAGCCGCGGGCGGCTCACGATCCCGCGGGTCGGGTTGCCCAAGGCCCGCGCCTCCGAGCTCGCCAAGGATCTCTACCACCGGCTGCGCACGACCACGTGGCCGCGGCTGATCGCGGTCCTCGGCGTCGGCTGGATCCTCGTCAATCTCGCGTTCGCGGCGGTGCTGTACTTCGGCGACGCCGAGATCCTGAACGCCCGCGCCGGCTCGTTCCTCGATCGGTTCTGGTTCAGCGTCCAGACCCTCGCGACGATCGGCTACGGCTACTTCGTGCCGGTCGATCACCTCGCGCACGTCGTCGTGACGATCGAGAGCTTCGTCGGGATCATCATGATCGCGATGGCCACCGGCCTGTTCTTCGCGAAGTTCTCGACGCCGATCGCCAAGGTGATGTTCAGCAAGGTCGGCGTCATCGCCGACGAGGGCGAGGGCCTGGTGCTGATGCTGCGCATGGCGAACGCGCGCGCGACCGCGATCGTCGAGGCCACCGCGCACGTCGTGTACTCGCGCGACGAGGTGCTGCCGTCGGGCGCGCGCCACCGGCGGCTCTACGATCTCGCGCTGCGCCGCGACACCTCGCCGGTGTTCGCGCTGTCGTGGACCGTCTACCACCCGATCGACGCGGCGAGTCCGCTGTACGGCGCGACCGCCGAGTCGATGGCGCGCGAGAACGCGAACATCTTCGTGACGTTCACGGGCATCGACGACAGCCTCGCGGCGTCGGTCCACACCCGGTACGTCTACCTCGCCGAGCACATCCGGTTCGACGAGCTGTACGCCGACATCATCCACCGCGACGCCGACGGCAACCGCTACCTCGACTACGCGTACTTCGATCAGACCCGGCCGGCGCCCGCGGTGGCGAGCGCCGCGCCGCGCGCTACCCCTTGACCGGCAGATCGCTCGCGAGCTGGATGAACAGCTCGTCGAGCTGCTTCTTCGACACGCCGGTCGGGCACTCGGTCATGAGGTCCGAGCCCTTCTGGGTCTTGGGGAACGCGATCACGTCGCGCAGCGACTCGGCGCCGGTCATGAGCATCGACAGGCGGTCGAGGCCGAACGCGATGCCGCCGTGGGGCGGCGGGCCGTAGCGGAACGCCTCGAGCAGGAACCCGAACTTCTGCTGGGCCTCCTCGTCGGAGATGCCGAGCGCCTTGAAGACGCGCGCCTGCAGCTCGGGGCGGTGGATACGGATCGAGCCGCCGCCGACCTCGACGCCGTTCAACACGAGGTCGTAGGCGCGGGCCAGCACCTTGCCGGGATCGCTCTCCAGCAGGTGCTCGTCCTCGGTGCGCGGCGAGGTGAACGGGTGGTGCGAGGCCGCGACGTGGCCGTCCTCGATCTCGAACAGCGGCGGATCGGTGAGCCACATGAACTGGAACTCGCCCTTGCGGATGAGCCCGAGCTTGTCGCCGATGTAGAGCCGGATCGCGCCCATGCAGGTGTTCGCGGCCTTGGCCTTCTCGGCGACGAACAGGAGCGTGTCGCCGGCGACCGCGCCGGCGATCGCGTTGACCTCGTCGCGGGCGGCGTCGCTGAACGCCTTGGCGAACGGCGCCTGCCAGACGCCGCCTTCCTGCACGCGCGCGAACGCCACGCCCTTGACGCCGTACTGCTTGGCGAAGTCGGTGAGCCCGTCGAGCATCGAGCGCGACAGCTTGTCGCCGGCGTCGGCCGCCGGGACGCGCAGGCACTTCACGATGCCGCCGGCCGCGACCACGCCCTCGAACACGCGGAAGCCCGAGCGCCCGCACGGCGCGGTGACCTCGCACAGCGGCAGCCCGAGGCGCAGGTCGGGCTTGTCGACGCCGTACTTGTCCATCGCCTCGGCGTAGGTCATGCGGCGCAGCGGCAGCGTGACCTCGATGCCGAGCACCTCGCGCCAGAGGGCCGCGATCAGCTTCTCCATCGTGCCCTGCAGGATCGCCTCGTTCACGAACGACATCTCGATGTCGATCTGCGTGAACTCGGGCTGGCGATCGAGGCGGAGGTCCTCGTCGCGGAAACAGCGCACGATCTGGAAGTAGCGCTCGTAGCCGGCGACCATCAGCAGCTGCTTGAAGATCTGCGGCGACTCGGCGAGCGCGTAGAACGCGCCCGGGTTGAGCCGCGACGGCACGAGGAAGTTGCGCGCGCCGCCGGGCGTGTACTTCACCATGAACGGCGTCTCGATCTCGACGAACCGCTCGTCGGCCAGCACCCGCCGGGTCGTGCTCGTGATCTTCGAGCGCGCGATCAGGTTCTTCTGCAGCTTGGGCCGGCGCAGATCGAGGTAGCGGTACTTGAGGCGCAGCGCCTCGTTGGTGTCGAGGTCGTCCTCGATCGCGAACGGCGGGGTCTCGGCCTTCGAGAACACCTCGAGCGTGGTCGCGTAGACCTCGATCGCGCCGGTCGCCATGCGGTCGTTGAGGTTGCCGCCGCGCGAGCGGACCTCGCCGACGACGCCGATGCACCACTCGTTGCGCAGCTCGCGCGAGGTCGCGTGGGCGGCGGCGGCGAACGAGGCGTCGAACCGGATCTGGGTGACGCCGTCGCGGTCGCGGAGATCGATGAACACCGAGCCGCCGAGATCGCGATAGGTCTGCACCCAGCCAGTGAGGACCACCTGCTTGCCGGCGTCGACGGCGCGGAGCTCACCGCAGCCGTGGGTCCGCGCGTACGTCTCGAGGAACTTGCTCATGGGGGCGCGACGATAGCCGCAGTGCGGCACGTCTGCCAACTGCCGGCGCGGAACCTGGCCGGGCAGGGCGCCGGGGAATGGGGCTGAGGGCGGTTCGCGTCAGTATGGGTCGGCGGGGCTGAGCTGGCCGCCGGCGGCCGAGAGCGAGGCCGGCGCGACGGTCGCGGTGGCCGCCGGCAGCGCGATCGTGTCGCCCGCGTGCAGGCGGAAGAGCGGCACGTCGGCCCAGACCAGCGGGGCGCTGGCGGCGCACGTCGTCGGCGCGGCGGTCGGGACGATCGCGTACACCGCGCCCGCGCCGACCACGCGCCCGGTGCCGTGCTCGTCGATGACCAGCGCGGTCGCCTCGTTGACGCCGAGCCCGACCGGCCGCGCGACGACGCCGTCGGTCCGCAAGCGCGCGACGAACGCGAGCAGCCGGCCCATGCGATCGCGCGTCGCGAAGTGCGTGTCGGTCACGATGCCGGCGAGCGCGGGCGTCGGGACGAGGCCGGGCGCGAAGGTCACGTGCGCGTCGTACGGATCGGCCAGGGCCTCGTCGGAGTAGACCGACCCGTTGGTCGCCGAGTACGCGATCTCGCCGAGCACCGCCGCGCCGGCGCTGGTGCCGCCCACGACCGCGCCGCGCTGGTACGCGGCGGCGAGCGCGTCGGCCAGCGGCGTGCCGGTCCAGGCCGCGAGGTAGACCGCCTGGTCGCCGCCGGCCAGGAAGATCGCCTCGGCGTGATCGATCTGCCAGCGCACGTACGGCGACATCGCGTGCGCGCGCGTGTCGACCAGCAGGGTCTCGACCGAGTCGACGCCGCCGATCGTCGTGAACAGGTAGTCGTCGTAGCCATCGGCGCCCGAGGCGCGGAGCACCACGACATCGCCGCCGCCGATCCGATCGCGCTGCCAGCGGAACGCCTCGTCGACGTCGGTGCCGCCGCCCATGACGATCAGCCCGCGGGTCGTGCTGGCCACACGGTCCGCGGGATCGCCCACGATCCAGTGGGTCAGGTCCGGCTCCGGCGCCGGGGCGCCGCCGTCGAGGGCCGCGTCGATCGCGGTCGCGTCGATCGCGGCCGCGTCGGCCGCGATCGCGCCGTCGAGGTCCACGGGCGCGCCGCCGCACGCCCCGGCGAGCGCGGCGACGAGCACGACGAGGCGGCCAGCGAGGGTGGTCATCGGGCGTGACCGTACGCGCCGACGTCGGCCGCGACCAGCGCGGCGCCATCACGCGCGCTCGCTGGAGCGGTCTGACCGACGCCGCAGCCCTCGCGCCGACGCAACCGTCGTCGCGCCGCGGTCGAAACCGCCGTCACGATGCGCGCGCCCACATCCTCCGCACCACACCGCCACTTCCTGCCTCCCGGCTCCTCGGGCTACCCTCGACCGAGCGCTCGATGGCGCGCCTTGCGTGAAGGAGCCCGGATGCGAACTCTCGGCATGGTGTTCGGAGGCGTGGCGCTGGTGGCGACCGCCTGCTCGGTGAAGGATCCGCTCTACTGTCGCAGCGACTTCGACTGCCAGAACTTCGCGGATCGGCCGCGGTGCGACCTCACCGGCGACCACGAGGAGAACCACCTCGCCCACACCTGCGTCGCCAACTGGGACCCCGATGCGGGGCTCCCAGACGCCCCCGCCGACGCGCCCGTCGATGCAACGCGGGTCTGCGCCCCGTCGAGCGTGACCTGCGCGAACGACGTCCTCTCGACGTGCAGCGCCGATGGCACGTCGAAACTCGACACACCGTGCGCACTCGGTTGCTACACCGACGGGACGCGCTGCTACGACCTCGATCCGAGCAACGCTCTCGCCGCCCAGCTCGACGACAGCGTGGGTGGGCCCGATGTGGTGCTCTCCGACGGCGCGGTCATCAACATGAAGACCGGCGAAGTGACGAACGGCGACGGCTCGAGCATCGCGATTCCATCGGAAGTGGTCGTGCAGGCGCAGGTCGATGCCCCGAAAATTCGCGTGTTCAAGGTCCGATCGATGGTCGTCGGCGACATCTCCGTGATCAGCGGCGAGGGCGCCGGCGTGGTTGCGTGGCCGCCGGCGCTGGCGTTCGTGTCGTCCGGCAACGTACTGATTCAGGGGCACTTCGACGTGTCGGCAACGCGCGACATGCCGGGGCCGGGCGCCTCGTCGAAGGCGGGCGGGACCGTCGCGCGTCCGTGCGAAGCGGGCTGGGCCACTTACTCGACGAGACAGAGCGGCTCGGGCGGCGGTGGGTTCCTCACGGCGGGCGGCTCCGGGGGCGCGAACGCCCTCGCTGGCGGGGTCGGTGGGCTCGAGGACGGCGCTGGGACCGGCGAGCCGATCCGGGGCGGATGCTCGGGCGGCTTTCGGCTCGACGACGGCTTCCGCGCGGCGGGCGGCGGCGCGTTGCAGATCGCCAGTCGCACCCGGATCGACGTCACCGGCATCGTCGACGCTGGCGGCGGTGGCGGGACGTACCGCGCGGGTGGCGGATCGGGCGGCGAGGTGCTGCTGGAGGCGCCCGTGATTTCGATCGTCGGCACCAACGCCGGCGTCGTCGCGAACGGTGGTGGGGGCGGCGGCGGCTGCAATCCGAGTGACGGTGCCGATGGTTCGCTCACGTTGCTGCCGTCTGCGGGCGGGACGTGCAGCGCGACGGGGTTCACCAACGGCGGAAACGGCGGGGCCGGCAACGTCCCGCCCACCAATGGGGTCACTTATAGCGGCACCGCCAATCCGTCGGGCGCGGGTGGCGGAGGCGGCGCTGCCGGGCGCATCTGGATGAACACGGCCGCGGGCACGGCGACACGCCAGGGCAACGTCGTGGTTGGCCAGGCCTCGGAAGGTCTTGTTCGTCGACGGTAGTCCCGAGCGCTCGCCGAAAACGGAAAAGCCGCCCCGTGCGGGCGGCCTTCCTCTCCAGATCGTTCGCGACTACTTCGCGGCCGGGTTGATCGTCGTGTGACCGACGAAGCCATGACCGACGACGATATTCGCAGCGTTCAGCGGGTTGAGGGTATCCGCCGGCTGGTGGAGCGCAGCGCGGAACACGCGGGTCTCGATGCGCGTGGGGGTGTCCTTCAGGATCTCGGCGACCGCGGCCGACGGAATCGTCGCGCTCATGCCGAAGGGAAACCCGCACGTGAACGTGTGGTAGGTCGTGCCAGCGCTCGCCGGCGGCATGTAGAAGTCCGGGCTCGCTGGGACCGGCGCATCCGTCGTGCGTCCCGAGATGAGCATTCCGTAGAGGGGCTCACCGGTCTTCGTGCCGCACGTCGTGCACGAGAACGTGACGTCGCGCGCCGTCGACGGGAACGCCTGCGGCTTGTCGCCGGCGGGATCGAGGATGAAGCCTTCGCCGGCCGGCTCGATCGTGTCCATCACCTCGCCGTACTGCGTGCCTGCAGCCTTGTGAATGATCACCGGCTCGGCCGGCGGATCGTTCGCCGCGCCGGATCGGCCGCCGTCGTCACTCAGGAAGTCCGCGTTCGCGCCGAGGGCAGTCGGGATCGGACCGGCACCAGCGACGAAGGTGTAAGTGACGCCAGCGACGTCAGTCTCGCTGTTGTTGATGTCGCTGGGGACGAGCACGTTGAGCGTGTCGGCGGCGGGCTGCGCGATGACCGCGAACGATCCCGACAGCTGCGCCGTCGCGAGTCCGGTGACCTTCACGTAGGTGCCGACCAGGTCGGTGCCCGAGAAGTCCTTGCCCGTGAACTTGAGCGAGTAGACGTGCGGGCCGCCGGCGCCGCCCAGGGGGCCCAGCTGGTGCGTGGCGCTCGCGGTCGCCGAACCGGCGTCGACGATGCAGACGTAGCCCGCGCCAGGGACAAACGAGCACGTGCCCGTCGGCTTGAGGAGGCCCGCGCCGGTCAGCGTGAAGGCACCCTCATCGACGATCGGGTTCGGCGTCGACGTCGAGCCCGTCGCGTTCGAGTACTTGTAGACGACGCAGCCACCGACGGGCGAGGTCCCGAACACGAGCTCGCCGCCGCCCTGCGTGACGTCCGCAGGCTCGAGGAGGATGACGCCACCCTTCAGCCCGAGGCCGGCAGCGCCCGGCGTCGTGACGGTCACATCGGCGATCGAGATCGTGAGGGCGCGGGTCGCGACCGCCGCGTCCGGCGAGCCGTCGGGCGTGCCCGCATCAGGGTTCATGTTCGTGTCGGTGACGCGCGAATCGGGGTTCGAGCTGCCGCCGCCGCAGGCGGTGGCGAGGAGCGTCGCGCCAGCAGTGGCAAGAATCGCGGATAGTCTGGTCCAGGTGCGCATGAGTAGTGCCTCCGTTCGAGTCGGTTCGACGGGCCCGCGCACGCGCGGCGGCGGACCGCTCCTATTGTCCCCCACGCCGATCGACTGAAGGGCGTGCGGCACCACCGTAACGCCGCCGGAAATCTCGCCGCAAGGAAATCGGTCACATTCTTCGACGGTTGCATGGGGTGTGCGCTGGGCCGCAGTCGTCGCCAGCGGTGAGCGCTCGCGCACATCACCCGATCGCGGGCGCGATCGAAATTGATCGGCGTGTTCAGTCTCGATCCAGGGCCGCTCGGATCGCGCCGGGATCTGATCGCGGATGATGTAGGTAACGAATTTCGCAGCGGTTCCGATCGGATCCGATCCCGGATCTTGTGGATAAGTTGATCCACTCGGAAGCGACGGGTTAGCATTTTTCTCGTCGATGCCCCGCGATGTCGGGCGCACGAGCGGGTGCTCTACCCGCTGCCCATGTCGCGATCCGGGCGCCCTCCAGGGCGGCCTGTACGCCCGTGGTCTGTCCGCAGCGCGGTCGAAGGTCGTCCATCGCCCGCGCGTTACGTATCTGCTTATATAGAGGAGAACGAGTGAGAACCGATGCGCTCGTCGCCGAGGCGACGGACCTGCACCTCCTGGTGCCGGACGCCGCCCTCGCGGTGACCTCACCCATCCCCATGCGTCCGGTTGCCCCCTGCACCGAATCGTCCGCGCCGCGCCGCGCGACCTCCGATGACACCGTCGGACGCACCGCGGTCCTGGTCGAGGCGCTGCGCCGCGGGCGCCGGCTCACCAGCGCGCCGCCGGAGCTCGAGGCCGCGCAGGCGAGCCTCGAGCGGCGCGTCCGCGCGCACCTCGAGCGCGGCTCGGTCCGCATCACGCTGACCGACAATCGCTACACGATGATCTCGGTGCGCCGGCTGCCGCCGCGCGGGCTGCGCGGTCGCCACTACGACGTCCGGCTGCACGTGATGTTCGCCGACGCCGATCCGGTGATCACGCGCGCGCTCGCGCGCTACGTCGCCGACAACGATCGCGACGCGTCGCGCGTGCTCGGCGAGTTCATCGACGGCAACCAGGGGCAGGTCAAGGGGCGCGCGCGGCGCACGCCGACGACGATCATCGTGACCGCCGGCGATCACCACGATCTGCGGGCGATCTACGACGAGGTCAACGCCCGCTACTTCGACGACAAGATCGACGCCGCGATCACGTGGGGGCCGCGCACCGGCCAGCCGCGCCGCCGCAACTCGATCAAGATGGGTAGCTACTCCGTCGAGGATCGACTGATCCGCATCCACCGCTCGCTCGATCGCGCGCTGGTGCCGCGGTTCTTCGTCGAGTGGATCGTCTTCCACGAGATGCTCCACCAGGTCCACGACATCAAGGTCAAGAACGGCCGCCGCGAGTTCCACTCGAAGGCGTTCATGCTCGACGAGGCGCGCTTCGCTCGCTACGCCGAGGCGCGCGCCTGGGAGCGCACGCATCTCGACGCGCTCTTGACGTACTGACGCGGGAGCCGCGTCAGTCCTCGTCGGTCCACGCGTAGCGCCGCGACTCCGCGATCTCGCCGGTCGTGAGATGCGCGACCAGCGCCGGCGCGTCGTCGACGGTGAGGCCGGCGTACCAAACGCCCTCCGGGTACACGACCGCGTTGGGACCGTCGAAGCACGGCCCGAGGCATGCGCAACCCGTCACCGCGACCTGCCCGCCATCCGGGTGTGTCGCCAGCGCGCGCTCGATCGCGGCCACGAGGGCAGGGCCGCCGCGATTGCCGCACGCCGGCTTGCCGCCGCCGGCGCGTTGTTGCGTGCACACGAAGAGGTGGCGCGAGAATTTCACGTGTCACAACCATCGCACGGCGGCATCAACCTCGGTGGAACGCGCGTGACCGTGAGATGGCGCGTTGTGTCATCTCTCCGTCGAGGAATGCGCGAGTTCGTCCGTGTTTTGCCACCTCTGATCGACTCCGAAATCTGCCTCCGGCTCTTGTGGATCTGACCGTACCTGTCACACGATTCGCGGCGGTCACAGAGGGATCCACGATGGTTCCACCTGCGACCGGAATCTGAATCCAGGCTCCCGCAGCCGCGTTTCCGGGGGGAAACCGACCAGCGCTTCGCGCTTGCCCATGTCGACGCCGCAGCACCACATCATCAAGGAGACTTCGGACTCCATCTCGCGCTTGCTCCAGGACGAGTTCAAGCGCAACGGGTACAAGCGCGTCCACATCATCGACTCGGCGCCGAAGCCCGAGGCCGTCGAGGGCAAGCTCCCCGCGGTCTCGGTGTACCTCTACCAGATCTCGATCGATCCCGAGGGCACCGACTACACGCCCGAGAGCGAGATCGTCGAAGTTGTCCAGGACGACGGCACGGTCAAGGAGTTCATGCGCCAGGTGCGCATGCACGTGCGGCTCGACTATCTGATCTCGGCCTGGGCGCAGACCCCGGAAGACGAGCAGCTCTTGCTCGGGTTGCTCATCCGCACCGTGCTCGAGAATCCGTCGCTGCCGCGCGACCGGTTGCGCGGCGCCACGTTCGAGGAGGACTTCGACCTCCCGTTCATCATGCAGACCCGGCTCGACGAGGGCACCCTCGCGCGCTTCTGGGGCAGCCTGAACCAACCGGTTCGTCCGGCGGTCCAGGCCTGGACGCAGATCCCGATCATCCCGGAGAAGCTCTCCGAGTTCAAACGGGTCCAGACCCGCCAGCTCGAGTACAAGAACATCCACGATCCGCGGATCTCGGAGCAGGGTCCGAGTCCGAACCCGTTCGCGCGCCGCCTCGATCTCGGCGGCGGCAAGCGCTAGCACCACGTACGGTCTTCTGCCGCCCGTGCTGGGCGGCTGTCACTCACGCCGGGCGGGGGCCCGGCACCAACATCCGCTGGGCTTGGCCCAGCAAGAGCGGAAGGCGGCCGTGGAAGGTCGTCATCGCTCTCCGCGCAGGAGGAACTAGCAATGGCGACCAGCTACCTGTCACCGGGCGTTTATGTGGAAGAGGTCGATCGCGGCGCGAAGCCGATCGAGGCCGTTGGTACCAACACCGTTGGTTTCCTCGGCGAGTCGGCCAAGGGCCCGACGAACGAGTCGGTTCTCGTCACGAACTGGTCGCAGTTCGTGAAGACCTTCGGCGATTTCAAGGACTGCTCGGAGCACCTCGCTCACGGCGTCTACGGCTTCTTCAACAACGGCGGCTCGCGCTGCTTCGTCGTGAACGTCGGCGCCCCCGAGGCGGCCGCTGCTCCCGCCAAGCCCGCTGCCGCCCCGAAGGAAGGCGAGAAGGCCGCTGCCGCTGCTCCTGCCGCCACGGGTGGTGGTGGTCGCGAGGCGCTGTACATCGGCAAGGACCTCGGTCCCGGCCAGCGCTCGGGCCTGAAGTGCTTCGAGGAGATCGACGAGATCGCCATCGTCGCCGCGCCGGGTCAGGTCTCGCCGGCGGTCGCCGACGCGATCCTCTCGCACTGCGAGACCCGCAAGGATCGCTTCGCGATCCTCGACTCGCCCGAGACCATCTCGGGCGGCGTCGACAAGCTGCCCAAGCCGCGCGACTCGAAGTACGGCGCGTACTACTTCCCCTGGATCCAGGTCTATGACCCGGAGAAGGGCAACGTGTTCGTGCCGCCGTCGGGCCACATCGCCGGCGTCTACTCGCGCGTCGACTCGGAGCGCGGCGTCCACAAGGCGCCCGCCAACGAGATCGTCCGCGGCGCCCTCGGCCTCAAGTACAACGTCTCGAAGGGCGAGCAGGACCTGCTCAACCCGAAGGGCATCAACGCGATCCGCTTCCTGAACGGCGCGATCCGCATCTGGGGCGCGCGTACGCTCTCGACGGATCCGAGCTGGCGTTACATCAACGTCCGCCGCCTGTTCATCATGGTCGAGTCGTCGATCGAGCGCGCGACCCAGTGGGTCGTCTTCGAGCCCAACGACCATCGGCTTTGGAAGCGCGTCCAGCGCACCATCACGTCGTTCCTCACGCTCCTGTGGCGGAATGGCGCACTGATGGGCACGTCGCCGGAGCAGGCCTTCTACGTCAAGTGCGACGCCGAGACCAACCCGAACGAGGTCGTCGACGCTGGCCAGCTGGTCGTCGAGATCGGCCTCGCCCCGGTGAAGCCGGCCGAGTTCGTCATCTTCCGCATCGGCCAGATGGCGTCGGGCGGCGGCGTCGAGGAGTGATTTCCTCTTTCGGGGGCTGATCGGCCGCGCGCCGACAGCCTCCGAAAATCGGCTGGGCGAGGGGGAAGCTTCCGCTCAGCCACCGCGTAGGACGAGACACACAATCCGGCGCCCGCGGCAATGTTGCAGCGGACGGCCGGCCGGCTGACAGAAGTGAAACGTCGGGGATCCCTCGTGGGCCCTGTAGCGCGGCTACAGGGTCCCCGATGCATCCCGAGGCGGGCCGGACAACGACTCCGATTCCAGAGGATAGAAGACCATGGCCGTTACCCCGAACGCGTACGCTGGATCCCGCTTCGCCGTCACCATCGGCAGCTACAGCGCTGGTTACATCAAGTCGTTCACCCAGGGCAACTTCAAGGGCTCGCTCAACGAGACCTCGACGTCGACCGAGCACTGGATGAAGAAGAACATCGCGGCGTGGGAGTTCTCGGACTTCTCGCTCGAGGCCTCCTTCGCCATGGGCAAGGGCCTGCAGGACTGGATGCAGTCCGCGATGGACTCGAACGCGGTGCCGATGGACGGCAGCGTCGTCGTCGCCGACTTCAATGGCAAGGCGATCCGCGAGGTCCAGTTCTTCCGCGCGTACATCACCAAGATCTCGCTCCCCGCGCTGTCGGCGGCGGACAAGGCGAACATCTTCCTGACGTTCTCGTTCAAGCCGACCGAGCTCAAGTACATGAAGGCCTCCGGCGATGTCGCCAAGGCGGCTGTCGGCCCGACGACGAAGTCGATCACCGGCAACAACTTCAGCCTCAAGCTCGGCTCGTTCAACTGCAAGCGTGTGAACAAGATCGAGGCGTTCGAGTGGAGCTGCACCGTCAAGCCGGACCCGCACGGCGAGGCGCAGTACCCCGAGCTGGCGTGCACCACGATGAAGCAGCCGGACCTCACGTTCACGATCAACGCCCTCGATGGTCAGCAGTTCGAGGACTGGGCCAAGGCATGGTTCATGGACGGCAAGCGCGAGGAGAAGGACGAGCTCACGGGCTCGCTCGATCTCCTCGGCCCGAACATGAAGGACATCATGGCGACCTTGACGTTCCAGAACGTCGGTCTCCAGGAGCTCACGCCGCCCAAGCAGGTCCGCGACGACAGCCTGCAGTTCTACACCGTGAAGACGTATACCGAGCACACCAAGCTCGAGATGAAGAAGACCGACGCCTGATCTGATTCGCAAAAGCTCGCATCGGCCGGCGACGGCCGTTGCAAGCGTCTGGTAAGCTTCGGCCTGCTCGGGGATCTCGGGCGGGCCGTCGCGTTTTCGGGATTGGGAACCCGACCGCGTCGGGCCGCGCCGATTGTGCGTCGCAAGCGCGATCCACGGCGCTCTATCAGGAGAGAGCTCGGAGATGGCCTTCAAGACTCAATACCAGTTCCGCCTGCCGCGCGGCCTCGTCGACGACGAGGGCAAGGTTCACCGCGACGGCATCATGCGCCTCGCCACCGCGCGCGACGAGATCCTGCCGCTGCAGGACTACCGCGTGCAGGCGAACCGCGCGTACCTCGTGATCGTGTTGCTCTCGCGCGTCGTCGTGAAGATCGGCGACATCGAGCACATCGGCGTCGACAACATCGAGAACATGTTCTCGACCGACCTCGCGTACCTTCAGGAGTTCTACCGGAAGATCAACGAGGAGGGCGGCGCGCCCAAGCACCACGTGACGTGCCCGAAGTGCGCGCACGAGATGGACGTCGACATGGTGACCGGCGCCCTCATCACCGAGGGAGATGCAGGAGGTGGTGGCCGTCCCGGCCCGGGGTAACTTGGACAGCTCTCGCCGTCTACCCGCGCGAGCAGCTGTTCCAGGAGGTCGCGTACATCGCGTACCACTTCCACTGGCCGTTCGACGACATCATCGACATGGAGCACGAGGAGCGGCACGTCTGGCTCCGCGAGATCGCGCGCATCAACCGCGAGATCAACGAAGCCCGACGACGCTAGTCGACCGCCGGCGCGAGCCGGCGCCTCCATCGACACTCGAGAAACAGGCACCGCGAGGATCCGATGCGCACGTCCGCTGAGTTCAGACCGCCTGGCATCTACCCGACGTTCGTCCGGCCGGTCATCCCCGATCTGACCGTCGCCGATACCCGCGTCACCGGCTTCGTCGGGCTCTCCGAGAAGGGGCCGATCAACGAGCCGACCCGGATCTCGAACTGGGACGAGTTCGTCGAGACCTTCGGGTACAACGACGAGTTCTACCTGTCCGACAGCGTGCACGCGTTCTTCCGCAACGGCGGGCACGCGTGCTGGATCGTGCGCGTCGCGCACGTGCCCGAGCGCGGTGAGCCCGCGGGGATCGACCACGCGGTCTGCGCCGAGCACATCCAGGTCGACGACTGGAGCAAGCCGTCGCTGAAGATCCGCGCCCTCAACGAGGGCCGCTGGGGCAACAGCATCTGGTTCAAGTGCATCCACACGACCGGCGCCACCGCGATCCTCACGCGCGATCTCGACATCGGTCAGGGCGAGGCGCACGTCACCTCGACCCGCGGCTTCGAGGTCGGCGCGCTGGTCCGGATCTTCGACAAGGAGAACTCGGACTGCGTCGTGCTCACGGAGGTCAGCGACAAGCTGATCAAGTGGAGCACGCAGACGCCGGTCAACCGGCGCCACCGCGCCGCTGCTCCGACCCACCTCGAGGTGCTCGAGTTCGAGCTCCACGCGGCGCTCAAGGATCGCCGCGAGGTGTTCAAGCAACTGCAGATGCACCCGACGTCGCGCAACTACGCGCCGCGGGTGATCGCGTCGCGGTCGCGCCTCATCCGCGCCGAGGATCTGTTCACGAAGTCACCCGTGCCGCGGAACCTGCCGGAGCCGCTGCCGATGACCCGGCTCGCGGGCGGCCGCGATGGCACCGAGAAGCTGACGACCGAGGACGTCATCGGCATCGACCATGGACCGGATGGGCGAGCGGGGCTCCTCGCGCTGGCGGCGATCGAGGAGGTTGCACTGCTCGCGATCCCGGACGCGATGATCTTCTACGAGCGCGACAAGGGTCCCGGCGGTGAGATGCGCGTCCAGCGGATCCAGGACCAGATGATGATCATCTGCGAGAACCAGAAGGACCGGTTCGCGATCTTCGACATCCCACAGTCGAAGGACGTCGAGTGGGTCCAGCGCTGGCGCCGCCGCACGGACTCGTCCTACGTGGCGTTCTACTGGCCGTGGCTGCGCTACGAGGAGCCGTCGGGCAAGGTGCGGGCGATCCCGCCATCGGGCCCGATGGCAGGGGTCTACAACAAGCGCGACGACGAGGGCGGGGTGCACTTCGCGCCAGCCAACGTCGAGATCGCGGGAGTGACCGATCTCGCCCTCCGTGTCACGGAAGACCATCTCGGTATCCTCAATGCGGACGCGGTCAACACGTTCCGCGTCCAGCGCGGCGTCCGCCCCTGGGGCGTGCGCAGCGCGTCCTCCGATCCGAACTGGCGCTATCTCAGTATTCGTCGTATTTTCATCATGTTGCGTCGGAGTCTCGAGTCCGGATTCGCCTGGATCACGTTCGAGCCGAACGATCAGAAGACCTGGGATCGTATCCGCGGGGCCGTGGATAACTTTCTCACGGCGAGGTTCCGGGACGGCATGCTGGCCGGAGGGAAGGCCGAGGACGCCTTCTTCGTAAGATGCGACGCGGAGACCAACCCGCCGGACAACGTCGCCAAGGGTATCTTGGTCTGCGACATCGGCGTCGCCCCGGTCTCTCCGACCGAGTTCATCATGATCGAGATGGTGCAGCAGATGGGCGGTGCTGACACCGCGCCCCCGACCGAGCCGACCCAACCTGGAGCGCAGCCATGAGCAACCTTCGTAACGACCCCCTGGCCGTCTTCTGCTTCAAGGTTGACCTGACGCTCGACTCCGGCGAGGCGTCGATGTTCTTCAAGGAAGTCAGCGGGCTCAGCTACGAGACCGAGGCGGTGGAGCTCAAGGTCGGTGGGGTCAACGACTCGACCTGGAAGCTCGTTGGCGCGACCAAGTGGCCGAACATCGTGCTCAAGCGCGGCTTCACCGCGGATTCCTATCTGCTGAAATGGCGCCAGGGGTGGATGGATCACTCCAGCATGACTCGCGTCGACGGCAAGATCATCCAGCTCGACAGCACGATGAAGACGACCCTCGCGACGTGGACGTTCAAGAAGGGCTGGCCGTGCAAGTGGCAGCTCTCCGCGATGGACGCGAGCAAGAGCGAGGTCGCCATCGAGACCCTCGAGATCGCGCATCACGGGCTCAAGATGAGCTGACCTCGTGGCGCACCGTGACCCGATACTGATGACGACGGCGTAGCCGAGAGGCGATTGATCCATGGCCACCGAGACCAACGACACCCGCGCACTGACCGCGGCCCTCGAGGCGGCGACGCCGTTCCGTACCCTCGTGGGCACGGCGGCGCTCCACGCTGCCGAGCGCCACGTCGATCGCTGGGCGCCCGAGACCGGCGCCGTGGGGCGGTCGCGCTCGTTGCGCTCGCTCGCGTTCGTGGATCGGCTGGTCTCGCCGTGGATGACGACCGCACAGCAGTCGGCGGCGCTGCGGATGTACGGCGAGTATGCGTCGTCGGGGATGCCGTCGCGCAACAACGCGAGCGCGGTGTCGTGGGTGTTCCCGCGGCCGTGGTTCCAGGACGAGCTCGACTGGATGGCGGCGGCCCGGCAGGTCGCCGCGCGGCCGGCGGGCGCGCTGACGACTCGCGGCACCTACGTTTCCGACGAGGCGGGCAGCCCGCCGCTGCCACCGGTGATGGCGCCCGAGCAGCGGATGTCGCCGGCCTATGCCGGTCCGATGGAGATGGTCGCGCCGGCGCTGTCGCTCGGCCGGACGCCGTCGTTCCAGGTCTCGCCCGAGGGGCGTGCGGTCGGTGTCGGTCGCGAGATCGGCCTGTCGACGGCGCTGCCCATGCCGGCGCCGCTGGCGACGTGGAGCCCGCTGGTGCCTTTCGCGGCCGCCCAGGCCGCGCAGGTGTTCGCGGCCGCGATCACCGCGGCCGTGGAGACCGGGCTCGCCGAGCAGTCGCCGATGCTCAGCTCGTTCGCGCTGGTGTCGCCGGCCGATCTCGTCGCGATCGCGACGCGCGAGGTCGCCGACGCGCAGGCGGCCGGGACGCTGCCGCAGATCGCCGGTGCGCCGGCGGCGGATGGTCGGCGCGCCGCGAGCGCGGTGCCGGCCGCGCCCGGTCGTGTCCTCGGTGGCCTCGGTGCGGGCGTCCTGCAGGCCCAGCTCGCCGCCACGCTGCAGCAGATCGAATCGATCCGGAAGTTCGGCGGGGAGAGCACGACGCTCGGGATCGCGCGCAGCGCGCCCGAGATGTCGACGCCGCCGGCGCCGTTCGCCGACGCGCCGATGCGCGAGCACGGCGGGCCCGAGCGCCTGCTGGCCCGCATGGACGCGGTCCGCGCGACCGAGGCGGTGGTCGCCGCGGCGGCCGAGGCCGTGCGCGTGGCGATCGCCGAGCGCGATGCGGCCGCACCGTCGGTCGCCTCCCCGAGCATTGCACGCGCGACCACGCCTGACGAGCCCCAGGCGCGCGAGCAGTTCGTCGAGGCGCCCGCCGCGATCGCTCCGGCGTTCAGCGCCCCGACGCCTGTCGTCGATGGTGCGACGCCGCTCGAGACCCGCGCGCCCGACGTTCGGGCGCCGGTCAGCAGCGCCGCTCCGAGCACCGTCGCGCCGGTCAAGTCTGTCGCGGCCATCGAGAGCGCCGCGGCCGTACCTGCGGCGCCGCCCGCCGCCGTGGCGCCGCAGGCGGCGCCCGCCGGGGCGATCCCCGCGGCGGCGCTCGACACGACGAAGCCGGCGGACGCCGCGGCTCCCTCTATCCCTGCGCCTGCTGCGACCTCGACGGCGCCCGAGCGCCGCGACGCCATCGCGCAGCCCCTGCCAGAGAGTGTGCTCTCGGCAGTGGTCGAGGCGGTCGCGACCTCGCTGCCGACCGGCGTCGCTCGTGCGCTCTCGCAGCCGGGCGCGCTGTCGTCCGAGACCATGGCCGCCATCGCGCGGACCGTGGCCGCGTCACCGGCCGCCGCCGCCGCGTTGCGCGTGATCGAGCTC
>JAIOQA010000347.1 GCA_021413675.1 Deltaproteobacteria bacterium | reverse complement strand
CCTCGGCATCGACGACGAGCTGGTCGCCGCCAGCCAGGACGACAAGCTCTGGACCACGGCCGGGCGCAGCGACTTCGCGGGCTATCGCAAGGCGTGGCTGGTCGATCGCAGCGCCGCGTGGGTGCCGCGCCTCGACGCGATGGTCGCGACCGGCGACGGGTTCGTCGCCGTCGACGTGCGCCGCCTGCTCGGGCCCGACAGCCTGCCCGAGCTCCTCGGCAAGGCCGGCTTCACGATCGCGCGCGCGACCGCGCCGTAGCGCCCCGCGATGCGGACCCTGCGCACGATGATCGCGATCGTTCCCGTGCTGACGGCGCTCGGATGCGCGGCGCCGCGGGCCACGGCTGCGCCCGCGGGGGCACACGTCGCGCCGGCGCCGTCGCCGGGCCGAAAGCTGGCCGACGAGATGAGCGGGGCGCTCGGGCATGGCGACCTGACGCGAGCGGCTGCCGTCGTCGCGGCCGCCCGCGCGGCGCCGGAGCGCGCGCGACCAGGCGCCGAGTCGATCGCGTACTGGGAAGCGGCGGTTCACGCGTACGGGCGTGACTGGCCTGGCGCGATCGACGTCCTGTCCGCGTACCTCGCGGCGATCCCGCAGGCCGACGCGGGCGCGTTCCGCCTGCACGACGCGCTCATCGCGCTGCGGACCGCGCAGGGCGATCTGCTCGGGGCGCTCGTCGAGACCGAGGAGATGACCGAGGCGGGCGAGCGCGGCACCTGGGGTGATCCCGACGACGACCGGGTCACGCAGGTGCGGCTCAAGGAGCACTGGCATCGCGCCTATCTGCTCCGCATGGCCGCCGAGACCCATCGGAGCGCCACGCGCGACACGTTCGTGCGGTACGCCGAGCGCGCGCGCCAGGACTACGTCGCGGTCGCGCAGCCACACGGCGGCCTGGCCGACTCGATCGCCGTGCTCGATGCGTACTTCGCGTTCTGCGACGGGGATCGCGCCGCGATGCTGAGCGCCGCGCGCCGCGTGAACGTGTCCGCCGATGACGACGCCGAGGATCTCTACCTCGTGCAGCTCGCGCTCGACGGCGGTGGCGATGCGGACGGCGCCGGCCGCGTCCGCGAACGCATGCGCGCGCTCCCCGCCGGGAACCTGATCGCGCCGATCTTCGCGACGTGGATGGCGACCGACCATGCGGAGGCGCCGCGGTTCTCACCGGGGCACCCGACGGCGCCGGTGGATCCGGCGCCGGCGAACTAGCGCCGCCGACGACGGCGGCGCAGCACCCACGGCAGGCTGACGATCGCGACCGCCAGGACGCCGAGCACCACCGGCAGGATCGGCGAGCGCGCGGCGGCCGGCGGCGCCTCGACCGCCGTCGCGTCGCTGATCGTCGGGCCCCACTGATCTCGCACGCTCACGCCGTTGAACGTCAGGTCAACGATGCGCATCGCGGCGCCGTCGTCGACGACCTCGACGGTGACCGCGGCCAGCGTCTGGCGGTGCTGCCCGATCATCCGGCGCATCGCCTCCTCGCGGTCGCCCGGGTCGAGGCCATCGAACATCGCGCGGGTCTCGGGCTCGATGAGCGCGCGCGCCCGAGGGTCGGCGTACATCGCGCGCAGCGCGTCGATGCGCGCGGCGCTGAACACGTTCTCGACCAGCAGCGTGACGCCCACGCGGGTCGGCGTCGGGCCCGGCGCCAGCTCCCACGCCAGCACGCGCGTCCCGTCCCTAGCGGTGAACGCGTCGCTGGCGGCGCGGACCAGCCCGACCAGGGACGCCTGCGTGCGCGGCACGCCCGGCGGCGATCGCGCCAGGATCCCGAGATCGATCAGCGCCGCCAGCTCGGACGCGGTCGCGCCCTGCTCGATCATCGTGAAGAACCGGTAGACCAGCGCGGCCGCGCCAGCGGGCGGCGGCGCCGCGACGCGCTGCGCGTGGCGCTCGACGAGATCGAGCTGCCTGCGGACATCCCCCGCGAGCTCCTCGCCCGGCAGGAGCGCGAACGCCAGGTCGACCTCCTGGCGAGCCATCGCGGCGTCGCCGCGGAGGACCGCGAGGTTCGCGCGCAGGCCGTGCAGGTGGGCCGCCGCCTCGCCGGTCGCGACCGCGAGGCCGGCGTCCAGCTGGGCAAGGGCGTCCTCGGCCCGGTTGAGCGCGACCAGCGCGCTGGCCAGGAGGAACCGCGCGCGCGCGTCCTCGGGGTGGGCCGCGACCAGCGCCTCGGCGGCGCGATGGGCGTCGCTGATCCGGTCCTGCGCGAGCAGCTGGCCGACCTCGGCGGCGGTCGGCGGCGGCGGTGACACGCGATCGGCGCGCACGGGCGCGGCCGCCATGGCGAGCGCAACGACCACCGCCCCCATCCACGTCCGTCCACACCGCGCGACCCGCATGATCGCCGTTGTACACTGCGCGCGTGCCGGCGGCGATCCAGCGCGCGCCGGTCGAGGAGCGAGCATGAGTACGTCCGAGGAATACCGCGGCAAGCGCATCGTGATCCGGTTCGACGGCGCCCGTTGCGTCCACGCGCGCAACTGCGTCCTGCAGGCGCCGACCGTGTTTCGCGCCAACGTCGTCGGGCCGTGGATCGATCCCGACGCGATGGACGCCGACGAGCTGGCCGCGGTCGCGCGCGCGTGCCCGTCGGGCGCGATCCAGTACGAGCGCCTCGATGGAGCCGCCGCCGAGGCGCCACCGCTGGTCAACACGATCCGCGTGCGCGAGAACGGCCCGCTCGAGATCCGCGCCGACCTGCGCATCGCCGGCGAGGAGCCGCGGCTGCGCGCGACCCTGTGCCGGTGCGGCCACTCGGCGCACAAGCCCTACTGCGACGGCGCGCACGCGACCGCGTGCTTCGCCGCGTCAGGCGAGGCCCGCACCCAGGACTCGGCGCCGCTCGCGGTGCGCAACGGCGCGCTGACGATCACGCCGGCCGAGAACGGCCCGCTCCTGGTCAGCGGCCCGGTCGAGATCACGACCGGCACCGGCCGCACGATCCTGCGCACCGACAAGTGCGCGCTGTGCCGGTGCGGCCAGTCGCGCAACAAGCCCTACTGCGACGGCTCGCACAAGGCCGTCGGCTTCACCAGCTAACCCACTGGTACGTCGCGCCACCTGCTATCCTGGTGGCGACGATGGGGGGCCAGCCCAGGCTCGCGCCCGGCGATCTGTTCGCCGAGCGGTTCGAGATCCGGCGGCAGGCCGGCGCCGGTGGCATGAGCCTGGTCTACGCCGCGCGCGATCGCGAGAGCGGCCAGGTCGTCGCGCTCAAGGTGCTGCACGGGGATCGCGCGAGCGCGGCGCGGTTCGTGCGCGAGGTCTGGGTGCTGTCCGAGCTGCACCACCCGGCGATCGTCCGCTACGTCGCCCACGGGACCACGGCCGACGGCCAGGCCTGGCTCGCGATGGAGTGGCTCGACGGCGAGGACCTCGCCGAGCGGCTGGCGCGCGCACCGCTGACCGCGGCCGAGACCGTCGTGCTCGCCGAGCGGGTCGCGGGCGCGCTGGCGGTCGCGCACGCCCGCGGCATCGTCCATCGCGACATCAAGCCGTCGAACCTGTTCCTGCCCGAGGGCCGGATCGATCACGTCAAGGTGCTCGACTTCGGCGTCGCGCGGCTGGGCGGCGGCGAGCAGCTCACGCAGACCAACACGCGCATCGGCACGCCCGCATATATGTCGCCCGAGCAGGCGCGCGGCCGGCGCGAGGTCGGCGCGCCGAGCGACGTGTTCTCGCTCGGCGTCGTGCTGTGGCAGGCGCTCGCCGGTCACAAGCCGTTCGTCGGCGACGACGCGATGGCGGTGATCGCGCGCATCCTGCTCGCCGATCCGCCGCCGCTGCGCGAGGTCGCGCCGCGCTGCCCGGCCGCGCTCGAGGCGCTGATCGCGCGCATGCTCGAGAAGGATCCCCACGACCGGCCTGCCGACGGCGCCGCGCTCGCGCACGAGCTGGCACTGATCCACACCGAGGCGATCGACGCCGAGGTCACGACCGGGCCGATCGCGATCGGCCCGGGCGAGCACCGGCTCACCTGCCTCATCCTCGCCGCCGAGGTCGGCGACGATCACGCCGCCGTCGATGCGGTCGCGGCGATCGCGGCGGCGGTCGGCGCGCGCGCCGAGCCGATGGCCGATGGATCGATCGCGGTGCTGCTCACCGCGCAGGGCGTGGCCACCGACCTGGCGACCGCGGGCGCGCGCTGCGCGCTGGCGGTGCGGGCCGCGGTGCCGCACGCGCCGATCGCGCTCGCCACCGGCCGCGCGGTGGTCGGGCGCGGCGGCCAGCCGGTCGGCGAGGTGATCGATCGCGCGGTCGCGCTCCTGCGCGCGCGCGCCGACGCGAGCGACGACGGCCCGTACGTGCGCGACAGCGTGCCGTTCGCGCGCGTCGAGCTGTCGCCGGGCGAGACCCACCTCGAGCTCGCGACCTCGACCGGGGTGATCACGCCGATCGAGTCGCCGCGGGTGCGGCCGACCGGCCGACCGGCGGGCTCGCCGCCGCCGGTGCTGATCGACGCGATCACCGCCGGGCTGCTCGACGCGCGCTTCGACATCGGCGGCGTCGGACGCGGGCCGGGACCGCTGGGCGGCGACGCGCCGCTGGCGCTGCGCGGCGAGCGCGAGCGCGATCCGATCGAGGTCGGGCGCACGCTGCTCGGCAAGCCCACGCCGTTCGTGGCGCGCGAGGCCGAGCTCGCCGCGATCGAGGGCGCCTACGCCGCCGCGGTCGACGAGCCCGCGGCGCGGGTCGTGCTCGTCACCGCGCCTGCCGGCGTCGGCAAGACCCGCCTGCGCCAGGAGCTGGTCGCGCGGCTGGCGCGCCGCGATCCGGCGCCGCTGGTGCTGCTCGGCCGCGGCGATCCCTCGTCGGCGGGCGCGCCGTTCGGCGTGCTCGCGCACCTGGTGCGGCGCGAGGTCGGCATGCGCGATGGCGAGAGCGACGCGACCCAGCGCGGCAAGCTGCGCGCGCGCGTGGGCCGCCACCTCGCCGACCCGATCGCGACTCGCGCCGCGGAGTTCCTCGGCGAGATGGTCGGGGCGCGCTTCGACGACGCCGATCGCATCGAGCTGCGCGCGGCCCGCGCCGACAAGCAGCTGCTCGGCGATCAGATCCGCCAGGCGTGGCAGGACTGGCTCGCGGCGGAGTGCGCGGCCGGGCCGGTGGTGCTGGTGATCGAGGATCTGCACTGGGGCGACCTGCCGTCGGTGAACGCGATCGAGCTGGCGCTGCGCAACCTGCGCGAGGCGCCGCTGGTCGTGCTCGCGACCGCGCGCCCCGACGTCCACGAGCGGTTCCCGCAGCTGTGGGCCGAGCGCGGCGTGACCGAGCTGCGGCTCGGCGAGCTCGGCCGGCGCGCGTGCGAGCGGCTGGTCGCGGCGGCGCTGGGCGCGGCCACACCCGCGCCGGTGGTCGCGCGGCTGATCGAGCGCGCGGCCGGCAACGCGCTGTTCCTCGAGGAGCTCATCCGCGCGTCGGCGGTCGGCCAGGAGGATCCGCACAGCCCGACGGTGGTCGCGATGGTCCAGGCCCGCCTCGAGGCGATGGAGACCGAGGCGCGCCGGGTGCTGCGCGCGGCGAGCGTGTTCGGCGAGGTGTTCTGGGCCGGCGGCGTCGAGGCGGTGATCGGCGCGGCGCGCGGCGGCGCCGACGCGTGGCTCGCGGCGCTGGTCGAGCGCGAGGTGCTGATCCGCCGCGGCGATGGCCGCGTGCGCGGCGAGATCGAGTACGGCTTCCGCCACGCGCTGGTCCGCGACGCGGCCCACGCGATGCTCACGCCCGACGATCGCGCGCTCGCGCATCGCCTCGCCGGGCAATGGCTCGAGGCCAAGGGCGACCGCGATCCGGTGCGGCTCGCCGAGCACTGGGAGCGCGGCGCGATGCCGGCGCGGGCCGCGGCGTGGTGGCGACGCGCCGCCGAGCGCGCGCTCGCGGCCAGCGATCTCGACGGCGTGCTCGAGCACGCGCGGCGCGCGATCGGCTGCGGCGCGACCGGCGCGCTGCTGGGCGCGGTCCGCGCGCTCGCCGCCGAGGCCCACGACTGGCGCGGCGAGTTCGCCGAGGCCGAGCGCGCGGCCAGGGACGCGATGCGCTGGCTCGGCAAGGACGATCTCGCGTGGTTCACCGCCGCGGGCATCCTCGCGACCGCCGCCGGCGTGCAGGGCAAGAGCGACGCGCTCGACGAGCTCAGCCGCGAGGTCGACCTCGGCCTGGCCACGCTCGACGAGCCCGACCCCGACGGCACGCGCCTGGCCGCGACCGCGGACCGCGCGGTGATCGCGCCGGCGAGCGAGGCGGCGGGCGTCCCCGCGCCCGCGCCGGCGATCGCGCCCCACCACGATCCCGCGCCCGATCCCGACGACAGCGGCCTGCCCACCGCGACCGACGCGCGCGAGGCGCTGGCCGCGACCCGCCTCGCCGAGCAGCTCATCATCCACGGCCGCACCGAGCGCGCCGATCAGCTGCTCGCGCGCCTGGGCGCGGTCGCCGACGACGCCCACCCCGGCGTCGCCGGTCGCGTCCACGCGGTCCGCGCCCTGCGCGCGCGCTTCGCCGGCGATGTCGCGCGCAACCTCGCGGAGGTCGAGCGCGCCGCGGCGTGCTTCGATCGCGCCGGCGATCGCCGCAACGCGTGCGTGCGGCGCGAGCGCCTGGGCTACGCCCACCTCGAGCTCGGCCAGCACGCGCTCGCCGAGCGCACGCTCACCGACGCGATGACCACCGCGCAGCAGCTCGGGCTGCGCAACGTGGTCGCGACCGCGCGCCACAACCTCGGCCTGGTGCTGTCGCGCCTCGGCCGCCACGCCCAGGCCCGCGCCGTCGAGGAGGAGGCGGTGATCGCGTTCCGCGCGTCGCGCAACCGACGCATGGAGGGCGCGTCGCTCGAGTACCTCGCGCTGATCCTGCTCGCGGCCGGCGACCTCGCCGCCGCCGAGGCCGCGGGCCGGCAGGCGCTCGCGGTCGCCTCGGCGCCGCCGGTCTTGCCGCTCAACCAGGCCGAGGCCTGGTCGATCCTCGCGCGCATCCTCCTGGCCCGCGGCTCGCTCGACGAGGCCGCGCGGCTCGCGATCGCCGGCGTCGAGCAGCTCGAGCGGCTCGGCGGCATCGACGATGGCGAGGCCTTCATCCGGCTGACCCACGCCGACGCGCTGCGCGCGGTCGGCCGCATCGACGAGGCCGATGCGATCCTCGCGCTCGCCCGTGCGCGGCTGCGCGAGCGCGCCGACCGGATCGCCGATCCGGCGCTGCGCGCCTCGTTCCTGCGCGAGGTCCCGGAGAACGCGCAGACCCTGGGCGACTGATACCGCGGGCCCGGCGATCCCTCGCCGGACCGCGAGCGCCGGCGACCCGCGTGGGTATACTTCGGCCGCTGATGTCCCCGCCCGCGCTCTCGGTCGTGATCCCTGCCTACAACGAAGAGGCGCGCCTGGGCCCGACGCTCGCCCGGGTCACCGCGTGGCTCGACGCCCGCGGCGGCACGTGGGAGGTCATCGTCGCCGACGACGGCTCGAAGGATCGCACGCGCGAGATCGCGACCGCCGATCCGCGGGTCCGCCTGGTCGCGCTGCCCCAGAACCGCGGCAAGGGCGCGGCGGTGCGGGCCGGCATGGTCGCGGCGACCGGCGATCGCGTGCTGTTCTCCGATGCCGATCTGTCGACGCCGATCGAGGAGCTCGACAAGCTCGCCGCCGAGCTCGATCGCGGCGCCGACATCGCGATCGGCTCGCGCGCGCTGGCGTCGTCGGACATCAAGGTCCGGCAGCACCCGATGCGCGAGATGATGGGCCGCACGTTCAACCGCATCGTGCGGCTGCTGGTCCTGGGCGGCATCAAGGACACGCAGTGCGGCTTCAAGCTGTTCACGCGGGCCGCCGCGCACGAGCTGTTCGGCAAGGCCACCGTCGACGGCTTCGCGTTCGACGTCGAGGTGCTGTGGCTGGCCAAGGATCGCTACCGCATCGCCGAGGTGCCAGTGGTCTGGCGCCACGTCGAGGAGTCGAAGGTCTCGCCCGGCATCGACGCCGCGCGGATGTTCGCCGACATCGTCAAGCTGCGCCTGCGCCACCGCCGCCGCGGCTAGGACCTCGCCGCTACGCGCCCAGCGGCCAGGTGCGCTGCCGCAGATCGGGCGCGACCGCGGCGAAGCCGGCGCGCAGCCGCGCGATCGACGGGCGCTGGCTGGGCTTGAGCGCGAGCGCCGCGCCGAGCAGATCGGCGAGGCCGCCGGTGCCACGCTGGCGGGCGAGGCGCGCGAACGCGTCCTTGCCGGCGCGCCCGCTGAGGTGCAGCGCGAGCACGCCCTGGAGCGAGTCGCCGGTGACCAGCACCTCGCCGGTCAAGAGCTCGTAGGCCAGGCAGCCGAACGCGTAGACGTCGGTCGCGAACGGCTCGATATCCGAGCGCGAAGTCGCGGACCAGACCTCGGGGCCGCCGTAGTGCGGGCTGCCGCAGCCCGGGCGCAGGTTGCGGCCGGCGAGGCCGAAGTCGACGAGCACCGGCGCGGCGGTGCCCTCGCGCAAGATCACGTTGGCCGGCTTGAGATCGAGGTGCGCGACCCGCGCGGCGTGCATCGCCTCGAGGCCCGCGGCGATGCCGTCGATCAGCGCGAGCGCGCCCGCGAGCTCGAGCTCCTGGACCTCGAGCACGCGCTCGAGCGACGGCCCGCGCACCAGCTCCATCACCAGGATCGGCTTGGGCCGCGCGCCCGCGTCGAAGGTGACGAAGCGCGCGAGGTTGCCGTGGGTCGGCAAGGACAGGAGCGCGCCCGCCTCCTCGCGGAACATCGTCTCGAACTCCTGCTCCGACAGGTTGCGGGCCGCGCCGCCGCCGTAGTCCGGGACCTTGAGCGCGACCAGCCCGGCGCTCGGGCGATGGCGCTCCTCGGAGCGGCACGCGACGAACACCGAGCCGCCCGCGCCCTTGCCGATCGGCCGCACGACATAGAAGCCGCCGATCGTGCGGCCGAGCGGCAGCCACGGCGGCAACGCCGGGGTCGCGAGCGGCGCGACGTCGACCGCGTCGCCGGTGCGCGGCAGCAGCGCGACCCGCGCGAGCACGCGCTCGATCGCGGTCGCGACCACCGGCAGCTGATCGGCGCGCACCTGCGCGATCGCCGCGGCGATCTCGTCGGCCGCGCCGTCGCCCACGCCGCGGCGCTGGCGCTCGAGCGCGAGCGCGACCGCGCGGATCGCGGTGTCGCTGGTGCTCTCGGGGCCCGCGGGCAACCCGAGGCGGCGGCGCGCGCCGACCCCGAGCTGGCCAAGCGCGGCGGTCGCGTTCTCGAGATCGTCGAGCGCCTGATCGGGCACCGCGGCCTGCGACGCCGCCGAGGCGATCGCGATCGCCGCGTCGGCGGCGCGCGCCAGGCCCAGGCGCAGCGCCTCGGTCCGCGGCGAGGCCGCGACCGGCAGCGCGTCGGCGAGGCGGCGGACCTGCGCGAGCGCCGCGCCCAGCGCTGGCAGATCATCGGGATCGGCCGCGGCGGCGAGCGCGCGGGAGGTGTCCGCGTAGGCGTCGAGCAGGGTCTCGACCTCGGGCACCATCGTCGCCTCGCGCACGATCGCGAAGTCGTCGTCGGGATCGCTGGCCGCGGTCAGGCCGACCAGCAGATCGGCGAGGTCGGCCTGCTCGTCGCGGAGGAGCGCGTCCCAGGCGCGCGCCAGCCCGGCCCACACCGCGCGGCGCAGGGGCGAGGTGTCGCGCGGCGCGCGCACGAGCAGCGTGCGGACCGCGGCGCTCCGCCGCTCGCGTCGGGTGGTGTCGTCCTCGCCCGGCGCCTCGGCGTCGAGCAGGCGGATCAGCGCGCGCAGCCGCGCGAGCCGCAGCGTGTGGTGCGGCACCGGCGCCCGGGTCTCGGGCGCGGCCTCGCTGGCGAGCAGGCGGCGCTCGGCGCGCGCGAGCAGCTCGGCCAGCGCGCGGCTGCCCACGCCCTCGCCGAGCGCGAGGATGTCGCCGATCGCGGCGTCGGCGAGGACCTCGCGATCGAGCTCGCGCAAGACCCGCAGCTCGTGCCGGCGATCGATCGGATCGTCGTCGCTGGCGCGCTCGAGCCAGTCGACCATCGCGGCGATCTCGTCGACCGCGGCGCGCGCCGCCCTGACCGCGCCCGGCAGATCGCCGGCGACCAGCGCGGCCCGCGCCGCCGCGGCGTGCTCACCCAGCGGTCCCGACGCCGAGGCCGCGAGCTCGTCGCGGAGGGCCGAGCGCAGCGCGGTCTGGCCGTCGTCGCCGCGATCGGTCGCGAGCGCGCGATCGAGCCACCACGCCGCCGCCGCCGCGGTCCGCGGCATCACCGCCCCGTCGAGGTCGCGGCGCAGATCGACCAGCGCCTCGATCGCATCGAGCTCGCCCAGCTCGACCAGCTCGAGCGCGAGCTTGTCGACCGCCTCGGGCTCGACCGCGAAGCCGCCGGCCAGGCCCTGCACGAACGCGCGCGCGACGCCGCGATCGCGCACGCACAGCGCCGTCGCCGCGCGGTGGCACGCGCCGATCGCCTCGGGCCGGACCTCGATCGCCGCGGCCAGCGAGGTCGCGGCGCGGCGGTGCTCGCTCGGCGAGCTATCGGGCGCGAGCTCGCGATCCATCTCGGCGGCGAGGTCCGAGTCGAAGTGCGCGACCAGGCCACGCGCGATCGCCGCGTGGCGCCAGACCAGCGACTCGCGGTCGAGGATCAGCCGGCGCCAGACCTCGGTCACCGACGGCCGGATGAACGCGGCCAGCGCGCCGCGATCGCCGAGCGCGCGCCGCCGCACTGCCTCGCGCGCCGCGCGCTCGAGCAGCCGCGCCGCCATGCTGCGCGCCGGCAGCGAGCCCATCGCCGGCGCCGCCAGCCACGCGCGCTCGAGCTCGGGCCGGGTCACGAGCGTCAGCGCCAGCGCGCCGATGCCGAGCGCGCCGCCGACCGGCGCGGCCAGCGCGACCGCGAGCCGCGCGCGC
>JAIOQA010000141.1 GCA_021413675.1 Deltaproteobacteria bacterium | reverse complement strand
CGAGGTGACGCTCTACGTCAGCGCCGCCGAGATCGCGAACACCGATCGCGTCCACCTGCGGTTCGTCGGCCAGGTCGCGCACGCGCCCCAGGTCATCGAGCTCGACGTCGACCTCGACACCCGCGCGCCCGACGATGCGCAGCTCGCGCAGCTGCGGCCGGCGTTCCTGCGCGGCGTCGCGCTGTTCGTGGCGGCGCGCTACCCCGACGCGGTCGAGGTGACGCTCAGCGCGCCCGCGGTCGCCGCGGTCGCGGCGCCGGTGACCTCGCCGTGGGGCGTGACGATGACCGTCGGCGGCTCGGGCAGCTGGGGCGCGGCGTACCAGTCGGGCAACGGCTGGGGCTCGCTCGGCGTGTCGCGGATCGCCGCGCGATCGCGGCGCGCGGTCACCGCGTCGGGCTCGGTCGGCGCGACCCGGTCGCCGCCGCTGGTCATCGACGGGATGCCCATCTCGCTCGACACCCACCAGTACGCGCTCGCGGCCAGCGCGATCGACGCCGAGGTGCTGACGCGGCGCTGGTCGGTCGGCGCGCGCGCGGCGGTGCTGCACCAGGATCCCGACGGTCAGTTCGATCTCAGCACGCGCGGCGAGGTCGCCGCCGAGTGGGACCGCTTCGCCTCCGATGATCCGCGCGGCAACCGGCTCGCGGTCGCGTACGTCGTCGGCTGGCAGGTCGAGCGCTACAACCTGCGCAACGAGCTCGGCGAGCGCTTCGCACGGTACCCGGTGCACCGCGTGGTCGCGGGCGGCACGGTCCGCAAGGACACGATCGGCTACGGCCTGTCGCTGTCGCTCGAGGCCGAGATCCTGCACCCGGCGCGGCGCAACCAGCTCACCGTCGAGCCGTTCCTCGAGATGCAGCTCGGCCCGCACGTCGATCTCGATCTCGCGTGCTCGCTCACGCGCCGCGACGTGCCCGGGCCGGCCGACGTCGATCAGGCCGACTTCGCGCAGCTGTCGCGCGCGTCCTACGCCCAGCCGCTGTCGATGTATGGCTCGGTCAACCTGCGCTTGCACTTCGATCGCACCAACGCGATCCGCAACGACCGGCTCGAGATCATCGAGTGAGCACGAGCACGGCGATCGTCAGCCGGCGGTCTGCAGCCCGGCCGCGAGCCCGCTGATCGTCGTGAACACCGCGTTCGCGAGCCGCTCGACATCGGCGTGTTCGGGCGGCAGCGCGCGCAGCCGGCGCAGCAGCTCGATCTGCGTCTGCGACAGGACATCGAGGAACGGGTTGCGGCGCGCGACCGACAGCGCGAGGTGCGGCCGCTCGGCGAGCAGGCTGCGCGCGCCCAGCACCAGATCGAGCTGGGTCCGGGTCCGGGCGTGCTCCTCGGCGATGAGCGCGAACACCGCCTGGTCCTCGGGCTCGGCCAGGGTCGCGTACTCGCGCGCGACGTCGAGGTCGGCGCGGATCAGCGCGAGCTCGCAGTTGCGGACCATCGCGCGCACGAACCGCGAGCGCTCGATCAGCGCGCGCACGCCGTCGACGCCGAGCGCCGCGGTCAGCGCCGCCAGCCCGCTGCCCACGCCGAACCAGCCGGGCAGGCCGTGGCGGCTCTGGTTCCACGAGAACACCCACGGGATCGCGCGCAGGTCGACCAGCTTCCAGCCGGTCTTGCGCGACGCCGGCCGCGAGCCGAGCGGCAGCTTGGCGACCTGCTGGATCGGCGTCGCCGCCAGCGTGTAGCGCGCGAGGCGATCCTCGTCGGTGGTGAGCGTGCGGTACGCGGCCTGCGCGGCGTCGGACGCGCGCGCGATCGCGGCCTCGACCGCGGGATCGACCGGGTGGGGCGCGCGCTCGTCGGCGGCGGCGAGCAGCACCGCGCCGAGCGTGAGCTCGAGATCGCGGTGCGCGATCTCGGGCCGCGCGTAGCGCGCCGTGACCGTCTCGCCCTGTTCGGTCACGCGGATCCGGCCGCGCAGCGCCTGCGGCGGCTGGGCCTGGATCGCCTCGCCGGCCGGCCCGCCGCCGCGGCCGATCGCGCCGCCGCGGCCGTGGAAGACCGTGAGCATCACGCCGGCGCGATCCGCGACCTCGGCCAGCTCGATCTGCGCGTCGCGCAAGGCGACCGTCGAGGTCAGGTAGCCGACCTGCTTGGACGAGTCGGAGTAGCCGAGCATGACCTCGAGCTCGCCCGACAGCTCGTCGCGCACGACCGGGTGGTCGAGCATCGCGCGGGCCAGCGGCGCGGCCTGGTGCAGGTCGTCCTGCTGCTCGAGCAGCGGCACCGGGCGCAGCTCGCCGGGCGCGAGGCCCGCGACCCGCGCGAGGTAGATGACCTCGAGGATGTCGGACAGCGCGCCGGCGAAGCTGATGACGTAGCGCTCGCACGCGCGCTCCCCCGACTCGCGGCAGGCGCGGCCGGCCATGTCGAGGGTCGCGAGCAGATCCTGCGCGACCTCGCTCTGCGCGGCGCGATCCCAGATCGGCTGGATCGGCCGGGCCAGCACCTCGCCGAGCGCGCGCACGCGCCCGGCCTCGTCGAGCCCGCCGTAGCCGATGCGGCCGCCGCGCGCGAGCAGCTCGTCGACCACGCTCTCGTGCACGCTCGAGTGCTGGCGGATGTCCACGGTCGCGAGGTGGAAGCCGAAGACGTCGGCGCGGCGGCGGCAGGCGCGGACGTGGCTGCGCGCGAGCCGGCCGAAGCCCGCGACGGTCAGCGTGCTCTCGAGCAGCTCGAGATCGCGCTGGTAGCCGCCGACGTCGACGTAGCCGGCGTCGCCGCGGACCAGGGTCGCGCGCAGCCGGGCCTGCACGTACCAGAGCTTCTCGCGCCACGGCTCGTGAGCCGCGCGGCTCCGGGCGCGGGGCGCGACCTCGGGCAGGCGCACGCGATCGGCCTCGAGGCTCTGCTCCAGCCGGAGGACGGCCTCGGGATCGACGCCGCGCCGCGCCGACACGGAGAGCACGCGGCCGAGCACCACGACATCATCCAGGTAGCGGTGGAGCGTCGCGGTGCGCTGGCGCTCGAACACCGCGCGGGTCACGTCGGCGGTGACGTTGGGGTTGCCATCGCGATCGCCGCCGACCCAGGTGCCCCAGCGGAAGAACACCGGCAACCGCCACGCGCGCCCGGGATAGGTCTCGGCGAGCGCGTCCTCGAGATCGGCGTAGACGTCGGCGGTGGTCGTGAACAGCGTGCGGCGGAAGACCTCGACCGCGGTCTCGATCTCGTCGTACGGCGTGGGGCGGCGCGCGCGCGACTCCTCGGTGCCGAGCAGCCCCAGCACCTCCGCGCGCAGCTCGTCCTCGGCGTCCTTCCGGGCCGGGCCGCCGAGCGGTCGGCCGAGGACGTCGAGGTCGTCGCCGATCGCGCCCAGGTGATCGAGGATCGAGCGGCGGCGCGACTCGGTGGGGTGGGCGGTGATCACCGGCATCACCAGCGCGCGATCGAACAGCGCGGCGACCTCGTCGGCGGTGGCGCCCGCGGCGGCGAGCGCGCGCACGCCGGCGGCCAGGCCGTCGCGATCGGTGTCGCGCGCGCGCAGCGTGCGGATGCGCTCCTGCTCCTCGGCGGTGTTCATCAGGTGGCACCAGTGCGTGAACACCTGCGCGGTGTCCTCGAGCTGATCGAGCGACTGCGCGGCGATCGTGCGCGCGAGCTCGGCGCGCCCGCCGGGCAGCGCACCGCGGCGCAAGGCGATCGCCTCGGTGCGCAGCTCGCGGATGCGCGCGACGGTCGCGTCGTCGGTCAGCTCGCGGGTCGCGTCGGCGAGCGCATCGGCGAGGCGGGTGAGGTCGGCGTCGAGATGAGCGAGATCGGACACGCCTCCTTGTACCCCGGGAACCGGGCGCGCGACGTATCCGCGCGGTGTCGCGCGTGCATCGATCTCGCGGCGCACCGTCGGAGATGCGTCATGAGGCGCGATCAGCGCGCCCGATCAGCGGGCGCGATCGTGTGTGAGCGCGCCGACCTGTCCGGGCGGCGGTGTCGCAGCCGTCGCACGTGACCGGGCGCCTCAGCGGTTGGCTGCCAGCGAGCGCCGGACAGCGGCCGGTCGCCACCGCGAGGTGCTCGTCGCGATCCGGCGCTCGTATGCTCGCGCGCATGATCGTTCGCGCTCGAACCCTGCTCTCGATCGCCGTGCTCGCCGCGTGCGGGACCGGCAAGCCCGCGGCGGTCGCGCCGGCGACGCCGGTGGCCGTCGCGCCCGCGCCGAGCCCCGCGCCGCCCGCCTCCGAACCCGAGGATCCCGAGACGCCCGATCTGCGCCTGCCCGCGGGCGTGCGCCCGACCCACTACGACGTCGACCTGACCCTCGATCCCGCGGCCGAGGACTTCACCGGGACGATCACGATCGCGGTCGCGGTCGACGCGCCGACCCAGGTCCTCTGGCTCAACGCCACCGAGATCACCGTCGACAAGGCCACGGTCACCGCCGGCGGCGCCGAGGTCGCGGCGCGGGTCGTCGAGACGCCCAAGGACTTCCTCGGCCTGGCGCTGGCGCATCCGATCGGCGCGGGCGCGGCGACCGTGACGATCCAGTACCGCGGCAAGGCCCACCCCAACGACGGCGACGGCATCTACACCGCGAAGGAGGCCGGCGACTGGTACGCGTTCACGCAGTTCGAGTCGACCTCCGCGCGCCAGGCGTTCCCGTGCTTCGACGAGCCGTCGTTCAAGGTGCCCTGGCGCCTGACGCTGCACACGAAGCAGGCGCTGGTCGCGGTCGCCAACACCCCGGTGGAGGCCGAGCGCGCCGAGGCCGGTGGCATGAAGGCGGTGCGGTTCGCCGAGACCCTGCCGCTGCCCAGCTACCTGATCGCGTTCGCGGTCGGGCCCTTCGACTCTGTCGCGGCGGGCGCGACGCGCGGCGGCGCCCCGATCCGCGTGGTCGTGCCCCGCGGCCGCGGCGGCGACGCCGGCTACCCCGCCTCCGTCACGCGGCCGATCCTCGACGCGCTCGAGGACTACTTCGGCATCCCGTATCCGTACCCCAAGCTCGACATCGTCGCGGTCTCGGTCTTCAACGCCGGCGCGATGGAGAACCCCGGGCTCATCACGTTCCGCCAGGAGATCGTGCTGACGAAGCCCGCGGACATGACCCGCGCCAAGCAGGAGCGCTACGCCAGCGTCGCGGCCCACGAGATGGCGCACCAGTGGTTCGGCGACTACGTGACGATGGCGTGGTGGGACGACACCTGGCTGAACGAGTCGTTCGCCAGCTGGATGGCCTCGAAGATCATGCTGGCCTGGCAGCCGACCTGGGACGTCGACGTCGACATGGTCGCGAGCAAGAGCGGGGTGATGCGCCAGGACAGCCTCGATGCGGCGCGGGCGATCCGCCAGCCGATCGAGACCTCCGACGACATCGTCAACGCGTTCGACGGCATCACCTACGCGAAGGGCGAGGCGGTGCTGACGATGCTCGAGCGCTGGATCGGCCCCGACGTGTTCCAGAAGGGGGTGCGCGCGTACCTCGCGGCCCACGCCTTCGGCAACGCGACCTACGACGACTTCGTCGGCGCGATGACGACCGCCGCGGGTCGCGACCTGCACCCGCAGTTCGACGCGTTCGTGCGCCAGACCGGCGTGCCGATCGTGAAGGTCGAGCTCACCTGCGCTCCGGGCGCCGCGCCGACCCTGCACCTCGCGCAGCGGCGCTACGCGCCGACCGGCTCGACGATCGTCGGCGACCGCACGTGGTCGGTGCCGGTGTGCGTGCGCTGGGGTGTCGGCGCGACGACCGGCCGCGATTGCGCGATCCTCGACCAGCCGACCGGCGAGCTGGCGCTGTCGGCGAAGGCCTGCCCCGACTGGGTCCTGCCCAACGACGGCGGCCTCGGCTACTACCGGATGCAGCCGACCGGCGCGCTCCTCGATCACCTGCTCGCGCGCGCGCCGAAGGCGCTGACCTTGCCCGAGCGCGTCGGGCTGCTCGGCGACCTCGACGCGCTGATCGACAGCGGCGACCTCGGGGCCGGCACGGTGCTCGGCCTGGTCGCGACGCTCGCCAAGGACAGGAGCCGCCACATCGTGGACGCGTCGATCGGCATCGTCGGATCGATCGACGACATGGTGCCGCCGGCCTTGCGGGGCAACTACGAGCGCTTCATCCGCAAGGTCTACGGCGCGCGCGCCCACGAGCTGGGCTGGCAGAGTCGTCCGGGTGAGCCCGACGACGTGAAGCAGCTGCGGCCCCGGCTCTTGTCGCTGGTCGCCGACGACGGCCACGATCCGGCGCTCATCAAGGAGGCGACCGCGCTCGCCTGGCGCTGGCTCGACGACCACGCGGCGATCCAGCCCGAGCTGGTCGGCGTGGCGCTCGAGGTCGCGGCCCGCTACGGCGATCAGAAGCTCTTCGATCGGCTGCACGCCGACGCGCGCAAGACCGAGGATCGCGAGGAGCGCGGCCGGTTGCTCGGCGCCATGGCGGGCTTCATCGATCCGGCGATCGTGGCCCAGGCCCTCGCGCTCGCGCTGACCGACGAGTTCGAGCTGCGCGACGGCATGGGGCTCCTGCAGGGCGCGTTCGGCGATCCGCGCACGCGCATGCTGGCCTACGAGTTCACCAGGGCGCACTTCGACGAGATCGCGGCCAAGCTGCCCGAGCCGTTCCGGCCGTACCTCGGCTACACGTTCGCGTTCCTGTGCGACGACGCGAAGCGGCCCGAGATCGAGGCGTTCTTCGGGCCGCGGGTCGCGAAGTTCGACGGCGGGCCGCGGGTGATGGCGCAGGCGCTCGAGCAGCTCACGCTGTGCGCGGCGTCGCGCAAGGCGCAGACCCCGGCGGTCACCGCGTTCCTGAAGAAGCAGTAGATCGCGCGCGGTCAGGGGCCGTCGACATCGACGCCGCGCTGCTTCAGGCGGCGCGCGGTCGCGTCGCTGATCCGGGTGTTGCTGATATCGAGGGTCGCGAGCCGGGGCAGGGCGTCGAGGGTCGGCGCGCTGGCGTCGGTCAGCGTGTCGGCGGCGATCGCGAGCTCGCGCAGGTGCGCGTGGCCGGCGAGCACCGCGAGCGCGTCGTCGTCGATCGCGGTGTCGGACAGGCCGAGGTGCGCGAGGCGGGGCAGCCCGGCGAGCGGGCGCAGATCGCGGACCGAGGTCGCGCTGAGCGCGAGCGTGTGCAGCTCGCGGTGATCGGCGAGCGCGGCGATCACCGGATCGCTGACGTTGCAGCCGGCGAGCGCGAGCGCCCCGAGGTGCGGCCACGCCGCGAGCGTGCCGGCGATCGCGTCGGTGACCTGGGTCTGGTCGAGAGCGAGCTCCTCGAGCCCGGGCATCGCCGCGAGCGTGGCGAGGGCCTCGTCGCCGATCGGGTTGCGGCTGGCGTGGAGCACGCGCAGGTGCGGCGCGGCCAGCGCCGCGAGCGCGGTGGCGTCGGCACCGGTGCGATCGAGGTACAGCCGCTCGAGCGCGACCAGCGCGTGGAGCTGCAGGAGATCCGCGGGCGCGAGCCGCAGCTCGCCGAGATCGAGCGTGGTCAGCGCGGTGAGCGTGGCGACGACGCGCACGGTCGGCGCGCCGGCGCCGGTGCGGCGGATGCCGAGCTCGCGCAGCGCCGGCAGCGCGGCCAGGCCGGCGAGCCCGCGATCGGTGACCCTGGTGCGCGCGAGGTAGAGCGCGCGCAGCGCGGCCGCGTGATCGAGCGCCGCGAACCCCGCATCCCCGATGCGGGTGTCGTCGAGCCGGAGGCGCTCGAGCGCCGGGCGGGCCAGCGCGATCCGCGCGACCTTGTCGTCGGCGCGGGTGCTCGCGAGATCGAGGATGCGCAGGTGATCGAGGTGCGCGAGCGCGGCCGCCATCGCCGGTGCGGTCGCGGCGGTGGTGGAGAGATCGAGCTCCTCGAGCGCGGGCAGCGCGGCGAGCAGCTTCACGGTCGGGTCGCCGGCCCGGGTGTTGCCGAGATCGAGCTCGACGAGGCCGGTCGCGTGCGCGAGCCAGCCCAGGCCGCGATCGGTCGCGTCGGTGTCGGTGAGATCGAGCCGCCGCAGCGTGGCCGCCAGCGGCGCGAGCGCGCCGGTCTGCGAGACCTCGGTGCGCGACAGGTAGAGCTCGGTGAGCGGCAGCGCGCCGACCGCGGCCGCCGTCGCGTTGCCGACCCGGGTCTCGGCGAGATCGAGGATGCCGAGCGACGGCTGTGCGGCCAGCGATGGTGCGACCGCATCGGTGATGTCGGTCCGTGCCAGCGACAGCACGCGGAGGTCGTGGCTCGCGAGCGCGGCGAGCGCGCGGTCGTCGGCGCGGGTGTCCGCGAGATCCGCGACCTGCAGCGCCGGTAGCGCGCCGAGCAGGGCGGCGAGCGCCTCCGGTGGCGCGTCGACCTCGGCGAGCCCGATGCGCCGGAGCGGGGCGTTCGCCAGCGCGGCGACCGCGGTCGTCGACAGCGTCGCACCGCGCAGCTCGAGGGCGACTCGCGCGCGAGGCCGGCGATCGCGCCGTCGGCGATCGGCGCGATCGGCTCGGCGAACCAGTCGTCGCCTGCGGGCAGGGGCACGTCGGCGCCGGCGCCCAGCGTGCCGATCTCGACCAGCCCGCCGCCGCCGCGGACGAGCACGCGCAGCGGCACCGGCCAGGTCGGCGGCGCGGGCGGCGGATCGACGTGGACCGCGACCTGCGGCGCCGGGGGCGCGATCGCCGGTCGCGCGTGGTGGCACGCGGCCAGGCCGGCGATCACGAGGAGGCGAGGGACATGCACCGACAGAGGATGCGCGCGCGAGCCCTCGGTTGCAGCGCCCGATCGCGATTTGCCGGCGCGTGGTACCGTGGTACCAAGGTACCATGATGCCCATGCAGCCCGTTTCCCGGCCCGCCGGGTGCGATCATCTCGACGACGAGCTCCTGGTCGCGCGCTTCGAGGCGCTCGCGATCCCGCCATCCGACTTCCGGCACCGCGAGCACGTGCGGCTCGCGTTCGCGATGCTCGCGGGCGCGGACTTCGGGGAGGCCGCGGTCCGCTACCGGCACGCGCTGCGGCGGTTCGCGGCGTCGGTCGGCGCCGCCGGCAAGTACCACGAGACGTTGACCTGGGCGTACCTCGCCGTGATCCACGCCCGCATGGACGCGCTCGGCTGCGCGACCTCGTTCGAGCTCTGCGCGCGCGCGCCCGAGTTGCTCGATCCCCGCGGCGCGCTCGCGCGCCACTACGATCTCGACGCGATCGCCCGGAACCCGGTGGCGCGGCGCGTGTTCGTGCTACCGGATCGGTGATGGCCAGACCCCGCACCGCGCCGCCCGATCGCCGCCGCACCGTAGAGCGGGTCCAGACCGGCGTGCGCCTCGAGAAGCGCGTGCTGCAGGTGCTGAAGGCGATGGCCGCGGCGCACGACCTGTCCCTCGGCGATCTGATCGAGGGCATCGTGCTGCACGCGTTCGAGGGCCGCGCGCCGTTCGGCCCCGACTCGCTCGCGCAGATCGAGGCCCTGCGCGGGGTCTACCGCCTCGATCTCACCGCCGCCGACAGCCACCTGCTGGTCGAGGCCCGCGGCCGCCGCGGCGCGCAGGACTGACCCGTCGCGGCGGCGCGTCGATCGCGTCAGAACCCGAGCGTGCGCCGGCCGTAGTCGAGCTTCATCGCCGCCTTGGCCATGCGCAGGGTCTCCTCGGCGACGGCGTTGGCCTTGGTCATGTGCGCGCGCAGGATCTCGAGGACCTTGGCGTCGCCGGGCTTGCCGTCGAGCGCGCGGCGGCGCTCGCGGATCGGCGCCAGGAACCGATCGATCGCGCCGGCGACCTCGCCCTTGACCGCGCCGTCGCCGACCGCGCCCTTGGCGTACTGCTCGGCGAGGTCGGCGACCTTGGCGGCATCGGGCTCGAACGCGCGCAGGTACTGGAACAGCGCGTTGTTCGGATCGCCGGGATCGGTGGCGGCCTGGCGTCCGGTGAAGATCTTGTTGCACTTCTTCTTCAGGTCGCCGGGCTCGTCGGACAGGAAGATCGCGTTGCCGAGGCTCTTCGACATCTTCTGGACGCCGTCGATGCCGACCAGCCGCGCGATCCGCCCGACCAGCGCCTGCGGTACCGGGAACACGCCGCCCTTCGCCGGATAGTCGGCATCGTCGGTGGTCGTCGGCACGCCGCAGTAGAGGTGATCGAAGCGCCGCGCGATCTCGCGGCACATCTCGATGTGCGCGAGCTGATCCTCGCCGACCGGCACCAGCTGGGCGCGGAACGCGAGGATGTCGGCGCACTGGCCGACCGCGTAGAGCGGGAACCCGAAGCTGTAGTGGTCGCCGAGATCCTTGGCGTCGATCTCGGCCTTGAGCGTCGGGTTGCGCATCACCCGGTTGAACGGGACCAGCATCGCGAACAGCCAGGTCAGCTCGGCGATCGCCGGGATCTCGGTCTGCAGCACCAGCGTCGAGCGCTCGGGATCGATGCCAACCGCCAGCCAGTCCTTGACGATCTCGAGCGTGTCGCGCCGGATCTCGTCGGGCTTCTCGGCCCGGGTCGTGAACGCGTGCATGTTCGCGATCAGGAAGAAGCAGTCGTACTGGTCCTGGAGGCGGACCCGGTTCTCGAGCGAGCCGACCCAGTGGCCGAGGTGCAGCCGGCCAGTCGGGGTGTCGCCAGTCAGGATGCGGGGGCGCGTGTTCGACATCGGGCGGACCATACCTGACAGGTGGGGGGCGCCGCGCGGGGTCGGCACGGGCTGGCGCAATGCGGCAACGCGAGTTCTGCGCGGCCACTCGCTTGCGGGGGCCGCGGTCGGGTTGATACGTCGGCGCGATGGCTCGAAGGCTCCTTCACGTGACCCTGGGCGCGCTCGCGCTCGCGGCCTGCGGCGACAACGGCGGCACCGTCGACAGCGGCGCGCCGCCGCGCGACGCGGGGCCCGACGCGACCGCGGCCGCGCCGCTCGTCCTGTTCCTCGACTTCGACGGCGCGACCCTCACCAAGGGCACCAACGATCCAGCGACCGACGTCTCGGCGCTGATCCGTCCCGGAGGGGCGACCGTTCCGCCCTGGCGCGAGGGCGCGCCCGGTCGCGCCGCCAGCGTCGCCGCGGTGGCCGCCGACGTGGCGGCGCTGCTCGCGGACTACAACGTCGACGTCGTCACGACCCGACCTGCCGCGGGGCCCTACGACATGGTCGTCTTCGGCGGCGAGTCGAGCGCCCTGTTCGGCGCCGCGGGGATCGTGTCCTTCGGCGGCCAGCGCTGCGACGGGATCCCGCAGATCAGCTACGTGCTCGAGCTCGCGATCGACGACGCGGATGCGGCCAGCCGCGCGGTCGGGATGGTCGCGTCCAACCACTTCGTCCCGACCACGACCACCACCGGCCATTGCATGTGCCTCGGGTGCGGGTCGACGGCCGGCGAGCTGTGCGCGATCGGCGGGGTCGAGCCGGTGGCCGACCCGGGCTGCGCGCCCGACGGTCCCTACCCGGCGACCTTCGACGAGCACGCGTGGTTTCTCCAGCGCCTGGGCGCGCATCGCTGAGCCGAGCGCAGCGAGGCAGTTCAGGGTCCGGATGAGATCGGGACCGTCGTCCTCGACGGGGCCGATCGATCGAAGCAGAGTCTGGAGGCGAACGCCGCACAGGCTCCGACACGTGCGGTAGCGTCGGCCCGATGCCGCTTGACCCCGCCTTCATCGCCGACTGTCCGTATTTGCCCGAGGCGATCTTGATCGACGAGATCGTCTCGATCGATCGCGACACCAGCACCGTCGTCGCGCGGCTGCCGACCAGCGCCGATCTGCCGCTGACGCGCGATCAGCGCGCCCATCCGGTGCGCCACCCGCGCCACGTGTCGGGCGGGTTGATGGTCCACATGACCGGCATCGTCGGGTTCGTCCACGCCTACTACGTGCTCGACCTGCGCCACCAGGACGGCTGGATCGGCTACGGCACGCACATCCACGCCGGCCGGTTTCGCCGCATGGGCGCGATCGGCGCCCCGGTGATGCTGTCGTGCCAGGCGCTGCAGGTCCGGCGGATCCGCGGCGTGATCGTGCCCCGCTACCAGTTCCGCTTCACCCAGGACGGCGACACGATCTACGAGGCCGAGCACAGCGCGGTGTTCACGCGGGTCACCGAGGAGGCGGCGGCTCCATCGGGGGCGTGATGCGCGGCGCCCGCGGCGGCCTTCGCGCCGGGGATCGAGTACCGCGATCGCCGGGTTGCTGCCATGCTGCGGGCGATGTTCGTCCCCGCCGTCACCGCTGCCGCGCCGCGCGGGCGGCTCTACGTCGTCACGGGTCAGGCGCTGTGCGTGGTGCGCGACGAGCGCGGCCCGGCGATCCCGGTCGGCCCGGTCGGCGAGGCCGACGCGGCGTGGCTGGTGATCGGCATGCTCGGCGCGGAGGCGTGCTTCGCGCGCGCGCTCGCCGTCGACGAGCCGCCGCCGCCGGGCACCGAGCCGGTGCCGCTGCGCCAGCTGTTCGGCGCGCTGCCCGACGACGATTTCGGGATCGCGAGCCGCGCGCTCGGCCTGACCGCGTGGGATCACGATCACCGGCACTGCGGGCGCTGCGGCGGCGAGACGGTGCGCTCGGCGCACGAGCGGGTCCGCACCTGCACGCGCTGCGGCCACGGCGCGTACCCGCGGCTGTCGCCGGCGGTGATCGGGCTGGTCGAGCGCGACGGCTGTGCGCTGCTCGCGCGCAACGCGCGGGTCGCGCTCGGCTTCCACAGCTGCCTGGCGGGCTTCGTCGAGGTCGGCGAGTCGCTCGAGGAGGCGCTGGCCCGCGAGGTCGAGGAGGAGGCGGGCGTCGCGATCACCGACATCCGCTACTTCGGCAGCCAGCCCTGGCCGCTGACGGGCTCGCTGATGATCGGCTTCACCGCGCGCTGGGCCGGCGGTGAGCTGCGGCCCGATCCGACCGAGATCGTCGACGCCGGCTGGTTCCGCGCCGACGCGCTGCCGCCGGTGCCGCCGCCGTTCTCGATCGCGCGCGCGCTCATCGACGACTTCGTCCGCCGCCACGCATGAAGCGGTCGGCGATCCCCGAGAGCGCGCGGCGCCTGGTCGCCGCGCACGTCGACGACGCGAGCTTCGCGCAGGCGGAGGCGCTCGCGCTCGCCGATCGCGTGCACCTCGTGAAGCCGCCGCCGTGGCCGGTGGTCGCGCGGGTCCGCGAGATCGCCAGCCACGTGGTCACCGTCCACTACACCGCGGTCGCCAACCACCTGCGCGGCGAGTGCACGTGCGATCCCGAAGCCACCACGCTGTGCGCCCACGCCGCGGCCGCGGCGCTGGTCGCGTTCGCGAGCGAGCACGTGCACGCCGAGGCCCACGCCGACGCCGCGCGCCAGGCGCTGGTCGGCGAGTGGCTGGCGGAGCTCGGCCGGCAGGAGGAGGCGCCGGCGGCGCCGGCCGCGACCCGCGCGATCGCGTACGTGATCGATCTGCGCGACGGCGAGCTCGGGCTGACGGTCCTGCAGTGCCCGCGGCTCAAGACCGGCGAGCTGGGCGCGGGCACGCCGATCGGCGCGCTCGGCGATCCGCAGCGCGGCGCGCCGCGCTGGGTCGGCACCGACGATCTGCGCCGCATCGCGATGCTGCGCGCGGTGACGCGCGCGCTGCCCGCGGCGACGCGGCTCCGCTTCGATCGCCTGCCGCCCGAGCTCGTGCGCGAGCTCGCCGACTGCGGCCAGCTCCACTGGGACTCGCCGCGCACGCCGCCGCTGACCTACGGCCCGCCGATCACCGCGCAGCTCGACTGGCAGCCCGCGGGCGACGGCTATCGCATCGGCCTCGCGAGCGGCCTGGTGATCGCGCCGGCGCTCGCGTGCCACTACATCGATCCGACCGCCGCGCAGATCGGCCCGCTCGAGCTCGGCGTGCCCGCGGCGCTGGTGCCCCGGCTGATCGCGAGCCCGCCGGTGCCGGCTGCGATGCGCGCGACGGTGGTGCGCAGCCTGCGGCCGCTCCTGACCGAGGCGGCGGGGCCGCTCTGGATGTCCGCGCCGATCGATGCGCCCGACGCGACCGTCGAGTTGCTCGAGCCGCGCATGATCGCCAGCCTCGAGCCCGATCAGCGCAACGCGATCCGCCTGGTCGGCGAGGCGCGCTACGGCGCCGAGCGCTTCCCGCTCACCGCCTGGGATCCGACGCGGCCGATCGCGCGCGATCTGGTCGCCGAGGGTCGCCTGCTCGCGCGGCTGCACGCGCTCGCTGCCCGGCTGCCGCACGGCCTGGTCGCGGGCACGAGCCTGGGGCTGCTCGCCAACGCGCGCCACGTCGCCGAGGTCATCGTCCCGACCCTGCGCGCCGAGGGCTGGCGCTGCATCCTCGACGACGACTTCCCCCAGGACGCGCCGCTCGTCGACGTGACGTTCACCGAGCAGCTGCGCCCGGCCGCCGACGGGCGTGGCTGGTTCACGGTCGAGCTCGGCGTCGAGCTCGCGGGCCGCACCGTGCCGCTCCTGCCGATCCTGCTGCAGGCGATCCGCGACGGCCAGATCGTGCTGGAGCCGGGCGGGGCGGTCGCCCACGTCGGCGCCGGCATCAACCTGCGCTTGCCCGAGGGCGAGCTGGTGCACGTGCCCGCCGAGCGGGTGCAGCGCTGGCTGCGCCCGCTGATCGAGCTCGAGCTCCAGGGGCTCGACGCGCGCGGCGCGCTCGCGATCCCGCCGGTGGTCGCGGCGCAGCTCGACACCGAGGGCCGGTTCGGCGCGTCGGCGGAGCTCAACCGCGCCCGCGATCGCCTGACCGCGCTCGTCGACCTCGCGCCGGCGCGCGAGCCCGCGGGCTTCGGCGGCGCGCTGCGCGACTACCAGCGCGTGGGCCTGGCGTGGCTGCGCTTCCTCCACGACGCGGGCTACGGCGGCGTGCTCGCCGACGAGATGGGCTTGGGCAAGACCGTCCAGCTGCTCGCGTTCCTCGACGGGCTGCGCGCGGACGGGCAGCTGGCGCGGCCCGCGCTGGTGGTCGCGCCGCGCAGCCTGCTCGGCAACTGGCAGCGCGAGGCCCAGCGGTTCGCGCCGGCCCTGCGATCGATCGTGCACATCGGCGCCGATCGCGCCCTCGATCCGCACGCGCTCGAGGCGCCGCTGGTGATCACGTCGTACCAGACCCTGGCCCGCGACCTCGCGCAGTTCCGGGCACAGCCGTGGACCACGGTGATCTTCGACGAGGCCCAGGCGCTCAAGAACCCCGACACCCAGGTCCGCGCCGCCGCCGCGGCGCTCGCGGCGCAGTCGCGGTTCTGCGTCACCGGCACGCCGATCGAGAATCACCTCGGCGAGCTGTGGTCGCAGATCGACCTCGCGATGCCCGGCGTGCTCGGCCGGCGGCGCGCGTTCGAGGCGACCTATCGGCGCGCGATCGAGAAGCACGGCGACGCGGCGCGGCTCGAGCTCCTGCGCCAGCGGGTGCGCCCGTTCCTCCTGCGCCGCACCAAGGAGCGCGTGCTCGCCGATCTGCCGGCGAAGACCGAGATCGTCGAGCGCATCGAGCTCGACGCCGCGCAGCGCGATCTCTACGAGACCCTGCGGCTGACGCTCGACGCCCGGGTCAAGACCGCGCTCGCGCGCCGCGGGCTGCAGGGCGCGTCGATGGCGATCCTCGACGCGCTGCTCAAGCTCCGGCAGTGCTGCGGCGACCCGCGCCTGGTCAAGGTGCCCGAGGCGCGGCGGACCACCGGCTCGGAGCCTGTGCGGCCTTCGCCTCCAGGCTCGTCTTCGATCGATGGGCCCGCGCGAGGACGCGCAGCCCCATCTCATCCGGATCCTGAGCCGCCGAACCTTCGGTTCGGCTCGGCCAAGCTCGAGCGGCTGCTCGCGATGCTCGAGGAGCTGGTCGACAGCGGCCGCGCGACCCTGGTGTTCTCGCAGTGGACCGCGATGCTCGGCCTGATCGAGGCGGCGTGCGCGCAGGCCGGCATTTCGACGCTCACGCTCAGCGGCGCGACCCGCGATCGCGACGAGGTCGTCCGACGCTTCCAGGCCGGAGAGGTGCCCGTGCTGCTGGTCAGCCTCAAGGCCGGCGGCGTCGGCCTGAACCTCACGCGCGCCGACACCGTGATCCACTACGAGCCGTGGTGGAACCCGGCGGCCGAGGCCCAGGCCACCGACCGCGCCCACCGGATCGGGCAGGACCGGCCGGTGATGGTGTACCGGCTGGTGGCCCGCGGCACCCTCGAGGAGGAGATCGGGAAGCTCCAGGACGAGAAACGCCGCCTCACCGAGGCGGCGCTGGTCGGTGGCGGTGTCACGCACCTCGCCGCCGATGATCTCCGCGCGCTGTATCAGCGCGTGGTGTGAGCGGCTCGCGCGAGGGGTGCGGTCAGGGCGCCGTCGTCGCGCCGGTGAACGTCGCGCTCGCGATGCTCGTCGCGCACCCGTCGGCTGCCGGCCGGGCGACGCCGCTCGCCGGATCGATGTCGACGTGGAGGAACGTGACGCCGGTCAGCGCGCCCGCGAACGTGTCGCCGAGCGCCTGGCCCGCGGCGGTCACGGTCAGCGTCCCGCCGGTCGCCAGGTAGTCGTCGTCGTAGCCGGTCGCGGTGACCTTGGTCTTGATGCGGACGCACACGCCGCAGGTCGCCGCGTCGAGCTCGGCGCCGGCGATCGGGTACGCGCCCGGCGCGATCGCGCCCGACCCGAACGCGCCGAAGCCGGCGAACAGCTGGACCGCGAGCACGTCGGTCGGCGCCCCGCCCTCGAGCGGCGCATCGAGCTCGAGCCGGTCGTCGGTCGGATCGCCAGCCGCGTGACCGACGTCGAGGTACGCGGCCCCGGCCAGCGCGCCGAGGTCACCGAAGGTCGCGGTCGCGACGCTGCACCCGGTCGCGGGGGCATCACCGAGGGCGTCGGCCGCGGGGGCATCGCTCGCCGAGGTCGCGTCGGGTGTGGCGCTGCTCCCGCCGCACGCTGCCACGACGAGCGCGACGAGCAGCGAGGAGGAGCGCGTGGGATCCATCATGACCGGGCGGCCGACGACGCGGCCGCTCGATCGATCTACCACGGGACCGATCGTTCGGGTCCGCCCGAAACCGGTTCTCGGCGCGCGCCGCGGCGACGCGGCGATCCGGTCGGCGGGGTCGAGCTCCAGGCTCGCGCGTGCTACGTAGACTCCCGATCATGGCGCGCGTGACGAAGATCGTCCGGGGTAACCGGGTCGTGCCGCTGCGCGACGGCGCGGTCCGGATCGCGGTCGTCGCCGACACCCACAGCGCGCCGCACCCGCGGGTCGACGCGCTGCTGCGCGCGGCCGCGCCCGACGCGATCCTGCACGCGGGCGACATCGGCGACCTCGAGGTGCTGCGCGGCCTGGCGGCGATCGCGCCGCTGCACGCGGTCCGCGGCAACATCGACGAGCACGCGCACGATCTGCCCGACGAGCTCACGATCGATCTGGTCGAGGAGGGCGGCGCGCGCGCGATCCGGTTCTTGCTGATCCACATCGCGGTGTACGGCCCCAAGCTGCGCGCCGAGGTCGCGACGCAGGCGCGCGCCGATCAGGCCGCGCTGGTGGTGTGCGGCCACTCGCACGTGCCGTTCATCGGGACGGACAAGGGCCTCACCGTGTTCAACCCGGGCTCGATCGGGCCGCGCCGCTTCACGCTGCCGATCGTCTTCGGGATGATCGAGCTGCGCGATCGCCGGCTGACGATGCACCACGTCAGCTGCGAGACCGGCGCGCGCTGGGCGCCGGCGTAGCCGATCAGCGCGGCGCGAGCGCGCGCTCGCTGGCGGCGACGTCGCTGGCGATCACGACGTTCGTGGTCGCGAGGTCCGGGTGGGCCTTCGCGATCGCGACGACGTCGGCGAACGCGGCGCGCGCGGCATCGAGCCAGGGCTTGAGCTCGGGCTCGAGCGAGGCGTCGCCGTGGGTCGCGGCGCGCATGCGCACGACCAATATC
>JAIOQA010000179.1 GCA_021413675.1 Deltaproteobacteria bacterium | reverse complement strand
CGTCGACGCCGCCCGCGCCCACGATGTCCCGGCGATCACCTTCCTCTCGGTCGCCGGCGCCGGCGCGAACCCGCTGGTCCCGCACCACGCGGTCGAGCAGCACCTGATCGCCCGAGGCGGGGCGTACACGATCCTGCGGCCCGGGTTCTTCGCGCAGAACTTCGGCGACGCGTACCGCCAGGACATCGTCGAGGATCGCCGGATCTACGTGCCCGCCGGTCGCGGCGTCGCGGCGTTCGTCGACGTCCGCGACGTCGGTGAGGTCGCGGCGCTCGCGCTGGTCGACCCCGCCGCGCACCGCGCGCAGGCCTACACGCTCACCGGCGCGGTCGCGATCGACTTCGCCCTTGCCGCGCGGCAGCTGAGCGACGCCCTCGGTCGGGTCATCCGCTACGAGCCCGCGTCGATCCCCGGCTACGCGCGCCACCTGCGGGCGCGCGGCATGCCCGCGATGCAGATCGCGGTGCAGACCGTGCTGCACGTCGGCCTGCGCCTCGGCCAGGCAAAGGCGGTCGATCCCACGCTCGCGGCGCTGCTCGGCCGCGCCCCGCGCACGCTCGCCACGTACTTCGCCGATCACGTCGCGCGCTGGCGCTGACGGCCGCGCGCGTCAGAACCCGGCGCGCATCCCGAGGTCGATCGCGATCGCCTCGCCGCGCGCGCCATCGTCGAGCGACGACGAGACACCGGCCAGCCACTGCACGCGCCCGGCGCGATAGCCGACCGTGCCCTGCGCGCCACTGGCGCTGTCGCCCAGCCCATCGAACGCGACCAGCGTCAGGCCACCGCTGACGCTGATCGGGCCGGACGCGTAGCCAACCGCGGCGGCGAGGCTGAGGATCGTGGCCTGCGAGAACGAGGTGCTCTCGTCGGGGTTGAGCTGGGTCGAGACGTCGGCCTCGACCGCGCCGAAGAGGTTGCCGTCATGCCCGCCAGCGGATGCGCCGGCGCGCGCGGTCCACACCGGGGCGAGCGCCGCGAACTCGTTGGGCTGGTCGAACTGCGCGCCGGGGAGAAACGCGAGGACGTTCAGGCCGCTCGGTCCGGTCGGCAGCACCAGGCCCGCGTGCGCCGTGGCCCACGCCGTCGACGACGCCGTCGGCGCCCGGAGCGTCACGGCGGTGCCGACCTGGAGATTGCCGAACTCCTGCGCGTCGGAGTAGGCGGCGGCGCTGGCCGCGCCGTAGAGGGCGACCAGGTCGGTGAGCTTCACGGTGACCGCGGCGTCGAGGTTCCAGAACGTGTCGTCGCCATCGGTGACCGCGGTCAGCCGCACGTCGGCGCCGTGGATCGGATCGTGGCGGATGAACGGGAGCTTCGTGGGCGCCGCGATCGCGGGCGCCTCGTCGGCGCGCACCTCCGCGGTGGCGGCGGTGCAGAGCGCGAACGCGAGCAGGGCGATGGAGTTCTTCATGTTCCGACCGAGAGGTCGGACCTCGTCATGTGACCCCGGCGCGATCGATTCCGTCGCGCTGCCACGCAATACCTGGTAGCCGCGCGCCGATCGTCGAAGAGTCGACACGGCGTCCGATCTCGGACGCCCGCGTGCTGGCTACAGCGGCAACAGCGACAAGGCCCACCGCTCCGTCAGGCGCGAGCAATTCCGCGAGCGCGTTCGCCCGGGCCAGCCGGTAGTGCGCGGCATTCGCGGTGTCGATGCGCTCGACAGCCCGGCTGCGGCGAGTTCGTCGAGCACCAGCTGCGTGTTGCGCTTGGTGGCGCCATCACCGGTGAGCTCGGCCACGCGCGCGCCGCCGCGGTCGTCGCGCCGACGCAGGAGCGTGACGAGCAGGTCGGCGCGCGTGCCGCCGCCAACGATGTGGCGCGCCCGCAGCTGGAGCAGCGCCGGTTTCGTCGGCGAGGCGCGGATCAGCCTCCGCGACGGCCGGCGTATCGAGAAATGAAGGTTCTCGATTCGAGCAGTGCTATTCGGCTATCTGCCTGCAATCACTCGTCGTCCGGCGGCGCCTCGTCGTCGGCCTCGTCCTCGGCGTCCTCGCCCTCGGCGTCCTCGCCCTCGACATCGCTCATGTCGACGCGCTCGGTGTCGCCGTCGGCCAGCTCCTCGGGCGCCTCGACCGGCGCGGCCTCGGCGATGTCGTCGGCGTCCTCGGGATCGATCAGCCGCTCGATCGCGGCGACCTGCTCGCCGTCATCGAGCCGCATGATGCGCACGCCCTGGGTCGCGCGACCCTGGATCGAGACGTCCTTCACGCGGATGCGGATCAGCTTGCCGCGATCGCTGATGAGGATGAGGTGGTGGTCGTCCGCCACGATGCGCACCGCGGAGACCTTGCCGTTGCGGGCCGAGGTCTTGATCGTGATGACGCCCTTGCCGCCGCGGTTCTTGGTCGGATAGTCCGCGAGCTGCGTGCGCTTGCCGTAGCCGCGCTGGCACACGGTGATGAGCTGCTCGGTCGAGTCGCGCATGAACGTGACCATGCCGACCAGGCGATCGCCCTCGCGCAGATCCATGCCGCGCACGCCGCGGGCGTCGCGGCCCATCGGCCGCACGCGCTCGTCCTTGAAGCGCACCGACATGCCGTTGGCCGAGACCAAGAGCACGTCGCTCGCCTCGGACGTGATCGCCACGCTGACCAGGCGGTCGCCTTCCTCGAGCGCGATCGCCTTGATGCCGCTCGAGCGGATCTTCTCGAACGCGTCGAGCCCGGTCTTCTTGACCGTGCCGTTCTCGGTCGCGAGGAACACGTAGTGATCGGCGGCGAACTTCTGGAGGGGCAGCATCTGCACCACCTCCTCGCCTTCCGACATCTCGATGACGTTGACGAACGGCCGGCCACGCGCGGCGCGCGCGCCCTCGGGCAGCTCGAACACCTTCTTGTAGTAGACGCGGCCGCGGTTGGTGAACAGCAGCAGGTGGTCGTGGGTCGAGGCCGCGAACATGTCGGCGACGAAGTCGTTGTCGCCGGACGCCGCGCCCTGCACGCCGCGGCCGCCGCGGCCCTGCGCCTGGTACTCGCGCAGCCGGGTCCGCTTGACGTAGCCGAGGTGCGTGCGGGTGACGACCATCGCCTCCTCGTCGATCAGCTCCTCGGTGAGGATCTCGCCCTCGGCGTCCACGATGCGCGTGCGGCGCGGGTCGGCGAACTCGTCGCGGATCGCCTTCAGCTCGTCGACGATGCACTGCATCAGCTTCTTGGGATCGGCGAGCAGGCCCTCGAGGTAGTCGGTGAGGTCCCAGAGCTCCTTGTACTCGGCCTCGAGCTTCTCGCGCTCGAGGCCGGTGAGCCGGCCGAGGCGCATGTCGAGGATCGCCTGGGCCTGGCGCCCGGTCAGGTACACGAACCCGGCGGCGCGCGCGGTCTCGACCTCGGCCGCCGGCCGCCCGGCGCGCTCGAGGAAGCCGTCGAGCCCCATCATCTTCTCGCTGATGAGGCGGCCCTTGGCCTCGTCGGTGTCCTTCGACCCGCGGATGATCTCGATCACCCGGTCGATGTTCATGACCGCGAGGCCGAGGCCCTCGACGATCTCGCGGCGCGCCCGCGCCTCGCGCAGATCGAACAGCGTCCGGCGGGTCACGACCTCGCGGCGGTGATCGACGAACACCTCGAGCGCGCGGCGCAGCGTGCAGAGCACGGGCCGGCTCTCGATGATCGCGAGCATGTTCACAGAGAACGTGCTCTGCAGCGCGGTCTGCTTGTACAGGTTGTTGAGGACGACCTGCTCCTGCGCGTCGCGCTTGAGCTCGAACACGGCGCGCATGCCGTTGCGGTCGCTCTCGTCGCGGATGTCGGAGATGCCGTCGAGGCGCTTGTCGCGGACCAGCTCGGCGGTGGTCTCGATCCACCGGGCCTTGTTGACCATGAACGGCAGCTCGGTCACGACGATCGCGTAGCGGTCCTTGCGGATCTCCTCGACGGTCGCCTTGCCGCGCACGACGATCGAGCCGCGGCCGGTCCGGTACGCCGACAGGATGCCGGCGCGGCCCTGGATCTCGCCGCCGGTCGGGAAGTCCGGGCCGGGCACCAGGCGGATCAGCTCGTCATCGCCGCAGCGCGGATCGGCGATCAGCGCGAGCACGGCATCGATGATCTCGCCCAGGTTGTGGGGCGGGATGTTGGTCGCCATGCCGACCGCGATGCCCGAGGCGCCGTTGATCAGGAGGTTGGGAACCTTGGTCGGCATGACCGTCGGATCCAGCTCCATGTCGGCGTAGTTCGGCTGCCAGTCGACGCTCTCCTAGTCGATGGCGGCCAGCAGCTCCGACGACAGCCGGGCCATGCGGCACTCGGTGTATCGCATGGCCGCCGGCGGATCGCCGTCGACCGAGCCGAAGTTGCCCTGGCCGTCGACGAGCATGTAGCGCATCGAGAAGTCCTGGGCCATGCGGACCAGGGCGTCGTAGACCGACGCGTCGCCGTGCGGGTGGTACTTACCGATGACGTCGCCGACGACGCGGGCGCACTTCACGTACGGCCGGTTCCAGACGTTGTTCAGGCCCTTCTGGGCGAAGAGCACACGGCGGTGGACGGGCTTGAGACCGTCGCGCGCATCGGGCAATGCGCGCGCGACGATCACGCTCATGGCGTAATCCATGAACGAGCTCGTCATCTCGTGCTCGACCGCGACGGTCGTGATGTTGGCGTTTGCTACGGGCTCGGACATGCGATGAGGTGCTTCTATAGCCCGCTCCGAGCCCCCTCGTAAACGCCGCCCGGGCGCAAAGAATCGATGGATTCTCGACGTTTGCCCTGGCGGATGGGGATCTCGCGGCGGGCGCCGGATCGGAGCCGCCAGCGGCACGGCCCGGGCATCACCGCCGCGCGATTTTCGGTGCGGGATCGGTGGCGACCGATCGACCGATTCGCGGCGCGCGACTAGGATTGCTTCTGGGTGACACGCGCGTGACGTTCGAGGGTGAGGACCTGACGGGTGGGGCGACGCTGGCGGCCTCGCCGCGGGCGCTGGCGATCGATCCGTCCGCGCCGCCGTCGCGCGATCCGGTGACGCCCGCGGGGCGCTCGTCCAGCGCGGCGATCGCGTCGCCGCAGGCGGTCATGCACCTCGACGAGGCGCGCCGCGCGATGGTGTTCGCGCGCTTCGTCAGCGCGCTGACCGCGCTGGTCGCGGTCGCGCTGTTCGTGATCGGCGGCGATCCGACCTACCGCGCGATCCACCTCGGTGGGCTCGCGCTCGCCGCCGGCGGCGCGATCTGGTTCTGGCGGGTCGCGCGCGATCCTGCGTCCTACCGCGCCTGGCAGCAGACCGTGTTCGGGCACTGCTGCGTGATCGCGGTGGCGACCGGGTTCCTGTACTGGGGCGTGCTGTCGGCGGTGCTGGTCGTGGTGCCGTTCGGCGCGTTCATCTTCTCGACCGGGCAGAGCCTGAACGGCGCGGCCTCGGTGACGCTGCACGCCGCGCTCTTGCACACCGCGCTCGCGATCGCGACGTCGTTCGGCGTCGTGCCCGATCGCGGCGTGATCGGCCCGCACGAGCTTGGCCACGGCCCGCAGCTCATGGTCATCGCGGTCATCCAGTTCATCTTCGCCGCGACGTTCGTGATCGCGCGCCGGACCCGGCAGTCGACCTTCGACGCGGTCATGCAGCTCGAGCGGGCGATCCGCGACGTCGGCCAGAAGGGCGCGCTGCTCGCCGAGGCCGAGGCCGAGCTCCGCGCGGTGCGCCAGGTCGGCGGCCGCGGCCACTACACCGAGGCGCAGATCGGCGGCTACACGCTGGGCCTGCTCATCGGCCGCGGCGCGATGGGCGAGGTCTACGAGGCGCAGGCGCCGCGCGGCGAGCTGTGCGCGATCAAGCTCCTCCACCCGCACCTGCGCGATCAGCCCGGGCCGTATCGCCGGTTCATCCGCGAGGCCGAGATCGCGGCGTCGCTCGATGTCCCCAACGTCGTGCGGGTGTTCGCCATCGCCGGGCCCGACGACGAGCAGCCGTTCCTCGCGATGGAGCGGCTGCACGGCGACGATCTCGCGGGCATCCTCAAGCGCTCGCCGACCCTGCCGATCGCCGAGGTCGCGGCGCTGGTGGCGCAGGTCGGCGCCGGCCTGGCCGCGGCCCACGCGGTCGGCATCGTCCATCGCGATCTCAAGCCCGGCAACCTGTTCCTCGCCGAGGTCGGCGACGCGCGGGTGTGGAAGATCCTCGATTTCGGCGTGTCGAAGCTCGCCGACGGCGGCGGCACGCTGACCCAGGGCCACGTCGTCGGCACGCCGGCGTACATGGCGCCCGAGCAGGCGCGCGGCGGCGAGCTCGACTACCGCGCCGATCTCTACGGCCTGGGCGTGATCGCGTACCGCGCGATCACCGGCCGGCCCACGGTCGCCAACGCCGACGTGCCCGCGATGCTCTACGACGTGGTCTATCGCATGCCGGCGCGGCCGAGCTCGCTGGTCGGGTGCCCGCCGGCGGTCGACGCGGTGCTCGCGATCGCGCTCGCCAAGGAGCCCGCCGAGCGCTTCGCCTCGGGCGCCGAACTGGCCGCTGCGCTCACCGCGGCGGCCGCCGGCGAGCTGAGCCCGGCGCGGGTCGCGCGGGCGCGGCGCATCCTCGCGACCGCGCCGTGGGGCCGCGAGGTCCGCCGGCGCGCCGCGACGCCGGTCTGACGCCCGCGGCCCGACGCCCGCGGCCCGACGCGCTTGCCAACGCGCGGGCCCGCGCGTACGCCTTGGCCCATGGCCAATCGCCTCGCCGGAGAATCGTCGCCGTATCTGGTCCAGCACGCCGACAACCCGGTGGAGTGGTGGCCCTGGGGCGAGGCGGCCTTCGCCGAGGCCAGGCGGCGCGACGTGCCGGTGTTCGTGTCGATCGGCTACGCGGCCTGCCACTGGTGCCACGTCATGGCGCACGAGAGCTTCGAGGACCCCGCGGTCGCGAAGCTCATGAACGAGGGCTTCGTCAACGTGAAGGTCGATCGCGAGGAGCGGCCCGACGTCGACCTCATCTACATGACCGCGATCCAGGTCATGGGCGAGGGCGGCGGCTGGCCGCTGTCGGCGTTCTGCACGCCCGACGGCAAGCCGTACTTCCTCGGCACGTACTTCCCGCCGACCGGCAAGTACGGCCGGCCGGGGTTCTCGCAGCTGCTGGCCTCGATGAGCGAGGCCTGGCGCGAGAAGCGCGATCAGGTGTTCGAGAACGTCCACGCGCTCATGGACGGGCTCGCCCACGTCGACGAGCACTACCGGCGCGGCGCGAGCAAGGCCGATCCGGGCACGCTCAACGCGTCGCTCATCGTCACCGCGGCCCGCAACCTGATCGCCAAGGCCGACACCAAGCACGGCGGCCTCGGCGGCGCGCCGAAGTTCCCGTCGAGCTCGACCCACGATCTGCTCGGCCGCGCTGGACGGCTGTCGTTCGGTGGGCCGGTGCGCGAGGTGTTCCTGCGCTGGGCGACCGCGATGGCCGCCGGCGGCATCTACGATCACGTCGGCGGCGGGTTCGCGCGCTACGCGGTCGACGCGGCGTGGCTGGTGCCGCACTTCGAGAAGATGCTCTACGACAACGCGCAGCTGCTCGGCATCTACGCCGACGCGGTGGCGATGACCGGCGATCCGGGCCGCGGCGCGGTGATCCCGGAGATCGTGACCTGGCTCGGGCGCGAGCTCAGCGATCCGGCCGGCGGGCTGTGGTCGTCGCTCGACGCCGACAGCGAGGGCGAGGAGGGCAAGTTCTACGTCTGGACGCCGGCGACGCTGCGCGCCGCGCTGGGCCCGGCCGACGCGATCCAGTTCGCGCATCACTACGGCGTGACCGAGAAGGGCAACTTCGAGCACGGCCAGACCGTCCTGTCGCGCGTGACGCCGATCGGCGCGGCCTCCGACGAGGCGGCGCTCGCCGACATGCGCGCGCGGCTCTATGCGGCGCGCGCCGCGCGGATCCGGCCGGGCACGGACGACAAGGTCCTCGCCGGCTGGAACGGCCTGGCGATCACCGGGCTGGTGCGCGCGTGGGAGGCGACCGGGCTCGAGGACGCGCTCGTGCTCGCGCGGCGGGTCGGCGACTTCCTCGTGCGCGAGATGATCAAGGATGATCGCATCACCCGCATCTGGAAGGGCGGCGCGGCCAAGCTCGACGGCACCCTCGACGACTACGCGTTCGTCGCGTCGGGGTTCCTCGATCTCGCCGAGGCCACCGGCGACGCGACCTGGTGGCAGCGCGGCGTCGCGCTGGTCGATCAGATCCGCGCGCGCTTCATCGAGGTCGTGGGCCCGGCGCTGGTGTTCTTCCTGACCGCGAACGACGATCGCGAGCCGCTGATCCACCGGCCCGAGTCGAGCCACGATGGCGCGATCCCCGCGGGCGCGTCGGTCACGGTCGAGTGCCTGCTGCGGGTCGGCGCGATCGGCGGCGACGCGAGCGCGACCGCGCTGGCCGAGCGCTACCTGGCCGAGCGCCTGACCGGCCCGAGCGCGGCGAGCGCGTTCGCGCTGTCGCGCCTGCTGGGCGGCCTCGATCTGTATCTGCACGGCCAGACCCTGGTCATCACCGAGGGCGAGGGCCGCGAGGCGCTGCTCACGGCGGCGCGGCGCGCCTACGCGCCGACCCTGGCCATCGCTGGATCGTGGGCCTCGGACGAGCTGCGCGCCGGCAAGACGCCGGGCCCCGGTGGGCGGGCGCGCGCGTACCTGTGCCGCGGCCAGACCTGCTCGGCGCCGGTCGAGACGCCGGTCGAGCTGCAGGCGCTGCTCGCGCAGCCCCTGTAGTGCTGGGGCGCGCAACCCGCGCGCGCGGCGGTCGACACCGCGCGCGATGGCCAACTCGCTGACCGACACCCCGCCCGACGATCACGCGACCACCCTCTTCGACAGCGAGCGCCCGGGGCTGCGCCAGACCGCCGACCACGCGGCGCTGCGCGCGGTCGCGGACCCCGCGCTCGGAGCCGATATCGCGACCCAGGTGCTCTCGATCGCGCTCGCTCGCCGCGGCGGTCGCGCGACCCTGGCGCTCGCGGCCCGGCTCGCCGCCGATCGCATCGCGCGACCGCCGTGGTTGCCGGCGCTGATCGCGGGCCTGACCGAGCGGCCGCGCGGCGAGATCTGGCCGGGGCTCATCCTCGCGATCGACGACGGCGTGCCCGGCGCGGTCGCCGCGCTGGTCGCGACCGGCGGGCCGGCCCCGGCGCGCTTCCTGGCCGAGCTCGCCGATCCGCGCGCGCGGCTGCTCGGCGCGGCGGTCGGTGATCCGTCGTGCCTCGAGGGCGCCGGTCGCGCGATCCTGTCCGCGCTGGATCGCGGCCGCGGCGGGATCCTCACGCGCGCCGATCGCCTGGCCGCCCTCGAGCGCGAGCGCGCGCTGGTCGACATGGCGCGCCAGGTGGTGCGCCAGCCGTAGGGCCTACGCGCTCTTCTTGATCCCGATCATCAGCAGGATCACGAACACCGCGACCGGCAACAGGTAGGGCAGCACGACCAGGCCGAGCTCGAACCGCGACCAGCCGACCATCAGCTCCATCGACACGACCGCGCCCGCGATGAAGAACGCGCCGACCGCTTCGGGCCAGTCGGTCTCCACCTTCAGGCCGATCCAGAAGATCAGCGCTCCGACGAGGAACGCGACCACGGTCAGGAGCCAGCCGGGCAGCCCGAGGAAGTTCTCGAGCGCGTGCTTGGCAGCCGCGGGGCTCGAGAACACGACGTTGATCAGCACCGCGACGATCAGCAAGATCACCATGAAGATGATGTAGGTCCACATCTTCGAGCGGCTCTCGCCCATGAACGCCTTCTCTTCGGCCATGCTTCCTCCCGCGCCTATCGTACCTCCGATCAGGTCGCGCCGTCGGCGGCCTCGGCCCGGTTGGCCTCGGCGTTGGCGGCCTCGGCCGCGGCCTGGCCGGCCTTCACGTCGACCGTCGCCAGGAGCGCGCCGCCGATCAGGAAGAACGCGATGATCGACAGGATCGCCGGGCGGCTCGAGCCGAAGATCGCGGTCGCCGCGGCGAACACCGCGGGCCCGAAGATGCCCGCGAACTTCTCGAACACCGCGAACAGCCCGAAGAACTCGCTCGACTTGGCCTTCGGGATCATCCGCGCGAACAGCGAGCGGCTGAGCGCCTGGGTGCCGCCCTGGACCAGCCCGACCAGGCTGGCGAGGATGTAGAAGTCGAGCTGCGTCTTCAGGAAGAAGCCGTAGATCGCGACGCCGCAGTAGACGCCGATGCCGAGGAAGATCGCGGCGCGCGTGCCGATCTTCGCGGCCAGCGCGCCGAACCCGAAAGTCGCCGGGATGCCGACCAGCTGCACCAGGATGAGCGCGGTGATCATCGCGCCCGACTCGAGGCCGATCTCGTGGCCGTAGACCGTGGCCATGCGGATGATCGTGCCGATGCCGTCGTTGTAGATGAGGAACGCGACCAGGAGCAGCATCGCCTGGCGGTAGCGGCGTAGCTCGCGGAAGGTCTGGCCGAGATCGCGGAACGCCGCGCCGACCATCGCCAGGCCGCGCGGGCCGTCGAGCGCGGGCGCGACCCGGGGCTCGGCCACGCGGCGGAACAGCGGGATCGCGAATACCGCCCACCACACGCCGACGGTGACGAACGACCACCGCACCGCGGCGCCCTTGTCGGCGAGCCCGAACCATGCCGGGTGCATGACCATCATCGCGTTGACGATCAGCAGCACCGCGCCGCCGACGTAGCCCAGCGCGTAGCCCGCCGCCGACACGCGATCGAGCTCGTCCTCGCGCGCGACGTGCGGCAAGAGCGAGTCGTAGAACACGAACGCGCCGTTGGCGGCGATGTTGCCGACGCCGAACAGCACCAGGCCGAGCACCCAGTCGCCGGTGCCGACGGTCGCGAGCGCGCACGACACGATCACGCCGAGGGTCGTGAACCCGGCGAGCATCTTCTTCTTGATCGGCGCGCGATCGGCGACCGCGCCGAGGATCGGCGACAGGATCGCGATGAACGCCAGCGCGATCGAGGTGCCGAGCGCGAGCCGGAAGGTCGCGACGTCGTCGGCGACGCCCTTGCACGCGACCGCCGCGAAGTACGGCGGGAACAGGCCCGAGATGATGGTCGTGACGAAGGCCGAGTTGGCCCAGTCGTACATGGCCCAGGCGCGGAGCTCGGGGCGGCCGAGCCCGATGCGTTCGAGGATGGGCACGTTGGTGAACCGACGGTACACCAGGGTCCGCGACGGGTGCGTCGCGGCCGCGCGATCGAATCGGCTAGCGGATCTGCGCCGCGACGAGCGCGAGCTCGGCGGCGAGGCGGCCGGCGCGCGCGAGCCGCGCGAAGATGTCGCGCGCGAGCGCGGCCTCGGCGGTGGCGCGCTTGCCGTCGGCGTCCTTGCCGACGCGCAGGCTCTGGGCCAGGCCCCAGTGGGCGAGCGCGAGCTGCGACTGCCACTCGGCGTTGGTCGGCGCCTTCATCGCCGCGGCGCCCGCGGCCGCGACCGCGCGCTCGAGATCGGCGCGCGCCAGGGCGACATCGCCGCGCGCCCGGTACAGCTCGCCGCGCGCGATGAGCCCGCGCACCAGCGCCTGCTTCCACTGGCCGTTGACCGGATCGGCGTCGACCAGCGCCTGCTGCGAGGTGATGCCGGCGTCGAGCAGCGCCAGCGCGCGATCGGGCTTGCCGGCCCGCAGGTACAGATCGCCGAGGACGACCTGGCTGAGCGCGAGCTCGTCCTGCAGCCCCGCGTGATCGGTCGACGCGTGGGCCAGCTCGCTGCGGATCGCGAGCGCCTGCTCCTGGGCGGCGATCGCGCCGGCGAGGTCGCCCTTGTCGTTGCGGATCGCCAGCGCGCCGGCGATCTTGTGATAGCTCCACGCCACCGAGCGCCGCCAGATCTCGTTCTTCGGGTCGGTCTTGAGCAGCTGCTCGCGGATCGCGCGGCCGCGCTCGTAGGCCGCGAGCGCCCCGGCGACGTCACCGGCGTTGCGATAGGCGTCGCCGGCGCGGGTGTGCATGCGCGACAGATCGACCTGCCAGCTCGCGTTGTCGGGCGCGACCATCAGGAGCTCGGTGTGGTTCGCGATCGCCTGGGCGAAGCGCTCGAGCGCGCCCTTGGGATCGCCCTCGTCGACCAGCGCGAAGCCGAGATCCGAGAGCAGGTTGCCGCGATCGCGCCGCCAGCCGGTGTTCGACGGATCGCGGCGCACCAGCGCCTCGAGGATCGGCAGGGTCGCGCGGTAGGTGTTGACCGACTCGTCGAGCTCGCCGATCTGGCGCTGGAACCCGGCCAGCTCGATCTCGACCTGCGCGAGGCCGGCCTGCCACGCGGTGTTCTCGGGATCGGCGTCGACCAGCGAGGCCCGCAGCCGCGCGGAGGTGCGCAGCTCCTCGAGCGTCTGCTTCGACGCGCCCGCGCCGAGGTACGCGATGCCGAGCTTGTGGTGGCTCTCGGACAGCGCGTAGACGATGTCGCGGTCGCCCTTGCGGTGGGTCGCGGCGCGCTCGCGCGCGGCCAGGCCCTGGCGATGCTGGGCGAGCGCGAGATCGATCCGGCCGTGGGCGCGGTGCAGCTCGCCGAGCTTGTCGTGAGCGCGGGCCACGCCGAGCGCGACGTCGTCGTCGTCGGGTGCGGCCTCGAACATGCGATCGTAGGCGGCGATCGCGGCGTCGTAGGCGGCGATCGCGGCCTCGGTCTGGCCGCGGGTCTGGTGGACCTGGCCGAGCGCGAGATCGACGTCGGCGCGCAGCCGGCGGCGCTTGCTCGCGGCGGGATCGTCGGGGTGGCGCGCGACCTCGTCGTCGAGCACCGCGGCCTCGCGCTGCCAGGTCGCGAGCGCCTGATCGAGCTCGCCGCGGCTCTGCTGGGCGAGCCCGAGGATGTCGAGCGCCTCGGCCTCGCGATCGACATC
>JAIOQA010000178.1 GCA_021413675.1 Deltaproteobacteria bacterium | reverse complement strand
TCTCGCGGCCAACCGCGTGCGCTGGCACGTCTACGATCGCGGCCTGGTCGTGCCGGTCGGCGGCGACGGCCTCGCGCCCTACGTGCTCGCGTACCGCAGCCCGTGGTCGGCGATCCGCGAGGTCGACGGTCGCCGCGGGCGGCGCGTGCGCGGCGACGCCGACCTGACCGTGCCGTGGGACGGCGGCGCGATGACGGTCTGGGTGCGCGCGTACGGCAAGGGGCCCGTGCGCGTGCGCGTGGATGGCAAGCCGATCGGCAAGGGCGCGCTCACCGGCGGCTGGAGCGAGGTCGCGATCGCCGGCCCGGTGCTGGCCGCGGGCGAGCACACGCTGCGGCTCGATCTGCCGAAGGACGCGACCGTGCACGATGTCGAGCTCGCCGCCCCCGACGCCGCACCCTGCGGCGATGGCTGGCCCGCGCTCGGCGCCGCGCCGACCGGGGTGCTCGCCGGGCGCCGGCTCGCGCTCTACACCGAGGTGCCCGCCGACGGCTGGCTGCTCGCGACGCCAAGCGGTGGGGGTCCGGGCGCGATCACAGCGCTCGACGACACCGGCGCGCGCACCGAGCTGTGGCGGGGCGCGATGACCGGCGCGCCGATCGCGGTCGCGCTCGCGCCGCTCGCCGGGCACGTCGTGCGGCTCGAGCTCACCGCGGACGCGTGCAGCGCGACCTGGCCCGACGCGGCGATCGCGGTCGCGGCGCGACCGATCGCGGCGACGCCCGCGCCCTACGCCAACGCGATCCTGATCGTGGTCGACACGCTGCGCGCCGATCGGGTGCGCGCGGTCGGCGCGTCGCACGTCGACACGCCGCGCATGACCGCGGCCGCTGCCGATCACGGCGTCGCGTTCGCCGCGCATCAGGCGATGGCGCCGTCGTCGCCGCCGTCGCACGCGACGATCCACACCAGCCAGATCCCGCGGGTCCACGGCATCGCCGGTGACACCGGCACGCTCGCCGCCGACGCGCCGGTGCTATCGGCGCTGGTCGACGCCGCCGGCATCGAGGCGAGCTACGTCGGCGACAACGAGTTCGCGATGGAGCACTTCCGCCAGCGCGGCAAGTGGCGCGCGTACCACGTGCCGACGCAGGAGGGCCAGGGCCTCGACTGTGCGCCGATCGTCGCGCGCGTGCTGGCGATGGTCGATGCGTCGGTGAAGCGCGGCAAGCGGTTCTTCGTGTCAGCGCTGCCGATCGAGCCGCACGAGCCCTACCGCTATCACCAGGGCGTCACCGAGAAGTACTACGACGGGCCGTACCCGCCGCCGATCGGCAAGCAGCTGGCGGCGCTCGACAAGGTCAAGAGCTGGCACCTGAAGCCCCGGCAGTGGGAGCAGCTCCGCGGGCTGTACGACGGCGAGGTCGAGCACTGGGACCAGTGCTACGGCGTGCTCGAGGACGGGCTCCGCGAGCGCGGGCTCGCCGACTCGACGGCGATCGTGATCACGAGCGATCACGGCGAGGGCCTCGGCGAGCACGGCGGCCGGGTCGGCCACGCGTACAGCCTCCATCACGAGCTGATCGCGGTGCCGCTGATCGTGCTGGGCGCGGGGCTGGCACCGCGGACGATCGCGGTGCCGACCTCGGCGATCGATGTCGCGCCGACGGTGCTCGCGCTGCTCGGCGTGCCGGCGGATGCGCGGATGCAGGGCCGGAGCCTGTTGCCGCTGGCGGATGCGGGCGCGGCGGTGCCGCCGGTGGTCGCGAGCGAGTACGGCAAGAGCTACGCGCTGCGCACCGGCCGCTGGCACTACCTCGTCGACTACGACGGCAGCGAGGCGCTCTACGACGTGATCGAGGATCCGCGTGAAGATCACGATCGCGTGCAGGCGCAGCCGCTGGTGCTGCGCTACCTGCGCGACCTGGCCGGGCTGTACCTCGCGAACCGCAGCGCGTGGCATGCGGCGACCTGGGGCGCGCTCGACGATCTCGCGCCGGGCGCGCCGCTCGACGCGCGCTGACGGGAGGCGCCGGATCAGCGCGGCGCGAGCCCGGCGACGTCGGTCCACCACGCCGGGAACGGGCCGTCGGGTAGCGACGTCGGCGGATCGGGGAGCGGCGCGCCGGGTGCGTACAGCCACGAGCGCGGCGGCTCGCGATCGTGGCCGATCGCATCGCCCGGTGCGGCGCGATCGACGACGTCGACGAACGCGAACGCGACGGTGCCGTACTCGCGGGCGGTGGTGACGCGAGCCTCGAGCGCGGCGGCGAACCGCGCGGGATCGGGATCGGCGCAGGCGCGCAGGTCGGCGTCGGGCAGCGCGCGGTGGAGCTGCGGTCCGGCGAGCAGGAGGCGATCGCCCGCGGCGACGGGGATCGCGGAGATGTCGCGGGTGGCCGAGAAGCCGAGCGCGACGGTCACGATGTCGCGCAGATGCGCTGGCACCTCGGGATGGTCGCGGCCGACGGTGTGATCGATCGTGAGCGGCGCGATCGCGTCCGCGACGCGCGACACCCGGCACGCGCCGACGTGCGCGACCCAGGCGCGATCGCCGCCGCGATCGAGCGCGAGCACGGCGATGGTCGCGAACGGCTTGTGCAGCCCCGGGCGCCAGGCCGCCGTCAGGCGCTCCACGGCGGTGTGCGCGCGCGCGAGGCCAGCGTCGAGCGCGGCGTCGATCGGCGCGCCGGTCGCCGCCGCGGCGCGGAGCTCGCCGAGCACGCTCCACAGCGCGAGCGTCGCGGCGGGCTGGCCCTGGCCGCCGATCACGCCATACCCGGCGGCGACGATCGCGACGCCCATCGCCGGGTCGATGCGCACGACGTCCTCGCTATAGCTGCCGGGTCCTTCGGGCCAGGCCGAGGCGACCGCGACGCCATCGAGGGTCAGCACGCCGGCAGGATAGGGCAGCCCTCGACCGAACGCGACCGCGCGCTGCGCGGCCGGCGTCAGCGGCAGTTGCTGCCCTCGGGCGTGCAGTAGACGACCTCCATCACGCCGGCGCGGCCGAGCGCGATCCCGAGCTCGTGGCGCGTGTCGTCGTCGAGATCGCGCGTCCCCCAGATCAGCGCGCCGGCGGCGTCCCCGCCCGCCGCCGCGACCGCCGCCGCGAGCGCCGCCATCTCGTCGGCGGTGGCGCGGCGTCGGAGCTCCCAGGTGCCGCCGCCGTCGATCGCGCCGCGGATCCCGGTCGGCGTCGCGTCGATCCGCACCACCACCGCGCGCAACGGCAGCAGCTCGCCGGCGATCGCCTGGCCCGCGGCGGAGCGCCAGATGTCGTCGTTGCCGGGCACGATGCGACGGCTCGGGTTGGCCATGATGGCGCGCGCGAGCATCGGCAGGCCGTGGACCGCGTCGCTGAGGCTCGGCCGGGGCGCGCAGAGCATCTGGCCGGGGAGCGGGCACGCCTCCGCGGCGCAGGTCCGGATGATCGCGAGGCCCTCGTCGACGGACTGGTCGGCGCGGGCGGTCGCGAGCGCGGCCGCGCACCGCGGCGGGAACAGCGGCCCGCAGCGCTCGATCGCCTCCAGTGGCCCGAGATCGCGCAGCCGGATCGTCATGAACTGCCGGCAGCGCGCCTCGGCGTCGACGGGGGGCACCGCGGCGACCTCGGATCCGCTGGGCGCATCGCGGCGACCGCACGCGGTCGCGAGCATCGCCGCGACGACCGCGATCCGGGGCGCGAGGCGGTGCACGGTCATCGGTGGACAGTACTGCGTCGCGCGTCGGCAGGATCGGGCAGCGATCGTCCGGAACGGTGCGGGCCGCGCGGCGCGGGAATAGGGGAGCGCGGGGCGGCGTGATCGCGGTGATGGCGCGCAGACCCGTGGTGATCGCACTCGCGATGGGGCTCGGGTGCGCGCCTCGCGGATCGCGGCGCATCGAGGGCGCGCCGGCGCCGCTGGTCGACCGGCGATGGGATGGCGTGCGGCTGGCCGGGCCGTACGCGGAACGTCAGCGGTGATGGCGACGCGCTCACCGCGCGCTGCGACGATGATCTCCGGCTCTACGGCGTGGGGCCGTCGGGCCGGGTGAGCCGCGTCGCCGTGTCGGTCGCCGAGCTTCAGGCCTGCGATGTGGAGCCGCTGCCGCCGTTCGCGCGCTGGGACCGGGCGATCGACGCGGCGCTCGTCGGCGTCGATGAGCTGCAGCTGACGCGGGTGGCGGGGACCTCGACGCTCGTCGGCACCCACACGCTGCGCTTCCCGTGACCGCGCGATCCGATCAGCGCGGGCGAAACGCGATCGGGATGCGCGCGCGCGCGGGCTTGTCGCGGTGGAGCGCGGGCAGCGCGACCTTGCGGAGCACGCCGGTGACGCAGGCGTCGAGCGGGGTCGCGGGGCCGAGCAGCTTGGCGGTGGTGAGCGCGCCGCTCGGCGCCCACGCCAGGCTCGCGGTGATGGTGACCTCGAGCGCGGGATCCTTGGCGCGCGCGTCCTGGTAGCAGCGGGTGAGGCGCTCGAGCTGCGCGGTGAGCGCGGCCCGGACCGCCGCGGGATCGGGGGCGTCGGTGGTGAGCTCGTCGAGGCTGACCGGCGGGCCGTCGACCGGCTGGGGCTTGGGGCCGGCGGGCATCGGGACGCGCGCGGCGGGTGGCGCGGTGATCGCGCGGTCGGCGATGGCCGCGTGGGGCGCGGCGTGCGCCACCGGCGCCGCAGCCGCGGGCGCGGGCGCCGGGGCTGGCGCGGTCTCCGATCCGCAGGCGGCGAGCGCCGCCAGGGGGAGCAGAGCGACGAGGCGAGACGACGGCACCGCGCGTGACATGCGCGGACTATGTCAGAGCGTCTCGAGGTACGCGACCAGATCGGCGATCTGCGGATCGGTCAGCTGTGCGGTCTCCGACATGCCGTGCACCGACGCGTTGTCGCGGAGCAGCGCCGGCAGGGTCGCCGCGCTGCCGTCGTGGTAGTACGGCGCGCTCGACGCGAGGCCGATGAGCGACGGCGTGTCGATCTTCTTGAGCTGCGCGGCGCCGAATTCGTGGCCGAAGTCGTGGGACGTCCGATCGGTCAGCACGGCGCCGTCGTGGCAGCTGGTGCAGCCGAGCTCGCCGTCGAACAGGTGCTTGCCACGCGCGACCGCGGCGCGATCGCGGGTCGGGTGGCGCGGCGCGGGCTGGGCCTCGAGGAACGCCGACAGCGCCTTGACGTCGTCGGGCGCGAGGCCGGTGCCGCCCAGGCGGCGCATCGTCGACGAGAGGCTGGCCTGCAGGTTGGGATCGCCGCCGTCCCACTTGTACGGATGCGTGCCGACGATCCGGCCCGAGAGCAGCGGGGTCTGCAGGACGTGGCCCTCGATGCGCCACGACAGGCCATCGTCCTTGCCCTCGGGATGGCAGCTGGCGCACGCCAGCGCGCCGCGGTTCGACAGCCGCGCGTCGTTGGCGGCGCGGAACAGCTCCAGGCCGCGGTGCGCGATCGGCGACAGCCGGGACTTGGTCAGCTCGCCGGACAGCGCGAGCCCCGACAGCGCGCCGGGGCCGGCGTGGACGCGCGCGACCTTGCGGCTGACACCGCACCAGACCAGCACCGAGCCGTCGTCGGAGACCGCGAGGCCCTGCGGCCCGCAGACGGTGCCGGGCTTGCCGATCGGCGCCGTCACCAGCAGCGCCGCGCTGGCCTGCGAGGCGCTGTCGACGGTGAGCAGATCGTCGGAGCCGTAGCCCGCGACGTAGAGCCGGTCGGTCTTGCCGTCCCAGGCCATCGCCTGCGGCTGGTGGATCGCGATGCGCGCGCCGACCTGCGCGGTCACGCCGCCCTCGGCCGGGCCGAGGAACGCGAGGCGATGCTCGATCGGCGGCGTGAACCCGCCGCCGTACGAGCCGGTGTTCTCGCGGATCGCGAGGTCGTTGCCGATGAACCGGACCGCGAAGGCGTTGCGGGCGAACGGCTGCCCGACCTCGCGCGGCTGGCTCGGATCGACGAAGGCGCCGCGCGTGCCGGGCGAAGGGCCCTGCAGGGCGACGTGGCGACCGGCGTGGCGCGCGTCGCCGAGGGCGATCCGCTCGACCGTGCCGGTCGTGAGGTAGCCGACCAGCGCCTCCTTGCCATCGGTGGAGATCGCGACGCCGCGGGGCTCGCTCGCGAGCGCGTGCCGCCACTGCTCCTTCCCATCGGCGGTCGATAGCGCGACCAGCGCGCGGTCGGCGACGGTCGTCACCAGCAGCGAGCCGCCATCGGGTGACAGCGCCACGCCGAACGGCTCGGCCGGGGTCTTCCACGCGCCGACCCGGGTGAGCTTCTTGCCCGCGACCGCGACCACGACGACGCGATCGCCGGCGCGATCCGCGACGAACGCGCGCTGCGTGATCGGATCGTAGACCAGCTGCGCCGCGCCCGGCCCGATCGCGAGCGACGCGGTGGCCGCGAGCTGATCGTCGAGGCGCACGAGCGTGCCGCTGTCGGCATCGATCACCAGCGCGCCCTGGCCGATCGCCGCGATCGCGCCACCGGCCTGGGCCGGAGCCGGACCGCGGGTCGGGGCGCGGGGCCCGCCGAGCGGCGCGCCCTCGAACGCGAACGGAGTCTGCTGGGCCATCTGGAAGTCGTCGATCACCATGCGCTTGCCGAGGCTGGGCTTGGCGAAGGCGAGGGTGGTGGCGATGGCCGCCCCACCGAGGACGACGACCTGCTGCAGACGCGGACGGCGGACCTTCATGAAGGGGGCAGAACGCACCGCTCGGTCCAACGATCTACCGGCGCGCGACATTCCGCCGCTCCCGGACGATCTCCGCGATGGCGTGCAACCGCGCGGCGCGCCAGGTGTCTTCGGCCGCTGGTGGCGCCTCAGGGCGCGACGGTGAAGGTCGCGCGCAGCGGCAGGTCCTGCTCGGAGCGGCCGACCGCCACGGTGTACACGCCCGGGTCCACGACCCAGGCCGCCGTCGCGATGTCCCACCGGGCCAGGTCGGCGACCGGCACGTCGATCGTGACCCGCGTGGTCGTGGCGGGCGTCACCGCGACCCGGGCAAAGCCCCGCAGCTCGCGGACGGCGCGATCGAGGCCACCGGGCGGCGGCTCGACGTAGAGCTGGACGACCTCGTCGCCGGTGCGATCGACGCTGGCCAGATCGATCGCGGCGTGCACGACCTCGCCCCGCCCGACGGTGTCATCGGCGAGCGCGAGCCCGGCGTAGTCGACGGTGCCGTACGAGAGCCCGAAGCCGAACGGGAACGCCGGCGCGGTGCCGTTGCGATCGAGCCAGCGATAGCCGTGGAACAGCCCGTACGTCACCGCATCGGAGACGTGATCGAACGGCGGTAGATCGGCCTCGGCCACCGGGAACGCCACCGGCAGGCGGCCCGACGGCGCGACGTCGCCGGCGAGCAGCTCCCCGATCGCGGTGCCGCCCTCCTGGCCCGGGTACCAGGCCATCAGCACCGCCGCGACGCGATCGATCCACGGCGCGGTGAGCACCGCGCTGCCGCCCTCGATCACGACGATCGTCCGCGGGTTGGCCGCGGCGACCTCGGCGATCAGCGCCTGGTGGGCGGCCGACAGCGCCAGGGTCGCGCGGTCGCCCTGGTGCGGCGACGGCACGTTCTCGCCCTCGTCGGCGGCGGTCAGCCCGACCACGACGATCGCCGCGCCGGCCGCGGCGACCTGGGCGCGGGTCGCGGTGTCGAGGGTGTCGGCGTCGATCGCCACGACGCGCGCGCCGAACCGCGCCTGGATCCCGGCGAGCGGGGTCACGCTGCGCGACGGATGCACGTCGCTCGAGCCGTGGTCGCCGAGGTTGGCGACGCCGGCGAGCGCGCCGACCACCGCGATCGAGCTCGACGCCGCGGGATCGAGCGGCAGCGCCTTGCCCTGGTTGCGCAGCAGCACGATCGACTCGCGGGCCGCGCGCAGCGCGAGCGCGGCGTGCGCGGCGCTCTCGATCTGCGACGGATCCACCGGCGCTGGATGGTCGAGCCCGAAGGCGAGCTCGGTGCGCAGCACGCGGCGCACGGCGTCGTCGACCGCGGCGCGCGACACCTCGCAGCGGTCGACCGCCTTGTACAGCTCGTCGAAGTGGAGGTCGTACGGCATCTCGACATCGAGGCCGGCGGTCACCGCCGGGCCCGCGCTGTGCGTGCCGAACACCCAGTCCGACATCACGAACCCGGGGAAGCCCCACTCGTCCTTGAGGATCGCCCGCACGAGGTGCGGCTGCTCGCTGGCGTAGACGCCATCGACGCGGTTGTACGCGGTCATGACCGCGCCGACGTGGGCGTCGCGCACCAGCTTCTCGAAGTGCGGCAGGTAGACCTCGCGCAGCGCGCGCTCGTCGAGCTCGACCGACACGTCGTAGCGGGTGTCCTCGATGCTGTTGCAGCAGAAGTGCTTGGCGGTGGCGATGACGTGCTGCTGCGCGCCACCGACGAAGGCGGCGCCGAGCTCGCCGAGCTGGTACGGATCCTCGCCGTAGGACTCCTGCGCGCGGCCCCACGCCGGGTGGCGCACCACGTTGATCGTCGGCGCGAGCAGGACGTTGGCGCCGCGGGCGGCGGCCTCGGCGCCGATGGCTTCGCCGATGGCGCGCTCGAGCTCGCGGTCGAAGGTCGCGCCGCGGGCCTGTGCGACCGGGAAGCAGGTCGAGGGGCCGGCGGTCACGCCGCGATCGCCGTCGGTCATCTGCAGGGCGGGGATGCCGAGGCGATCGAGGCCGGCGGTCGGCCACAGGCCGTCGATCGCGCCGAGGCTGGTGCCGTGCAGCAGGCCGATCTTCTCGTCGAGCGACATCGCCGCGAGCTGGCCGTCGAGGCGCGCCTCGATCACCGGGTCGAGCCCCGGTGGCTGGGGCAGCGGCAGATCGGGGCAGCCGGCGTCGGGCGCGGTCGCGCTGGCGCCGCAGGCCGGTGCGAGGAACGACGCGAGCGCGAGGAGCGCGAGGCCGGGGCGCGAGGTGCGTGGCACCCGCGCAGCCTACCGAACCGGCGGTCAGAGCGTCTGCAGATACGCGACCACGTCCGCGATCTGGCTGTCCGTGAGCTGCGCGGTCTCGGCCATGCCGTGGACCGAGGCGGTGTCGCGCAGGAGCGCGGGCAGGGTCGCGGCGCTGCCGTCGTGGTAGTAGGGCGCGGACGCGGCGACGCCGACCAGGGACGGCGTGTCGACCTGCTTCATGTCGGAGCCGAGATCGTGGCGCGCGCGATCGGTGTGCGCGGCGCCGTCGTGGCAGGTGTTGCAGCCGAGCTCGCCGGTGAACAGCCGCTTGCCGCGCGCGACCGCCGCCGCCGCGACCGTCGGCCGGCGCGGCGGGGCCTGGGCCTCGAGGTAGGCCGACAGCGCCTTCACGTCCGGCGCGTCGAGGCCGGTGCCGCCGAGCCGGCGCATCGTCGAGGTGAGGCTCTGCGCGAGATCGGGATCGCCGCCGTCCCACTTGTAGGGATGCGTGCCGACGATGCGCCCGGCGAGCAGCGGGGTCTGGAGCGTGTGGCCATCGATGCGCCACGACAGCGCGTCGTCGCGGCCCTCGGGGTGGCAGCTGGCGCAGGCGAGCGCGCCCCGGCTCGACAGCCGCGCGTCGGGCAGGCGGAACAGCTCCAGGCCGCGGTGCGCGATCGCCGACAGCCGGCTCGTCGTCAGCGCGCGTGAGGCGCCGACCAGCGTGATCGCCGCGGCGTCGGTGGCGGGCGCGGCGATCGCCACCGAGGTGCGCGCGCCGGTCGACGGCGGCTCGGTGCTGACCCGCACGATCGTCCGGCTGATGCCGCACCACACGAGCAGCGCGCCGTCGGGCGCGACGGCCAGGCCCTGCGGCCCGCAGCTCGCCTCGGGCGCGACCACGCGGCCGGTCGCGAGCATCGCCGCGCTCGACTGCGAGGCGTGGCCGACGATCAGCAGATCGTCGGAGCCGTAGCCCGCGACGTACGCGAGGTCGCGCAGCGAGTCCCACGCGATGGCCTGCGGCTGGTGGACCATGATCGCGGCGCCGACCTGCGCGGTCGCGCCGCCCTCGTCGGGACCGAGGAACGCGAGGCGATGGGTGATGGGCGGCGTGAAGCCGCCGCCGTACGAGCCGCGGTTCTCGCTGCCGGCGATCGCCTGGACCGGCGTCGAGATCTGGTGCGCGGCGAGCGCGAGGTCGTCGCCGAGGTAGCGGACCGCGAAGGCGTTGCGCGCGAAGCTCGGCAAGCTCGGATCGCCGCCGATGGCCGCCGCGCCGGTGCCGAGCGCGATGTGGTGGCCCGGGTGGCCGGCGCGATCGAGCGCGATCCGCTCGACGGTGCCGGTCGTGAGGTAGCCGACCATCGCCTCGCGGCCGCTGGCCGCGATCGCGACGCCGCGCGGCTCGGCCGCCAGCGCGTGGCGCCACTGCTCGGCGCCGTCGGCGGTGGCGAGCGCGACCATCGCGCGATCGGCGATGGTGGTGACCAGGAGCTGCTGGTGATCGGGGGTGAGCGCGACGCCGAACGGCTCGGCCGGCGTGGCCCAGCGCGCGCGGACCGTGAGCGCCCTGGCGCCGACGTCGACCACGACGATGCGATCGTTGGCGCGATCGGCGACGTAGGCCCGGGCCAGCGCCGGGTCGTAGACCAGCTGCGATGCGCCCGGGCCGAGCGCGAGCCGGGCGGTGGGCGCGAGGTCGGGCCCGACCCGGACCAGCGTGCCGCTGTCGGCGTCGATGACGAGCGCG
>JAIOQA010000177.1 GCA_021413675.1 Deltaproteobacteria bacterium | reverse complement strand
CCGCGGCCGACGCCGCCGACGCCGCCGGCGATCCCGAGGCCGCGCTCGACCTGATCGCGATCGCGGCGGCGCACGCCGCCGGCAACGACGCGATCGTGCTGACCGAGCGGGTCGCCGAGCTCGCCGCGCGCACCGGCGACGTCGAGCGCGCGCTGGCGCTCTACCCGAAGGTCGTGAGCGCGGTCGGCGTCGACGCCGACACCCGGATCCGCGCCGCGCTCGCGCAGGCCGAGCTCGAGCGCCGCCGCGGCCGCGCCGACGTCGCCCACGGCGTGCTCATGCAGGCGCTCGCCGCCGCGCGCGCCGAGCGCCGCCCCAACGCCGAGGCGCGATGCCACCTGCGGATCGGCTGGGTGCTGATGTACCGCGCCGACTACAAGGCCGCGACCGAGCACGCGATCGCCGGGCTCGTGATCGACGCCAAGCGCGCGCTCGATCTCCTGGACGACGCGCTCACCGACGCGAGCGCCACCGACGACGCGAAGCTCCGCGCCGGCGTGCTCCACGAGATCGGCCGCGCGAGCATCCACGCCGGCGACTACGCCCGCGCCCAGACCGCCCTCGAGGCCGCGATCGCCGCTGCCGACGACGCCGGCGACGTCGAGCAGCGCGCCAAGTCGCTCAACAACTACGGCGCGGCCTCGTACTTCCGCGGCGACTGGCCGCGCGCGCGCCGGGCCTGGGAGCAGTTCCGCCAGCTGTGCGAGCGCATGGGCGATCACGCCGAGATGCTGTTCGCGCTCAACAACCTCGGCGCGCTCTACCGCGAGCTCGGCATGCTGGCCGACGCGCGCGCCGCGCTCGATCGCGCCGCTGACGTCGCCGCCGACACCGGCCAGGGCCACATCGCCGCGATGGTGCTGGCCAACCGCGGCGAGGTCGAGATGCGCGACGGCGATCTCGCCGGCGCGCGCGAGCGCTACGAGCGCGCGCTGGTCGAGTTCGTGCGCCTCGGCGCGAAGGCCGACGTGATCGAGACCCGCCGCCGGCTGTGCGAGCTCGATCTGGTCGTCGGGCGGATCGACGAGGCGCTGTCGCGCGCGATCGACACCGCCCGTGACGCCCGCGACGCCGGCATCAAGCTCGGCTGGTTCCTCGATCGCGCGAAGGAGCTGCTCACGCCCCTCGACGCCAAGTACGAGCTCGGCAAGGTCGCCGCCGAGGAGGCGGAGCTGCTGCGCGAGGCCGGTGATGACTCCGCCGCCGACGCCGCGCTCGCCGCGGCCGAGACGATCTTCGGCCAGCTGAGCGCGCGCTGGGATCTCGATCGCGTCCGCGCGCGCCGCGCCCCGCGCGCGCCGATCGATCCGACCGGCGGGCCGAGCGCGGCGTTCTGGGCCGAGCTCCTGCGCGACGTCGGCGGCGCCGATGTCGAGCGCCTCCTGGCGCGCGCGCTCGATCGGATCCTCGCGGCCTCGGGCTACGAGCGCGGCTTCGTGCTGCTCCTCGACAACGACGGCCGCCCGCGCGAGCACCTGCGCCGGACCCGGCCGGGCGTGCGCACCTTCGACCGCGGCGACGCCGAGTTCTCGGGCACGATCGCGCGGCGGGTCGCGGCCTCGGGCCAGGCCGCCGCGGTCGGCGACGCCGCGCTCGACGCCGACCTGCGCGAGCAGCGCTCGGTGATCGCGCTCGGGCTGCGCCGGATCATGTGCGCGCCGCTGCGGGTCGGCGGCCGCGTCATCGGCATCGTCTACGTCGACTCGAGCCAGATCGCGGTCGAAGATCGAGGCCTCGATCTCGCCGCGCTCGACGCGGTCGCGGGCCCGCTCGCGCTCGCGATCGAGAACGCGCGGCTGGTCGCCGACAGCAAACACAAGACCGAGCTCATGTCGATCCTGGCCCACGAGATCCGGAACCCGCTGGCCGGCATCCTCGGCTACTCCGAGATGGGCGCGGACCCGGAGTTCGCGGGTGAGCTCGGCGACGCGCGCGAGCTGCTCGGCCGGATCCGCCACGACGCCGAGCGCCTGCGCCGGCTGGTCGACAACGTGCTCGAGCTCGCGCGCCACGAGTCCGACAACGTCGACTGGTCGATGTCGGCGGTCGACGTGGGCGCGCTCGCCGCCGACGTCGCCGAGAACTACCGGCCGGTGTGCGAGAAGAAGCGGATCGCGCTGACCGTGCTCGGCCGCGACGACGCCGGCGCCGCGATCGGCAACACCGATCGGCTCGCGCAGGTGCTGTCGAACCTGCTCGGCAACGCGGTCAAGTTCACGCCCGAGGGCGGCGCGATCACGATCACCGTGCGCCGCGAGGCGGTGCGCGTCGACGATCCCAACGCGCCGCCGATCCCGGCGACCGAGGTCCGCGCCTGGGTGCCCGGCGCCGACGACGACGTCGTCGGCGAGTTCGTGCGCGTCGACGTGAGCGACACCGGCCCGGGCATGACGCCCGAGCTCCGCGCCCACCTGTTCGAGAAGTTCACCCAGGGCGGCGGCTCGAAGCGCACCGGCGGCATCGGCCTCGGGCTCTACATCTCGCGCGAGATCGTGCGCCGCCACTCGGGCACGATCTGGGTCGAGAGCGAGCTCGGCAAGGGCGCCGTGTTCTCGGTGCGCTTGCCGGTCGCGCTGTAGCGGCGTGGCGCGGCGCGCCCGCGGTCAGAACAGAGCAGCGCCCGCCATCCGTCCGGATGACAGGCTCATGCGATCGGCCCGTCGAGCCCTAGTGTATGGGGGCCGGGCTGCCGACGTCGAAGCCGGCGTCGCTGTCCGCGAGCGGATCGTCGTCGGCGGGGACCGACATCGGGCAGCTGGTCGCGGCGCCCGCGGGGGCACTCGCGCCGATCGCGGCGGCCTCGAGAACGTCGCCAAGCGCGGCGGGCGGCGACGAGGCGCCCTGGTTCGCGAACGCGGTCCACGCGGTCAGCGCGGTCAGCGCCTGCGCGAACTGCGCCTGCGGCATCGTGCGCGCCGGCGTCCACACCGGCGAGGTCGCGATGCCCTGCCCGCTCGCGGCCCAGTCGGCGATCTCCGCCAGCTCGGCGCGCGTGGCGGTGCACCCGGCGAGATCGCCGCAGCCGGTCGGCTGGACTGGCGTGGCGTCGAGGCCGGCCAGGAACGTGCGCACGATCAGCGGCTGGCAGGCGGTCGCATCGGCGGCGACCGGGGCGACCGCGACCTTGAACGCGGTCGCCGGGTTGAGCCGGATCGGCGAGGTCGCGATGCCCGCGCCCTCGCTGGTGACGATCGAGGCGTCGGGGAACGCGGTGTCGAACCACGCCGCATCGACCGCGACCGCCATCGGCACGGTCGCGCCGCGCCACGAGTAGTTCAGGAGGGTGTACGACGCCCGCTCGCCCGCGAGCAGCGGGCCGCGCAGCGCGATCGGCGAGGTCGCGATGCCCTGGCCGGTGGTCGGCGAGGTAGCGATGCCGTTGCTCGAGTGCGGCGAGGTCGCGATGCCCTCGCCCGTGGTGATCGGCGAGGTCGCGATGCCCTGGCCGCTGATCGGCGAGGTCGCGATGCCGTCGTCGGTGCCCGCGTCGACGTCGCCGGTCGCGTTGACCGGCGAGGTCGCGATGCCGCTGCCCGAGGTCGCGCCCTGGGGCGAGGTCGCGATGCCCGCGCCGCTGGCGTAGGTCGACATCAGCTCGAGCGAGCAGCTGTCGATGAAGACCGCGCCGCGCGGACGCTCGAACACGGTGGGCTCGAACAGCGCGTTCGCGACCGCGTCGACCTCGAACGCCACCACCGCGGCGTCGCCGCCGACGGGGGCATCGAAGCTCACGACGCCGCTCGCATCGGTGATGCCGGTGGCGCGATCGCTCGCGCTGCCGCTGAAGCCGCCGTACACGACCATGCCGGCCGCGGGCTGACCATCGGCGTCGATGACCTCGACCGTGGCGCGCGCCGCGCGGGCGGTGCCCGCGTCGACCATCGCCACGCGCAGGCCGACCGCGAACCGCGGGCGGGCATCGACCTCCTCGCGCGCCGCCGCCTCGACCGCGGTGGCGACGTCGAGGTAGCCGCGGCCGACGGCCGGCGACAGGGTCGCGCCGCCGACCTGGGCGCGCGCGCCCTCGCCGAGCAGCGAGCGGATCTGGTGCGGCGTCAGGCCGCGATTCTGGCCGAGCATCGCGGCCGCGGTGCCGGCGACCAGCGCGGAGGCCTGCGAGGTGCCCGCGCCGATCACGTACTCGAACTGCGACGGGTTGCCGGCGACCGGCGACTGCGCGACCGAGCCCTCGGGCAGCCCGTTGTTGTCGGCGTCGCCATCGAAGTCGCCCGACGGCGCGACGATCTCGACCTTGTCGCCGAGGTTCGAGTACGCAGCGCGCTGCAGGTACGACTCGGCGTACTGCCACGGGTCGGTCTTCGGCGAGCGGTACTCGGGCGCCAGCTTGGCCGCGCCGACCGCGATCACCTCGCGGAACGCCGCCGGATAGGTCACGCCATCGGTGCCCTGGTTGCCAGCGGCGGCGACCATCACGACGCCTGCGGCGTCCGCGTAGTCGATCGCGTTCTGCAGGTACGCCGACGGGAAGTAGCCGACCGGGAACGACAGCGACATGTTGATCACCGCGGCGCCGTGATCGACGGCGTAGCGGATGCCCTCGGCGAGCGCGAGCTCGGTACCCTCGTTGTTCTGATCGAGGACCTTGATCGGCATGATCGTGGCGCCCGCGCCAGGCGCGGCGATCTCGCCGGTGCCGGCGATCAGATCGGCGAGCTGCGTGCCGTGGCCGTGATCGTCGTTGGGATGGGCGTCGTCGTTGACGAAGTCCCAGCCGTCCGCGAACGGCGTCAGCGCCAGGTCGGAAGCGCGCGCGTAGGTGAGCGCGCCGTCGTCGTAGTCCTCGTAGGCGACGCCCGAGTCGAGCAGCGCCACGACGACGCCGGTCTGGTCCGGCGCGCTGGTCGGGAGGTGCATCGCGTGGACCGCCCACGCCTGCAGCGCGCGCGGCGAGGTCGCGATGCCCGCGCCGCGCATCATGCGGTTGGGCCATGCCGAGGCGATGCGCGCGTCGTGCGCGAGCACCTGGCGCGCGGCCTGCGCGTCGTGCGCGGTCGCGAACCGGACCAGCACCAGGCCCGAGCGCGGCGACGTCCACGCGATCGATCCACCGACCTCCGCGACCGCCGCGGTCACAGCCGCCGCGTCACCGCGGGGCGCGATCACCAGCTCACCCGCGACGTCCCGCGGCCGCGTCACCGGCATGTGCGCGCGCCCGGGGAGCGCTATGCGCGGCGCCGGGTCCGGCGTCGCGACCGACTGGTCGCGGCCCGATCCGTGCTCGCCGCCCACCCCGATAGCCAGCCACACGGCGATCGCGACCACGGTCGCGGCGCCGAGTGCGCGCACAGGTCTTGATTGGAACAGCATCTGTTTCGCCTAGGAGCAAACACCGAGCCAGGTTGCTCGGCGATCGCGATAGTAGGTATTCCAGCCAGTTGCGAGAAGCCGCTGCGCCGAAAACGTCGCGTCAGACGTGCCTACCGCGGTAGTGGCACAACAGTGTAGCTTACAATTATTTCGCAGCGAGCAAGATCATATACTTGGGGTTGGATACGTGAGCGAAACTACGATTCGGATCGTGGTCTGGTTGCCATGGGCTCGATGCCGGGGTTGGTCGGCGCACGGAACCCCTCGACATCAATTCCGTATTTCTTCGCCATCGCCCACAGATTCTTGCGATCCATGCCCGCCTGACGGGCCGCGGCGGCCAGGTTGCCGCGATTGGAGCGGAGCAGCTCGCCCACGTAGTCCCGTTCGAACGCCTCGATCATCTCCTGCTTGAGGTCGCGGAACGGCCGCGTCAACTCGATGCGCGGCCCTGGCGCCACGGTCGGCGCTGCGATCGCGACGTCGTCGCGCTCGATGTACGCGCCCTGCGTCATCACGAGCGCGTGGTGGACCTTGTTCTCGAGCTCGCGCACGTTACCGGGGAAGTCGTAGGAGACCAGCCGCGCGAGCGCCGCCGGCGTGAAGCCCTCGACCCGCTTGCCGACCTTCACGCGGTGCTTGAGCAGGAAGTGGTGGGCGAGCAGCGGCACGTCCTCGCGCCGCTCGCGCAGCGGCGGCAGGTGCAGCTGGAAGACGTTGATGCGGTAGTAGAGATCCTGGCGGAAGGTGCCGGCCGCGACCGCCTTCTAGAGATCGCGGTTGGTCGCCGTGATCA
>JAIOQA010000130.1 GCA_021413675.1 Deltaproteobacteria bacterium | reverse complement strand
TGGCGATCGCGCGGGCGCTCACCCGCGAATGCCCGCGTCTCCCGATGGACTGCGTCACAAACGCGGGGCACGATCTCACGCTGGAACAACCGATCGCGCTGGCGGGGGACGTAGCCCGCGCGATCACGCCGTGGCTCGCGCACGGCAAGGGCCCTGCGTCCCCGGAGTGACCATGTCCGTCGTGCTCAAGCTCGGCTCCTCGTCGATCAACCTCGATCCCTCGCGGCCGCGCGTGTTCGCGGGCCGCGACCCGTCGGCGTGCCAGCTCGCATTTCTCGACGCGGGGCTGTCGCGGCGCCACGCCGAGCTCTGGATCGATCAGGCCGGGCAGGCCTACCTGCGCGATCTCGGCTCGTCGAATGGCAGCTGGGTCAACGGCCAGCCGCTCGGACCCAACCCGGTCGCGCTGGTGCCCGGGCAGCAGATCTACCTCGGCACCGTGCCGCTCGGCGTGGAGTGGTTCGCGGGCGGCCAGACCCAGATGGTCGCGATGCCGCCGGAGCTGCGCGCGATGATCGACGCGCGCCAGCAGCAGAGTGCCGCGATCCACGCCGCGCCGCCGCCCGCCGCGGCGCCGATGGCCGGCGTACCCGCGACCACGCCGATCGAGCTCGTGTATCGCCGCCAGGGCGCCAACGACAACGGCGTGCTCTTGCTCGCGGTCAAGCAGGACACCTTCTGGAACGGCAGCACGATCGACGGCTTCGTCGAGTTCACCTCGACCGATCACCAGACCGTCGCGTCGATCACCGTCGAGCTGGTCGAGATCCACCGCAATGGTGCGTCGGGCGGCCACGTCTGGGATCGCGCGCTGGTGCGGCAGGGCCCGTGGCGCGCGGCCAACGGCGACATCGTGCCGCTGCCGTTCTCGCTCGACGTGCCGCAGGGCACCTCGATCAGCGGCAAGGACGTGCAGTGGGAGATCCGCGGCCAGGTCGACATCAACTGGGCGGTCGATGTCGACTGCGCGCTGCCGATCCACATGCGCAACACCGACATCGAGCGCGTGCGCGACGCGTTCGGCGCGCTCGACTACCGGCTCGCCGAGCTCGACTCGGCGCCGCTCGGCCAGTCGTTCACCGGCCTGTTCCAGCCGCCGGCGACGATGCGCAGCCAGCTCGGCATCAACGACATCAAGGTCGTCGTCGAGTACCTCGGCGCGACGCTGAAGGTCGCGATCCACGTCGACAAGCGCGGCGTGTTCAAGAGCGACAAGGACGTCGCCGAGATCTACGACCTCGCCCGGTTCCGCGCATCAGCCCCGCAGGAGGTCACGGGTCACTTCGCGCAGCTCATCCAGAAGATGATGAGCTAGCTGCTGGCGCTGGGCGAGTGGCCGTCGGGGATCCCGAACGCGACGCGCAGCTCGTCGGGGATCTTGATCGGGCGGCCGCGCACGATGTCCATGAACGCCCAGGTCGTGGCGCCGCGCGCGACCTCAATTCCGCCGCGGCGGATCGCGGTGCGGCGCACGCATGACGCGAGCTTCCACGAGTCGACCCAGGTCGCGACCTCGACGTCGTCGCCGACGACGACCTGCTGCAGGTAGTCGATCTCGTGGCGGCGCACCACGAACACCGCGCCGAGGCGCAGGTAGTCGTCGTGGGTCCAGCCGACCGCGCGCGAGTGGGCGAGGGCGACCTCGAGGACCCAGCGCACGTAGACCAGGTTGGAGACGTGGTCCAGCTCGTCGATGTCGGCGGCGGTGGCGGTGACCCGGTGCGAGAACTCGCGCATCGCGCGCATCCTACACGGCGCGAGGACGAATCCTGCGATCGGGCGGTGATACCTTCGTGACGAGTACCGGGAGGACCCATGACCGCGATCTCCGTGCGCGACCTGCGCGCCCAGCTCGACGCCGGCACGCTCGACGCCGCCGCTGCGATCGATCCACTGATTGCGCTGGCCCGGGCCAGCACCACGCGGCCCGCGCGCCTCGACGCCGCCGGGCTGCTCGGCGAGCTGGCGGGCCGGGCTCACGGCGCCCGCTGGGAGGCCGCCGAGCGCGCGGCCTGGGCGCTGCTCGAGCTGGCGCGCCTCGCCGACGCCGCCGCCGATCGCCGCGGCGTGATCCTCGCGATGGGCCGCGGCTTCCGCAACCTGTGGCTCCTGCCGTTCGTGCATCGCCGCCTGTCCGACGACGATCCGCGGATCGTCGCGGCCGCGATCAACGCCGCTGGCGGTCTCGGCTTCCCCGCACTCGAGGAGGCGGTCGCGGCGTTCCTCGACGAGAACGTGGCGCGGCCGCTGCGCCGGGCCGCGATCGCCGCGCTCGGCCGCATGGGCGCGACCAGCGCCGTCGATCGGCTCATCCCGCTCTGCGGCGGGGATCCCGATCTCGCGGCCGCGGCGCTCGATGCGCTGACCGAGATCCGGACCTCGGCCGCGCTGCCCGCGGCGCGCACCGCGCTCGAGCAGAGCCCGGAGCGCGAGGTCCGCATCGCGGCCCTGCGCTACCTCGCCGAGCTCGGCAGCCTCGACGCCCTGCCGACGATGCGGCGGCTGTCACGCGACGAGTCGGCGAGCGCGCGGATCGCGGCGTCGTTCGCGTCGCGCGCGCTCAAGGCCGAGCGCGCCAAGGACGCGAGCGAGCGGTTCCTGATCGCGCTCACCGAGCGCGATCGCGCGGTCCGCGCGGTGCTCGCGCGCCGGCTCCGTACGGTGCCGACCGCCGAGGTCCTCGAGAACGCCGAGCTCCTGATCGCCGAGGACGCCGAGGGCGTGGTCCAGGTGCTCGGCGAGCTGCGCGAGCCCGAGGTCTCGCGGTTCCTGCTCGCGATCGCCGGCAAGGCCGAGCTGCCCGAGCTGGTGCGCGCCCGCGCGATCGGCTCGATCGAGGCCAACCAGCCGTGGGAGCGCGACGCGCTCGCGGCGATCATCGCCGACGACGCCGCGCCCGAGATGGTGCGCGCGGCCGCGGCCCAGACCGTGGGCGCGTTCGTCTCGCTCGACGACGTGCTCACCAAGGTCGGCGTGCTCGCGAAGGCCGCGGCGCCCGCGCTGCGCGGCGCGTATCTCTGGGCGCTGCAGCTCGCGGCCCGGCCCGGGCGGGTCGCGCCCGGCGAGACCGCGCGGCTGGTCGCAGCCGTGCGGGTGCTGCTCGGCGATGCCGATGCGAGCGTGCGGCGGCGCGCGGCCTACGTCGCTGGCAACCTCGGGCTGACCGCGCTGGCCGGCGAGCTCGCGACCCTCGCGGCGACCGGCGCGACCCCCGAGCTGCGCCTCGCGGGTCTGGTCGCGCTCGGCGAGCTGCAGGAGCCGTCGGTGTTCGACGCGATCGTCGCGGCCACCAAGAAGGAGGACGATCCGCGCGTGCTGTCGGCGGCGTCGCGCACGCTCGCGGGCATCGCGCTCGCGTACATCGATCAGCCGCTCGCGCTCGCGCCGCTCGCGTCGAAGCTCGGCCAGATGCTGGGCCACGCCGATCCGATCGTGCGCGAGGCCGGCGCGCGCCTCGCGGGGCTGGCGCGCGGCGCGGTGCCGTCCTCCGCGCTGGTCAAGCTCGCGACCGACGCGACCCCGTCGGTGCGCGCCGAGGCGCTGACCGCGCTCGGCCGGCTGGCCGCGCCCGAGTGCGAGGCGCCGCTGCTCGCCGCGTTCGCCGACGCCGATCCGGCGCTGCACGAGCGCGCGGCCGAGGCGCTGCTCGCGCTCGGCGGGCGCCGCGCCCTCGAGCAGGTGCTCGAGTTCATCGGCGGCGAGGGCGAGGACGACGCGCGCGCCTCGGTCGCCGCGCGGTTCGTCGCGCCGCCGCAGGACGCCGCGCACTTCCTCCCCAAGGTCGATCTCGCGCTCGGGCGCCTTGGCCCCGACGATCTCGCGTTCGAGCCGCTGCTCGGCCTCAAGGTGTCGCTGCTCGAGGTCGCGCGCGGCGACAAGAAGGACTCCGCCGCCGACATCGACGGCGCGATCATCCAGCAGTTCCCGAGCTTCGCCCACATGATCAAGCTCAAGGGCTTCGAGTCGCTGGTGAAGAGCCTGCGCACCGCGGAGTCCCTGTATCGCTCGACCAGCGCGATCGCGGATGCCGACGCGTCGCCACCGATCGTGCTGTGGATGAAGGTGCTCGAGAACTACGTGCACGCCTGGCTGGGCGCGCGGCTGTCGACGATGCAGCGCGACCCGATGGCGCTGTTCGACTACGTCGATCGCGTGGTCTCGGGCGCGTGGCCGACCTACCAGCGCTGGGTCAACGACCGCTGGCCCGATCCGGTCGCGATGGGCACCGCCAAGGTCGAGGTGCCGCTGCGCTCGGTGCCCAACGCGCTCAAGGAGTTCCAGGAGCACCGCCGCAAGCGCCTCGATTCACCGCTGTCGATCACCGAGTGGGCGCGCATGGTCGTGTTCTTCGCGGTCGATCACCCGAGCGGCGTGAAGAACCTGTTCAAGCTGCCCAACAAGACGCCCGAGCAGATCATCAAGCTCGCGCACCGCATGCATGCGCTGGCCGCGGTCCGCAACCTCGTCACGCATCGCAGCGCGGCGAGCACCGCCACCGTCGACGGCTTCCGCAAGGGCTACTACGCGGCGTTCGAGGATCTCGCGCAGATGGCGTGACGCTAGTCGACGCCGAGCGCGGTCACACAGGCGGCGATCTCCATCATCGTCGACATCGCCTTGTCGTCGAAGTCCTTCTCGTCGAGGTTGCCGGTCAGGTCGTACATGCGCTGATCGATCTTCTCGGCGCACGCCTTGTCCTTGCAGGCACAGGCCTCGGTCTTGAGCGCGTCGAGCTCGGCCTGGGGCGGCGACTTCTTGCCGCCGCACGCGGCGAGGGCGAGCGACGTGGCGAGGGCGAGGTGGATGAGGCGCATCGGGGGCTCCAGGTTTGGCAAAGCCTAGCACCGCCGCGGTCCCGGTCGCATCGCGATCCGGTTGCCCGTACTCTCGGGCGATGGTGAGCATCTCCTCGGACGGCCCGCTGTCCGACGCCCTGGTCGCGGCGCTGACCGCGCGCGGCATCGCGGTCGTCGCGCGCACCGCGCCCGCGATCGCCCACCTGGTGACGGCGAAGCGCGCCCCGGCCGCGCGCGCGATCGATCGCCCGTGGTTGTGGCTCGCGCCCGCGGGCACCTCCGACGAGGCCGCGGCGACCGCGGTGCTCGCCGGGGCCTACGACGTGATCGACGGCGAGCCCGAGGCCGCGGCGGCGGCGATCGCCCGGCGCCTGACCGAGCTCGCGATCGCCGACATCACGCCGGTCGACCACCCCGACGTGATCGCGACGAGCCCGGCGGCCCGCGCGGCGCTGGCCGCGGTCGCGCGCGCGGCGCGGACCTCGATGCCGGTGCTGCTGACCGGCGAGACCGGCACCGGCAAGGATCTCGCGGCGCACCAGCTGCACACGTGGTCGTCGCGATCGCGCGCGCGGTTCGTACCGATCAACTGCGCCGCGATCCCCAACGATCTGATCGAGGCCGAGCTGTTCGGCTACGTGCGCGGCGCGTTCTCGGGCGCCGCCCAGACCTACGATGGCCAGTTCACCGCGGCCGCGGGCGGCACGGTGTTCCTCGACGAGGTCGACGACACGCCGCCGACCTTGCAGGTCAAGCTGCTGCGCGTCCTCGAGGATCGCGTCGTCAGCCGGCTCGGCGAGAACGAGTGGCGCGAGGTCGACTTCCGGCTGGTGGCCGCGACCAACCGCGATCTGCCGGCGCTGGTCGCCGCCGATCGCTTCGGCGGCGATCTCTACCAGCGCCTCGCGATCGTGCAGATCCGGCTGCCGCCGCTGCGCGAGCGCCTCGACGATCTCCCGGCGCTGACCGCGCACTTCATCGCGCAGTTCGCGATCGAGGAGCCGACCGCGCCGTGCGTGCGCACGATCCACCCGCGCGCGATGGCGGCGCTCGCGCGTTACCCGTGGCCCGGCAACATCCGCGAGCTGCGCAACGCGATCTACCACGCGCTCGTCGGCAAGCGCGGCGGCGACGAGCTCCTGCTCGGCGATCTGCCCGAGGCCGTGATCCGCGGCCAGCCCGCCGAGGGCGCGCCGGTCGGGGCGATCGTCGATCGCGCCGCGCTGGCCGCGAGCCTCGACGCCGGTCGCTTCAAGCTGCGCGAGGCGCTGGTCGAGCTGGAGCGCGAGGCCCTGCGCCTGGCGCTCGAGCGCGGCGACGGCAGCCCGACCGCGGCGGCGCGCCTGCTGGGCGAGGTCGGCCGCGGCAAGGCCCAGGATCCCAGCGGCACCGTGCGCGCGATGATGCGCCGGCACGGCCTCGGCGAGGCGCCGCGCGCAACCGGGCGCCGGCCGCCGACATCGTAGGTGACTCCATGCTGCTCGACGAACCCCGCCTCACCGACCTCCCGCGTGCGCACTTCTCGGAGGCCGAGCTCGACCGCCGCTGGCATGCCGCGATCACGCCGCGCGACGGCGCGATCCACGCGCTGGTGGCCCGGCGCGGCGGCGGCGGCGCTCACGAGCTGCCCGCGCGCGCGCCGATCTCGGTCGAGCACGGCCTCGCCGGCGACCGCTGGTACGCCACCTCGCCGCGCGATCCCGAGGCGCAGCTCTCGCTGATCGATCTCCGGATCGTCCGCGCGCTGATCGAGGACGCGCGCGAGCTCCACGTCCCTGGCGACAACCTCGTCGTCGATCTCGACCTGGGCGTCGCGGCGCTGCCGGTCGGGGCCGAGCTCGCGATCGGCGCGGTCGTGCTCGCGATCACCGCCAAGCCGCACACCGGCTGCGTCAAGTTCCGGGCGCGGCTGGGCGGCGACGCGCTGCGCTGGGTGAACGCCGCCGCGGCTCGCGACGAGCGCCGCCGCGGCGTGTTCGCGCGGGTGATCACCGGCGGCACGATCGGTGTCGGCGATCGCGTGGTGGCGCGCTAGTGCTCCGACCGAAGCATAGTGACCGCACCACGCCGCCGATCCATCCCCATGCGCTTCGTTGCAGCTCCTCGAGTTACAGGCAGTAGCCCTTCGTCGCTGCGCCTTGCGCCTGGGGCGCCTCGACACCGTGGTGGGATCACTACGCCCCGGTCGGAGCACTAGCGATCCGCGGCAGAACCGGCGCGAGCGAGCTGGTATCCTCGCGCCGTGGGTTCGCTGCGACCCGGCGAGGTCCTTGCCGACCGCTTCGAGATCGTCGCGCGCGGCGGTTCGGGCGGCATGGGGGTCGTGTATCGCGCGCGCGATCGCGAGGGCGGGCGCGAGGTCGCGGTCAAGGTGCTCGACCCCGGGCGCGCCAACCCGGAGCGGTTCCTGCGCGAGGCGATCGCGCTCAGCGAGCTGCGCCACCCGGCCATCGTCGAGTACATCGCCCACGGCTCGGCGAAGGACGGCACCTGCTACCTCGCGATGGAGTGGCTGCGCGGGGAGGATCTGAGCGAGCGCATCGCGCGCGCGCCGCTGTCGATCGCCGACACGCTGGCCCTGGCGCGGCGGATCGCCCAGGCGCTGGCTCACGCCCACGCGCGCCACCTCGTGCACCGCGACGTGAAGACCGCGAACGTCTTCCTGCCCGATGGCGCCGCCGATCTCGCCAAGCTGCTCGACTTCGGGGTCGCCCGCTTCATCGATCGCGACAGCGAGCTCACGGTCGACAACGCCCGGGTCGGGACGCCCGCGTACATGTCGCCGGAGCAGGCGCGCGGCGCGCGCACGATCGACGCGGCCAGCGACGTCTGGTCGCTGGGCGTGGTGCTCTACGTCGCGCTCACCGGGCGGCGGCCGTTCGCGGCCGAGGATGCGATGGCGGTGATCGCGCGGGTCCTGCTCGCCGATCCGCGGCCGATCCGCGAGCTGCGCCCGGACTGCCCCGGGCCGCTGGTGGCGCTGATCGATCGCATGCTCGCGAAGGACGCGTGCGATCGCCCGGCCGACGGCGCCGCGCTGGTGGACGAGCTCGAGCGCGCGATGGCCGGCGCCGCCCGGCGCCCGACGCTCGAGCTCGCGGGCGCGGACGCGGCGAGTGACGGCGCGTTCCCGCGCGCCGGCGAGCAGCGCGTGGCGACCCTGGTGCTCGCGCTGGAGCTGTGCCAGCAGGCGCGCTGGCCCGAGGTCCAGGCACTCGCCCTGGCGCGCGGCGCCCGGGTCGAGCCGATGGCGGATGGCTCGGCGGCGATCGCGTTCGCCGGTGGCGCGGCCACCGATCTGGCCGCGCGCGCGGCGAGGCTCGTGCTCGATCTGCGGGCGATCGCGCCGACCACGCGGTTCGCGATCGTGACCGGCCGCGCGCCGGCACCGACGCACGTGCCGATCGTCGAGCTGATCGATCGCGCGGTGGCGCTCTTGCGCGCGCGGCCGCGCGGCGATGCCGCGACCGGCGCGACCCGCGGCACCGGCACGGCGAGCGCGAGCCGATCGTCGCCGTTCGTGACGCGCGCGGATCGCCCGGCGCGGACCTCGGCGCTCGGCGGCCGGATCGCGATCGATCCGACCACCGCCGGCCTCCTCGATCCGCGGTTCGTCGTCCACGCCGATGCGCTCGGCCTGGTCGTGGATGGCGAGCGCGTCGACGCCGACGACGCGCGCACGGTGCTGGGCCAGCCGACGCCGCTGGTCGGCCGCGACGCCGAGCTGGCCGCGCTCGTCGCGACCTGGCGCGGCACCGTCGACGACCCGGGCGCGCGGGTCGCGCTGATCGTCGCGCCGCCGGGCGTGGGCAAGAGCCGGCTGCGGCGCGAGCTGATCGCGGCGATCGGCCTTCGCGCCACGGTGATCGCGGGTCGCGCCGACGTGACCGCGGCGGGCGCGGCGTTCGGCGTGATCGCCAGCGCGATCCGCCACGCCGCGCACCTGCGCGACGGCGAGCCGCTGGCGCTGCAGCGCGACAAGCTGGTCGCGCGGGCGGCGCGCCACTTGCCCGGCGACGCGGCGGCGCGGGTCGCGGCGTTCCTCGGCGAGATCGTCGGCGTCCGGTTCTCGGACAGCGAGGTCGCGCTGCGCGCCGCGCGCGGCGACGCGGCGCTGATGGCCGAGCAGGTGCGCCGCGCCTGGCTCGAGCTGTGCCGCTGTTCGTCGTCGCGACGGCGCGCCCCGAGGTCGACCAGCTGTTCGCGCGGCCGTTCGCCGGGCAGGCGCTGCACGAGGTCCGGCTGCGCGAGCTCGGGCCGCGCGCCAGCGAGCAGCTCGCGCGCGCGGTGCTCGGCCCCGCGGTCGACGCCGCGGCGATCGCGCGCGTCGTGGCCACCGCCGGCGGCAACGCCTTCTATCTCGAGGAGCTGTGCCGCGCGACCGCGATCGGGGCCGGCGGCGCCGCGCCCGAGACCGTGGTCGTCATGGTGCAGAGCCGGCTCGCGAGCCTCGATCCGGACGCCCGCCGCGTGCTCTACGCGGCCAGCGTCTTCGGCGAGACCTTCTGGGCCGGCGCCATCGCGGCGCTGCTCGGCGGCGCGACGCCACGCCCCGAGCTCGATCACTGGCTCGACGAGCTGGTCGGGCGCGAGCTGATCGTGCGGCGCGCGGTCAGCCGGATCCCGGACGAGCTCGAGTACGGCTTCCGCCACGGGCTGGTGCGCGACGCCGCCTACCAGCTGATGGCCCGCGAGGATCGCGCGCTCGGACATCGCCTCGCCGGGCGCTGGCTCGAGCGCATCGGTGATCGCGATCCGGTGCGCCTCGCCGAGCACTACGAGCGCGGCGGAGCGCTCGATCGGGCCGCGGAGTGGCACGTCCGCGCGATCGAGACCGCGCGCGCCGGGCAGCACATCGATGGCGTGCTCCGCCACGTCGAGCGCGCGGTCGCGTGCGGCGTCGCCGGCGACGCCCTCGGCGCCGTGCGCTGGTACGAGGCCAGCGCGCTGGCCTGGCGCGGCGAGATGCAGGGCGCGGCCCAGGCTGCGCGGGCCGCGCTCCGCTGGCTACCCGCCGACGACGACCGGCGATTCGGCGCGCTCGCCGAGCTGGCCCAGGCGACGGCGATGCTCGGCCAGCTCGCCGAGCTGCGCGCGCTGGTCGCCGAGCTGCCGCCGCAGCCACGGTCGCCGCGCGAGGCGGTCGCGCGCGCGATCCTCGCGGCCGAGCTGTACCTGACCGGGCAGCGCGAGCTCGCCGATCCGCTGATCGACACGCTCGAGCGCGTCGACGCGCGCTGGCTCGCCGATGATCCGATGCTCGCGGCGCGCTGCGCCTGGGCGCACTCGCTGCGCGCGCAGTTCCACGGCGATCTCGCGACCGGCCTGGCCCACGATCGCGCGGCGCTCGCCCACATGGAGCGCGCCGGCGCGCTGATCGAGGCGACCAGCCGGCGCACCGCCGTGGGCTACACGCTGATGGCGCTCGGCGACTTCGCGGGCGCAGCCGCCGCGCTCGAGCAGGCGCTCGGCGACGCGCGCCGGTTCGGCGGACGCGATCTGATCGCGTCGGTCGAGCACAACCTCGGCCTGGTCCGCGCTTACCAGGGCCGCGCCGAGGAGGGGCTCGCGCTGGAGGAGGCCGCGGTCGCGGCGTTCGCCGGCACCGGGGCGCGGCGCATGGAGGCAGCGGCGCTCGAGTACGTGGCGATCATCCAGCTGGTGCGCGGCGACCCGGCCGCGGCCATCCCGGCCGCCGAGCGCGCGGTCGCGATCGCGTCCTCCGAGCCGCCGCTGATCGCGAGCGTCGCGTCGTCGACGGCGGTGCTGGCGCGCGCGGTGCTCGCGGAGGGCGACGCGGCGCGCGCGTGCGCGCTCGCCCGGCGCGCCCACGCGTACCTGGTCGAGCTCGGCGGCATCGACGATGGCGACGCGGTGATCCGGCTAGCGCTGGCCGAGGCGCTGGCCGCGGTCGCGAGCGACGAGGCGGCGGCCGCCGCGACCGCCGCGCGCGATCGCCTGCTCGAACGCGCCGCGCGGATCGCCGATCCCGCGCTGCGCCAGCGGTTCGTCGCGGCGGTGCCCGAGCACGCCGCGACCCTGGCGCTCGCCGCGCGGCTCGCGCCGTAGGTCAGGCGGCGGCGATCGCCGCGCCGATGAGGAACGCCACGCGCGCCTCGGCGTCGGCGGGCGCGAGGCGGAGGTCGTCGCGCAGCGCGTCCCAGG
>JAIOQA010000129.1 GCA_021413675.1 Deltaproteobacteria bacterium | reverse complement strand
GACGCGGGGCTTGGGCTGCGGCGGCGCCGCCGGGATGCTGGGCACCTGCGGGCGCGCGGCGGGCGGCGCGGCGGCGGGCGCCGGCTTCGCGGTCGGCCCGCTCTGCGTCGCGCGCGCGCCGGGGATCGGCGGCAAGCCGGTCGAGGTCGTCGCGAGATCGCGCGGCGCCGGCGTCTTCACCGTGTCGGGCCGGCCGGGGTTCGTCGACATCGGGTCGAGCTTCGGCGAGGGGCGCGATCCGCCCTCGTGCACCGGGCGCGGCACCGCGACCTGGGTCGCCTCTTCGCGCGGCCGGCCGATCGAGACCGTCGCCGCGGCCGCGCCCATCCCGACCTGCGTCGAGCGCGGGTCCTGTGCGGGCGTGCCGACCGGCGGCGTGATCCGACCGCTGTCGCGCGACATGCGCTGCTGGCGCGCCTCGTCGGCGACGATGAAGAACGACGACAGCTCGGCGATGTCGCCGAGCCGCTTCCAGGTCTTGCCCGAGCGCGAGATCATCGACTCGCGGCTGACCATCCCCGAGACGATCCACTGCTGCAGCGTCGCGAGCTCGCGGCAGGTCTTCTGCTCGCCGTTGTCGAGCCGGATGATCCACTGCCGCTCGCCACCGTCCTCGGTGCCGCCGCGCAGCGACTGCAGGCGACCCGAGTCCGCGGCGCGCGCGCGCCCGGAGTCAGGCTGCGGCGCGCGCGTGGCCGGCGCCGCCGACGGTGCACGTCCTCGAGGATCCGGCGGCGGCGCGCCGACGTTGGTCGGGGCGCGCTTGCGGATCTTGAACATGTGCCCGCAGTTGGTGCACTTGACGGTGACGCCGCCGGGCTTGAGTCTCGCCTCGTCGAGCTCGTACTCGGTCCCGCACTTCTCGCAGCGGACGTCCATCGGTTCGACCGCGGTGGTAGCACGGCGCTCCCCCCCTGTCACCGGGCCAGCTGATATGCTGGCGTCCATGTCCGGGGGCGATAGCAATGCGCGCGACCAGGAGCGCGTCAAGGTCGAGGCGTTCGTCAAGGTGTCGAACACCGACGGCGACCACGAATACGTGTTCCGCACCCGCGATCTGTCGATCAGCGGGCTGTTCCTCTACACCCGCGTCGCGCACATCTATCCGTTCAAGGTCGGGTCGACGCTCGCGCTCGAGCTCTACGACTACGACGAGTTCCTGGTGTGCACGGTCGTGGTCGTGCGCGTCGTCGAGAGCGGCAGCGCCGAGGCGGATCGCTATCCGACCGGGTTCGGCGTGCGGATCACGCAGTGCGACGACATCAATCGCGGGCGACTGCAGACGATGATCGATCGCGTGAAGGCGGCGGGCGAGCTGTACTGACCGCGCGCGGGCGACGAGCAGCCCGCGGATCGCGCGGTTCGTGGCGATCTCGGCGCGCCACCATTGCGGCGCGCGCGCGCGATCGCGTATGGATCCGGTCCCTCGCGGATCGGCGAGTCGCCGAGTTTCCCGTACCCGGGCCCACATGTAGGAAGATGCTGAAACCAAAGCGGTTCGGCCAATTCCTGGGCCTGTGGATATCGTGTGAAACGAGGGTGGGCTGCTCAGAGAATGCTGTGGGCGGGCCGCGACACGTGGTCGCATTTTCGGATCTCGCACGCTTCTCACGCCCCGCAATCTCTGCGCGTGCAGCGAGTGCGCCGCCGGCGCTGCCCGGAATATCGGCTCTGATAATGTCGTTGGCGATGGTGAGGTCCGCATGACTCCCGAGGCCCGAGCCGTCCTCGAGCAGGAGCTTCGCCGGCGATTCGACGCGGGCGACCTCGACGGGGTCGCGACCGAGGCCCTGCGCGGCTACGGCGCCGAGCTGTTCGGGTTCCTGGTCGGCCTCGCGCGCGATCACGATCGCGGCGCCGATCTGTTCTCGACCTTCTGCGAGAAGCTCTGGCGCGGGCTGGGCCAGTTCCGCTGGAACAGCTCGCTGCGGGTCTGGGCCTACGCGCTCGCGCGCAACACCTTCATCGACGCGACCCGCAGCCCGAAGGCCCGCGAGATGCACCTGTCGCAGGTGCCCGAGCCGGTCGCCGCGGCGGTGCGCACGACCACCGCCGCGTACCGCCAGACCGCGGTGAAGGACGCGTTCGCCGAGATCCGCGCCGGGCTCGAGCCCGAGGATCAGGCGCTGCTCGGCCTGCGCGTCGAGGGCGAGATGGCGTGGCTCGACATCGCGCGGGTGCTCGGCCACAGCGACGACAGCGCGGTCCGCGAGTCGGCGTCGCTGCGCAAGCGGTTCGAGCGGCTCAAGCAGCGGCTCAAGCGCGAGCTCGCGGCACGCCTGCCGCCGAGCAACGACGAGTAACCGCGATGGCGCACGACGACGGTGACGGCTCGACGACCGACGCGCGCGCGGTCGCGACCACGGTCGCCGCGCGGCCCGGCGAGCCCAGCGCCTCGGTCGACGCGCTGAGCCTCGACTCCGACCTCGGCGCGCTGCGCGCGATCGCCGGCATGAAGGCGCTGCCGCCGCGGCCGACGCTCGCGATCTGCACCGCGCTCGACGGCTACGTGATCACGTCGCAGCTCGGCGCGGGCGGCATGGGCGTGGTCTACCTCGCGCGCGATCGCCAGCTCGGCCGCGAGGTCGCGATCAAGCTGCACGCCCGCGCCGATGACGGCGACGGCACCGCGCGGCTCCTGCGCGAGGCGCGCGCGATGGCCACGCTCACGCACCCCAACGTCGCCACGATCTACGAGGTCGGGACCCACGAGGGCCACCTGTTCATCGCGATGGCGTACCTCGACGGTGGCACCGCGCGGACCTGGCTCGCCGCGCAGCCGCGCACGTGGCGCGAGATCGTCGCGCTGTACATCGCCGCCGGCCGCGGGCTGGTCGCCGCGCACCGCGCCGGCATGGTCCATCGCGACTTCAAGCCCGACAACGTGCTGCTCGGCAAGGACGGCCAGGTCCGCGTCGCCGACTTCGGGCTGGCGCGGCTCGGCACCGAGGCGATCGCCGCGCACGAGGCCGAGGACGCCGAGGCGTCGACGGTCACGATGACCGGCGTCGTGCTCGGCACGCCGCTGTACATGTCGCCCGAGCAGCGCCGCGGCAAGGTCGGGCCCGCCGCCGATCAGTTCGCGTTCTGCGTCGCGCTGTGGGAGGCGCTCGCGGGCGCGCCGCCGTTCGCGGGCGCGACCACCGGCGAGATCGACGAGGCCGTGCGCGCGCAGCGCTTCCAGCCGCCGACCGCGGGGCGGGTCGTGCCGGCGCACCTGCGCAAGGCGCTCAGCCGCGGCCTCGCGGTCGATCCCGAGGCGCGCTTCCCGTCGATGGAGGCGCTGCTCGACGCGCTCGCCCGCGATCCGGCGCGGACCCGCACGCGCGCCGCGCTCGCGCTGGTCGCGGTCGCCGCGGTCGGCGGCGGCGCCTACGCGATGATGTCCGGATCGCGGACAGCGCCGGCGCCGGTCGTGGTGGCGCCGGTCGATCCGTGCGCGGAGGACCGGCTCGCCACGCTGTGGACGGACCAGCGCAAGGAGGCGATCGAGGCGGCGCTCGCGAGCCAGGGCCCCGCCGGCGTCGATGCCTCGCACATCATCGGGGCCACGATCCAGGCCTACGTCGATCAGTGGAGCGCGAGCCGCAACACGACCTGCAAGACCGCCGCGGGATCGGAGCGGACGCGACGGCTCGCGTGCTTCGATGGCCTGGTCGATCGCGCCGGCGCGCTCTTCGACGTCCTGCAGGTGCCGAACCGCTTCGGACCGCGGCTCGCGGCCACCGCCGTCAACGAGCTGCCGCTCCCCGCCAGCTGCGCCGGCAACGCCGCGCCGTTTCCGTCGCCGCCGGATCCGACGACCGCGCGCGGCGCCGAGGCCGCCCGGGCGCTGATCGACCTCGGCTTCGCGCGCTACGCCGTCAACTTCGGGGACAAGGGCCTCGGGCCCGCGCTCGCCGCCCTCGTCCGCGCCGACCTGCTCGGCTGGCGTCCGCTCCAGGCCGAGGCCCACGCGCTGTTCGCCGATATCCTCTTCAACGACCGCCAGGCCGGCGCGGCGCGCAGCCACTACGAGGTCGCCTACGAACACGCGACCGCGAGCGATCATCCCGCCGCGCGCGCGGTCGCGGCCGCGAAGCTCAGCATGACCCAGGACGACCCGGCCGCCGCCGAGATCTGGACCCAGCGCGCCCTGGCGCTCCTGGAGCGCGCCCGACCGGTGACCCGCCTCGAGGTCAGCACGCGCAACTCTTATGGCGGGAGGCTCGACGACCTCGGCCGCTCGGCCGAGGCGATCGTCCAGCACCAGCGCGCGCTCGACGTGCTGACCGAGCTCCGCCTCGACCGCGACATCGCGTTCGCGGAGACGCTGCGCTTCCTCGCCGCGTCGCAGGCCAAGGTCGGCGCGAACGCGGAGGCGATCCGGAGCTACGACCGCGCGCTGCTCAACCTCGATCAGGTGCATGGCCCACAGAGCCCGACGCTGCTGCAGCCCCTGGTCGAGTTCGCGCTGCTCTACCTCGACGTCGACCGGCCCGGCGATGCGCTCGACAAGGCGGACCGCGCGATCGCGATCATCGGCGTGATCCTCGCGCAGCAGCACAAGCTCAACCCGTTCCAGGCGGAGTGGCACGCGCGCTCGCAGGCGATCCGCGGTCACGTGTTGCGGGTCCAGGGCAAGCGCGCGGACGCGCAGGCCGCGATCGGCGCCGCGATCCCCTGGTTCGACGCGAACCCCGACCCCTCCGATCCGCAGATCGCGATGCTCGCTGCCGACCGCAAGGCGCTCGGCCTGTAGCCGCGGCTACTCGTCGAGGTAGCCGGTCAGCTTGAGCTTGTTGCGCGCCGACTTCGCGAGCTTGCTGCGCGGGCGCTCCTCGATGATGCCCTCGAGCAGCTCGGCGCCGAGGTCCTTGTGCTTGCTGTCGGTCGCCTCGATCAGGCGGAAGCCGAGGCCGTAGATCGCCTCGTCGGAGATCTCCTTCTCCTTGTTGAGCTTCTTGGCGACCGCGTAGCCCTTGGCCGACAGCCGCGCGAACTGATCGATCACCGGGTCGTCGGCGTGCGCGGCGCGGACGATCGCGTCGCCCGCGACCTCGAGGCCGAGCACCGCGAGCAGGAAGCGATCGTCGTCGGCGATCGCGGCGTCGAGCTCGGCGCGCGTGCGCAACAGCGGCTTGAGCGTGCCGAACGCCTCGGCGCTCTTGCCCTTCTGGCGCAGCCGCCGCGCGCGATCGAACAAGAGCGCCACGTGCTCGGCGGGCGCGACGTCGGCGAGCGTCTCCATCAGCACGCGCTCGAGCAGGATGCCATCCGCCGAGGCCTTGCCGCGGGTGTGCTCGTCGAGGTGCTCGCGGGCCGCGCCGACCAGCTCCTCGATCGCGGCCTTCGGCAGCTGGCCGCGGTGCGCGTGCAAGGCGCCCGCGAATCGCCGCGCGATCTGCTCGTCGGTCGCGGCGACCAGCCCGCGCGCGAGCGGCAGCGCCGCCTCGGGCGCCTTGGCGAGGCCGCGCGCCGCGGCGTCGCGCGCGGTCGGATCGTCGCCGGCGAGCGCGTCGATGAGCGGCTTGATCGCGCTGGCGCCGCCGCCCGCGGGCAGCCGCTCCATCGCCAGCTTCTGCGCCGCGGGGTTCTTCGACTTGGCGAGGCCCGCGAACGCCTTGGCCAGCTTGTCGGGCACGCGCGCGCCGCGCAGCGTGTCGATCGCCGACTGCGCCACCGCGAGATCGTCACCGTCGGCGTACTCGATGAGCGCCGCGATGGTGGCCTCGGTGTGCTTGGCCTCGGCCGACGCGACGATGCGGCGCAGCGCGGCGATCGCCGCCAGCCGGATCGGCCGCGGGTGCTCGTCGCTGGTGTGGCGCAGGAGCAGCGCCTGGGTGCCCGGATCGGCGAGGTAGCCCAGCAGGCGCAGCAGCGCGCCGAGCTCGGCGACCGCGCGCGCGACCTCGGGATCGCGCAGCGGATCGCGCGGCACCGCGGGCTTCTTGTCGTCCTTCGCGTCTGCCTTGGCGCCCTTGGCCTTCTTGCCCTTCGCGCCCGCGCCGTCGTCGGCCTTGGCCGCCTCCTTGACCGCGCGCGCCCACTCCTTCTGCGTGCGCTTGCCGGCCTCCGCCGCGCGCGCGCTCGCCGACTTCTCGACGATCGCCGCCAGCTTGTCGGCGCCCTGATCGAGCGCCCCGCGCACCAGCTGCAGCGCCTGCTCGCCGAACTCGTGATCCGCGAGCTGATCGAGGATCGCGTCGATCGCCGCCGCGGTGCCGCGCTTGAGCAACAGCTGCGCGATCACGCGGCGCGCGCGCACCTCGCCGTGGCCCAGCTCCTTGCGCAGCGCGGCCTCGGCGCCAGCGCCCTGGGCGAGCAGCAGCTCGGCCGCGCGCTCGGCGGTCGACTCGTCGTCGCCGCGCAGGAGCGGCACGAGCTTCGCGGCGATCCCGGTCGCGCCGACCTCGACGAGGCCCTCGAGCGCGATCCGCCGCACGCCGGGATCCGGATCCTCGAGCCGCTCGGACAGCGCGCGCGTGACCGCGTCGTCGCCCTTGCCGACGGCGGCCAGCACCGTGATGGCGGCGGCGCGCAGATCCGCGCGCTCGTGATCGCAGAGCTCGATGACAGCGGCGCCCAGGTTCTTGCCCATCGGCGCCGACGTTAGCAGAACTGCCGGAGCGCTACGCCTGATGCAGCCCGACCAGCCACAGGATCAGGCCCAGCGCCACCAGCGCCCCTGCCCCGCCGGCCTCGCGCGCGATGAGCCGATCACCGGGGCCGAGCCCGCGCCGCGCGAAGTGCACCGCACCTGCGACGATCAGCCCCAGGCCGAGCAGCGCGAGCGCGACCCACGCGGCGCTCGCCGGCGGCTCGCTCGCGCCGCGATCGAGGCCGACGCCGGCCAGCCGCGCCGTCGCGACCTCGACGTGATCGCCGAGCGGCGCGGCCCAGCCCGCGGCCTCGCGCCACGCCGCGATGGCCCCGGCGCGATCCCCGTGCGCCATCGCCTTGTCGCCGGCGGCCAGCGCCGCGCGGCCCTCCCAGATCGCCCGCGCGGTGGCCGCGCCGAGCCCGACCGCGATCATCACCGCGATCGTGAGGACGCGGATCGCGACGCGCTTCATCGCCGCTCGCTCATCGGTGCTCACGCGTCAGCTTGCGGTACTCGTTGATGTGCCGGATCGCCGAGCGCGTGTCGCCGCGCTGATCGAACAGCGTGGCGAGGTTGTAGTGGGCCTCGGCCAGCTCGGGATCGATCGCGAGCGCGCGCTCGTAGAGCACCACCGCGGCGGCCTCGTCGCCGGCGTCCTGCTCGACGACGCCGAGATCGTAGAGCGCGGTCGCGTCCGCGGGATCGAGCTCGATCGCGGTCGTGAAGCAGGTGCGCGCCGCGGGTCCGTCGCCGCTCTCGGCGTGCAGCCGCCCGAGGTTGATCCACGCCTCGGTCGCGTCGGGGCGCAGCCGCAGGCAGCGGCGGTACGCGTCGATCGCCGCGATCGGATCGGCGTCCTCCGCAGCGCGCGCGCGCGCCAGCCACTCCTCGGCGGTGATCGGCGGCGCTGGCTCGGGCGCGGGCGGCGGCTCGCGGGCCGGGATCGCGCGCAGCTCGCCGGCCGCCGCGAACGGCAGCTCGAGCTGCCCCGGCTCGGTCGCGCCGCGCACGTGGACGTGCCCGCGCCGCGCCTCGACCGGCAGGTTGGTGATCGAGCCGCCCTCGGGCAGCCGCTGCGCCAGCGCGCCGAGCTCGCGCCGCGCGCGCGACAAGGGCACGCCGTGATCGAGCAGCGACTTGATCGCGCGCAGCGCCGCCAGATCGCGGAAGGTCAGGCGCGTCGGCACCTCACCGTCCTGGCCCTGCCCGATCAAGCCATCGCGGATGCAGCCGCGGACCGCCGACTCCGGCAGGCCGATGAGCTGGGCCGCCTGGCGCGCCGAGTAGCTGGACCACACGCTCGCGATTCTTGGCGCGCCGCGCGGGCCTGTCAATCGCGGATCGCCGCGGCGATCCAGCGCGCCACGTGTCCAGCGATCTCGTCGGGAATGTCGTCGCCGCGGCGCCGCGCCGGCACCGCGAAGCCGTGATCGGCGCCGTCGATCTCCGCGTAGGTCGCGGTCGGCAGCGCGGCCAGCACCGGCGCGAGCAGCGCGGGCTCGGCCAGCGCGTCGCGCGGACCCTGTACGAACAGCATCGGCACGCGGATCTCGGCGAGGTGCACCGCGCGCGTCGTCGCCGGCTTCTTCGCGAGGTGCAGCGGAAACCCGAGGAACACCAGGCCGCGCACGCCCTCGAGCGGCGCGTGGGCCTGGGCCTGCGAGGTCATGCGCCCGCCCATCGACTTGCCGCCCGCGATCATCGGCAGCCCGATCGGCATCGCCACCCCGCACGCCGCGCGCACCGCGGCCTCGCACACCGCCGGCGGATCGGGCCGCCGCCCGCCGCGCGCCATGAACGGCAGCTCGTAGCGCAGCGTCGCGATGCCATGGGTCGCGAACGCCTCCGCCATCGCCGCCATGAACGCGTGGCGCATGCCCGCGCCCGCGCCGTGCGCGAACACGTACAGCCACCGCGCCGCCGCCGGCTGGCGCAAGAGCCCCGGCAGCGGGCCGCCGGCGAACGGGATCTCGATCGCCTGATCCTGCGCCGCGGTCACGATGCGGTCAGTCTACTCCGCGCGGCTCGGTTGTTCGACCGCGGGTGCTACGATGGCGGCGATGCGCGTCGCGTCTGCTCTCGTCGCCGCTGCGCTCGCCGGGTGCCACGTCACCTACCGGGTCGCTGACCTGCGCCCGGGCGAGACCCACCTCATCCCGCACCCGGAGGAGGCGCGCGAGCTGCCCGCGACCCTGGTCGTCACCGCCGAAGGACGCTTTCGGTTCGTAACCCCCCTGGTGTGTCCGACCGTCGAAGTGGTGGACATGCAGAGCTCGACCATCATCAAGGTCCGGCCCAACCTCGCGACGTTCGTGGTCGGCGTGATCGCCGCGGGCGTGGGCGCGGTCGGCACCGGCTCCTTGCTCGCGACGCGATCGACCACCAACCCCGCCGAGGCCGCCGCGCCGGTGCTGCTCGCCGGCGGCCTGCTGTTCGCGATCGGCCCGTTCGTGCGCACCAGCACCGATCGCGAGTACGGCCCGGTCCAGGCGGTCGAGAAGGGCCGCAAGGACCTGCCCTGCGGGGATCGGGCGGTCGCCGCACGCGCCGCGACCCTCAAGTGGCGCGGCCGACGCGCCCGCGGCGCGGTCGCCGCCGATGGCACCTTCGCGATCTCGCCGTTCGCGTTCACCGATGCGTTCGCCGCGGGCCGCGGCGAGCCGATCGACGTCACCGCCGAGCTCGAGCTCGCGACCGGGGCGCACACCACGATCCAGACGATCATCGCGCCCGACGCGCTGATCGCGAGCAAGGACGCGTTCCTCACGCGCGCCAAGATCGACGCGCGCTGGGAGACGCTGCGCAAGGTGCCGCGGGTCGAGGCCGGCACGCTGCGCGTCAGCCGCACGACCGACGCGGGCCAGCCGATCCTGCGCGTGGTCCTGCCGCTGACCAACGACGGCCCCGGCGATGCGTGGCAGGTGCGCGGCGTGATCAGCGCCGAGGATCCCGAGGTCGACGGCCGCGTGATCTACGTCGGCCACGTGCCGGCGCACGGCCAGGCCACCGGCACGCTCGAGATCCCGCTGTCGACCGAGACCGATCAGGTGCTCGCCGGCTCGTCGATCGAGCTCGCGGTGTCGCTCATCGACGCCGACGCCACGACCGCCGCCGGGCCGGTCCGGTTCCGCGGCGCCATCCTCAACGACGTGCCGCGATGACCTCGGTCGCGATCATCGGCTCCGGCATCGCCGGGCTCGGCGCCGCGCGCGCGCTCGCGCGTGCGAACTGCGCGGTCACGCTCTACGAGGCCGGCCCGCGCCCGGGCGGCCACGTCTACACCGTCGACGCCGGCGGCACCGGCGTCGACATGGGCTTCATCGTGATGAACCGCGACAACTACCCGCGGCTCACCGCGCTGTTCGCGGAGCTCGGGGTCGCGACCCGCGCGACCTCGATGGCGTTCAGCGTCAGCGCCGGCGGCCTCGAGTGGGGCTCGGCCTCGCTCGGCGCGGTGTTCGCGCAGCGCGAGAACCTGACCCGGCTGCGCCACTGGCGGCTGCTCGGCGCGGTGCTCGCGTTCCTCAACCGCGCGCGCAAGGACCTCGGCACCGAGCTGGTGCGGACCGCGTCGCTCGACGAGTACCTGTACGCGCGCCGGATCCCCGCCGACGTGCGCGAGCTGTTCGTCGTGCCGCTCGCGGCCGCGTTGTGGTCGCTCGCGCCCAGCCGCTGCGGCGACTTCCCGGCGGAGACCTACCTGCGCTTCCTCGATCAGCACGGCATGCTGCGCCCGGTGCGGCCGCTCGACTGGCGCACGGTCGTCGGCGGCAGCCGCCGCTACGTCGATCTCCTGATGGCCGAGCTCAAGGCCACGGTTCGCCTCGCCACGCCGGTCACCGCGATCCACCGCGATCGCAACGGCGTCAGCATCACCGCGACCGGCGCGCACGCCGGCACCGCGCGCTTCGATCGGGTCGTGATCGCGACCCACGCCGACACCGCGCTCGCGCTCCTCGCCGAGCCGACCGACGCCGAGCGCCGCGTGCTCGGCGCGTTCCGCTACAGCGTCAACCGGACGGTGCTGCACTCCGACGAGGATTTCCTGCCGCGCGCCCACGCCGCGCGCGCGTCGTGGAACGTCGTCACCGACGGCGATCCCGATCGGGTCGCGGTCACCTACTCGATGAACCGGCTGTCGGGGCTCGATCCCGCGATCCCGTACCTGGTCACGCTCAACCCCGCGCACGAGCCGCGCGGCGTCCTCCACGCCGTCGACTTCACCCACCCGCAGTTCGATCGCGCCGCGCTCGCCGCCCAGGCCGCGCTGCCCGGGCTCGCCGGCGTGAAGCGCACCTACTTCGCCGGCGCGCACCACGGCTTCGGCTTCCACGAAGATGGCCTGCGCGCCGGCCTCGCCGCCGCGGCCCGCGTGCTCGCGGATCAGGCGATCGATCGCGTCGCCCCCGAGGCCGCCTGACCAGGCGGACATCCATGCGGTCCGCGCTCTACGCCGGCGAGCTGCTGCACACGCGGCGCGATCGCTTCGCGCGCCGCACGTTCCGCTATCCGATGTACGTCGCGGCGATCGATCTCGCCGAGCTGCCGCAGCTCGCGCGCGACCTCCGCCTGTTCTCGCACAACCGGCTGAACGCGTTCGCGCTCCACGATCGCGACTACCGCGACGCGCAGCCCGGCGGCCTGCTCGCCGCGCACCACGCGCGCCTCGCCGCGCATGGCCTCGCGCCCGCGCCGCGGACCACGCTCGTCACCCAGCTGCGGGTCGCGAACTACGTCTTCAACCCGGTCAGCTTCTTCCTCGATCACGATGATCGCGGCGAGCTCGTGCAGGCGGTCGCCGAGGTCAACAACAACTACGGCGGCAACCATCCCTACGTGCTCGGGCCCGCGCAGCGCGTCGCGGCCAACCTGCCCACGTATCGCGTCGCGAAGGAGTTCTTCGTGTCGCCGTTCCTCCACGGGCCTGCGACCTACGACTTCGCGTTCGCCACGCCCGCCCAGAGCGATCGCCTCGCGATCACGATGCACGTGAAGGATCCCGCGGGCGAGCCGATCTTCCACGCCCACCTCACGGGCGAGCGCCGCGCGCTGTCCGATCGCACGCTGGCCTGGGCCGCGCTGCGTTATCCGTTCATGACCGCGCAGGTCATCGGCCTCATCTACTGGGAAGCGCTCAAGCTCCGCCGCCTCGGCGTGCCGTTCCGTCGACCGGGGCCCGACCATGGCCCCGGGCCGGCGATCGAGCCGACCGATCCGGCCGCCGCCCCGGCGCGTAACCACGACATGCCGCTCGCGTCCAAGCGCACGAGCCCATCGTGAACACGTACGAGCTGTCCACCCCCGACACCTGGCTCCGCCGCCTGATCGCGCCCCGCGTCGATCACCCGCTGATCGTCCCGATCGTCGCGCCCGGCCTCGTCGGGCGCGCCGCGCGCCACCTCGCGGTCAACGCGCTGCGCAGCCGCTGGCCCGCGCTCGGCCCGCGCCTCGAGATGACCCTGCCGAACGGCGAGATCCTCGAGCTCGGCGGGCACGGCGATCCGGCGCGCGTGCGGGTCCACGACGATCGCATGTTCGTGCGGCTCCTGACCCGTGGCGAGATGGGCGCCGGCGAGTCGTACGTCGCCGGCGAGTGGGACGCCGACGATCTCACCCTGGTCGTGCGCCGGTTCCTGCGCGCGACCGGCGCGCGCGGCTTCGAGTCGCCGCTGACCGTGCTCGGCCGCCTGCCCGCGCTCGTGCGCCACCGCCGCGCCAACAACTCGCGCGCCGGCAGCGAGCGCAACATCGGCGCCCACTACGACCTCGGCAACTCGTTCTACCGGCTGTTCCTCGACGACAGCCTCGCGTACTCGTGCGCGCTGTGGCCGCGCGCGGACATGACGCTCGCCGAGGCGCAGGAGGCCAAGTTCGAGCGCCTGGCCGAGCTCCTCGACCTGCGCCCGGGCCAGCGCGTCCTCGAGATCGGCGGCGGCTGGGGCGGCCTCGCGATGTACCTCGCGCGCACCCGCGGCGTGCACGTCACCGCGGTCACCGTGTCGAAGGCGCAGCTCGCCGAGGCCCAGGCCCGTATCGCGACCGCCGGGCTCAGCGATCGCGTGCGCTTCGAGTTCCGCGACTACCGCGATCTCGGCCCCGAGACCTACGACAAGGTCGTCTCGGTCGAGATGCTCGAGGCCGTCGGCCACGAGTACCTGCCGACCTACTTCGCCGCGGTCGCGCGCGCGCTCGTGCCCGGCGGTCGCGCCGCGATCCAGACGATCACGATGCCCGACGATCGCTACGAGGGCTATCGCCAGAGCGTCGACTGGATGCAGACGTACATCTTCCCGGGCTCGCTCATCCCGTCGCTCGGCGCGATCCGCGGCGCGCTCGCCGGCACCGGCCTGACGCTCACGCGCGCCGACGACATCGGCCCCGACTACGCGCCGACCCTCGCCGCCTGGCGCGACAACTTCATCGCGCGCATGCCCGAGGTGAAGGCGCTGGGCTACGACACGCCGTTCATCCGCACCTGGCTCCTGTACCTGGCGTTCAGCGAGGCCGCGTTCGCCGAGCGCACGCTCGGCGATCATCACCTCGTGTTCGACCGGGCCTGACGGACGGCGATTGTCGGCAGACGTCGGGCCCGGCCTATCGGCCCGGTCCTCCGCCGCCCTACGATGCCTGCATGGCCGTCTCTCGCATCGCTTGTCTCGCCGCGGTCCTGGTCGCGGGCTGCGTCGAACACACCACCGCGGCGTTCACCCCCACGAGCGCTCGCTCCGCCGCACCGCGTAGCACCGACTGCGAGCTCGAGGCGCTGACGACCGTCCCGTCGCGCGCCTACGAGGAGCTCGGGACCTTCGACGTCCAACCCGGCGCCGAGCGGATCGACACCCTCGGCAAGCTGCGCGACTTCGTGCGGGCCGACGCGTGCATGGCGGGCGCGGACGCGATCATCGCACCCGTCGAGGGTGCGCGGTACACGCGGGCCATCGCGATCCGCTGGGTCAGCCCGCCACCGGCGACCGGAACCGTCGCGCCGGAGTGAGTCAGCCGTACGTGCGGAGCGTGACGTCGCTCATCTTGAACACGCCCGGCTTGCACCCGTTCTTCCGCCGGAAGCCGTTGTAGATCCACGGCACCAGCGCCACGGTCTCGAGCGTGCCGCGCTTGTCGAGGATGCGCTCGAGCGCGGTCGTGATGGTCACGATCTTGGTCTGCGGCACCAGCGGGTGGCCCGGGCGCAGGTCGGTCGGATCGCGGCGCACCGACGGCACGTCGCAGTGGCCGAGCTCGCCGAAGCAGCCGCCGTGGCCGAACACCACGAAGCGCCCGGCGTAGCCCTTGGTCGGATCGCGCGGGGTCGCGCCGGTCGCGGTGGGCACGTTGAGGAACACGCGCACCTCGTAGCTGAGGCCGCCGTGATCGACACCGTTGAAGACGAGATCGGCGCGCTGGAACCGCGCGACCTCGGCGCGGCGCGCGTAGCGCAGGTTGGCGATCAGCACGCCCGGCTGCGCGCCGGGCTGGAGGGCATCCATGGTCGCCATCAGTGGATCACTTCCACGGCGTAGTCGTAGCCGAGGTTGTTGATGTTGAGCGTCTGCCGCACCGTCATCGGGAACGGGTCGAGCACGGTGTCCATCATCGCCGCCGGTGGGTCGACGCCGAACGGGCTCATCTGCCACAGGTACCAGACGCGATCGATCGCGGCGTGGTGCGCCCAGAAGATCGGATCGTAGGCCGCGACCGGCACGAGCGTCATCGTGCCGCCGACCCAGCCGTGCACCGCGTTGTGCACGTTCTCGACCCGGGTCGAGAAGTCCTCGTACGTCGGCGCCGCGAGCACGCTGTCGATCGTCGCCTTGCGCGGCAGCTCGTCGGGGATATCCGGATCGCGGCGGGTGTACGGCACCTTGCCCGGCGTGATCGTGCCCGGCGCCTGGGCGCGGACCCGCTTGACGTCGTCGGGCGAGATCGCGACGCGCGCCTCGCGCAGCGGGTTGCGGACCTTGCCGATCTTCTTGGTGTCGAACGCCTCGGGGATGCCGCGGGTGTGCGAGCCATCGGAGGTCCAGTCCCACCACGGCACCGCCGCCGCCTTGTTGCGGTCCTGCAGCGACCGCTCGAAGAAGTACAGGTACGCGCGGTGCCACGGCAGGAACAGGAAGTCGTTCTGCGTGCGCGGGCTGTGGCGACACGAGATCGGCAGCGGCAGGCCGTGCACGCCGGCCCAGTAGCCGAACCCGCGGTCGTCGACGAGCGCCTGCGACTTCGTCCACGCGTCGCGGAGCGCAGCCAGCTGCTCCGCGGTCATTCCCTCGACACTCGGCCGGATGGCCATCGCTTCCCCCTCGGTCCAGCGCGGCACCGATGCCGCGAGGCGAGGCTACGACAGGTCCAGGGCGCGGTGCTTCACCCGGGGCGGGTGAACGATCGTGCGCACGGGAGATCGGCAACACGTGGCAGCCCGCGTTTGCCGCTCACCAGCGCGGGCCAGCGCGCGTAGAACTCGGGAGATGATGCTCCGGCCGCTGCTCCTGATCGCGCTCGCCTCGGGCGCGTGCGCCCACACCACCGCGACCTTCTCCCCGTCGGGCGCAGACCGCTTCCCGGCGCGCCCCGCGGGTTGCGCGCTCGACGCCTTCGTCACCCCGCCGAGCCGACCGTTCCAGGAGATCGGGGTGTTCGACGTGCGCAACCGAGGCTTGGATCAGGCCGGCACCCTGGACCGCTTGCGTGCGCTGGTCAACGCTCAGGCCTGCCAGGCCGGCGCCGACGGCATCATCGCCGCCGCGAATGGGGTCGGCATCTACGTGCAGGCGGTCGCGTTCCGGTGGACGGCGCCCGCGCCTGGCCAGTCCGTCCCGCCGCCGCAGTGATCGTTACCGGATGACGATCGGCGCCGGCAACCACGCCGGATAGGCGCCGTCGATCGCCGCGCCGACGTGGGGCAGCGCGAGCCGCGCGCCGTTCGCGACATCGACGATCCACAGCCGCGGGTTCGAGACTGCGTCATCGAACACCAGATAGAGCAGCGAGGTGCCATCGGGCGACCAGACCGGGTGGCCGCCCCTGATGCCCGAGTTCGTGTGATCGAGGATGCGCGGCGTGCCGCCGGCCGCGTCGACGACGCGCACCGCGCCGTCCTGGATGGAGTCGTCGAAGTCGACGAACGCGAGCTGACGGCCATCCGGTGACCAGGCCAGCTCGCCGACGCCGTAACCACCGAACAGCGGCGCGATCGTCGTCGCCGCGCCGCCGGTGCGCGCGACCCGCGCGATGCGGCCGGGGTCGCCGGTGACGGCATACGCGATCGACTGACCATCCGGCGACCAGGTCGGGGCGCAGGCGCTGACCTCGCTGCCGGGCGCCACCACCGGGACGGCGCGCTTCTCGGCGAACCGGTACGTGAAGATGCCACCGAGGCCATCCGCGAACACCAGCTCGCTGCCGTCGCGCGACCAGCGCGGCGCGGTGCACGCGTCCGCGAGCGTCAGCGGCGCGACCAGCGTGGCGGGGCCACCCGCGGCGTCGACGACGGAGATGCCCTCGTCCGAGCTCGCGAACGCGATGCGCGTGCCGTCGGGTGACCAGCTCGGCTGCGCGAACCCGTACGCGTGGCCGATCACCGTCGGGTCGCCGCCCGCCAGCGCCCGCACCACCAGCGCCCACGAGCTGGTCGCGTCGTCGTAGGTCGTGTACGCGACGCGCGCGCCGTCGGGTGAGACCGCCGCGCGGCTGACGCCGCTCACGCCGCCGTCGAGCTGCGCCACGACGTGCGTGTCGCCAGCGAACGAGCCGAGCACGAGCTCGGGCCCGGGCGTGGGGGTCGAGCCGGTGACCCAGCGCGTGTAGAGCAGATCGAACGCGCCGGTGCCCGGGCGCCCGTCAGGCGCTGGCGCGGTGCCGCCATCGACCGGCTCCGGCTCGGTCGGATCGCGGTTGATGTCGGGGCAACCGGCGAGCAGCGAGAGTCCCAGCGCGAGCACGACCGGCCCGAGGGCCGCGGACGGAGCGGAGCGCATGCGGACATCGTGCACCCGCGGCGCGGCCGCGGCGCGGCATTCACCGGCATCGCTGTCCCGACGGTGACCGCGGCACGTCAGGTGACGAGCGTGATCGGCTCGCGCAGCGCGCGCTCGTACGCCGCGCGCTCGAACACCCACGGCCCGAGCCCGTACTCCCAGTCCGCGGCGTGGAACTGGCGGATGTTCGACCAGCGCACCGTCTCGTCGCCAACCTCGATCGTGACGACGATGAACCAGCACTCGGTGATGCCGCAGGCGCAGCCGAGGACGATCGTGCCCCCGACGCAGAAGTGATCGGGCCCGATGACGAAGCCGAACTGCGCCGGCGGCGTCGGCTGCATCAGATCGCGCGCGAGCTCCGGGGTCGCGGGCAGCCCGAGGTAGCGACCGGCCTCGGGTGGATCGGCCTCGCCCGCGAGGATGCGTTCCTCGACCGCGCGCACCAGGTCGAGGAGCGGCACGCCATCGATCCGCAGCTCGACCGGCTGGAAGCCGTGGGTCGCGTCCCAGCGCACGTACTGGCGCGGGTCGATGACGACCTCGAAGCGGTTCACGATCGCTACGGCTTGCGCGGCCGGCGCGGCCCGGGCTGGGCACGAGGCGGCAGGCCGGTGTGCTGGGTCAGCGTGGTGCCCGGTCGCGGCGCGCGCGGCTGTCCGGACGCCGGACGAGGCACGGCGGCGTCGCGCGGCCCCGTCGGTCCCGCGGCCCGCGGGCCATTCGGGCGCGGTCCCCCTGGCCGCGGCCCGCCCGGTGCCGGACGCCCGCCCTGCTCGCGCTGCCGCACGCCACCGCGACGCCGGCGGTGGTGCTTGCCCGCGCCGATCAGATCTTCGCTGCCCATCCGGCGCAGCGCCTCGCGCAGCACCGGCCAGTTGTTCGCGTCGTGGTAGCGGAGGAACGCCTTGTGCAGCCGGCGCTGCTCGAGGCTCTTCACCACGAACACCTTCTCCTTCGCCTTCAGCGAGCGGAGCGGGTTGTAGCCCGTGTGGTACATCGCGGTCGCGCTCGCCATCGGCGACGGCAGGAACGCCTGCACCTGGTCGGCGCGGAAGCCGTTGCCCTTGAGCCACAGCGCCAGCGCGAGCATGTCCTCGTCGGTGGTGCCCGGGTGCGCGGCGATGAAGTACGGGATCAGGTACTGCTCCTTGCCGGCCTCGGCGCTGTAGCGATCGAACAGCTCCTTGAACCGATCGTAGGTGCCGATGCCCGGCTTCATCATCATCGCGAGCGGCCCCTCCTCGGTGTGCTCGGGCGCGATCTTCAGGTAGCCGCCGGTGTGGTGCTGCGCGAGCTCCTTGATCCACTCCGGCGAGCGGACCGCGAGGTCGTAGCGCACGCCCGAGGCGATCAGCACCTTCTTGACGCCCTTGATCGCGCGCGCCTTCTTGTAGAGCGCGACCAGCGGGCCGTGATCGGTGCCGAGGTTGTCGCAGATGTCCGGGAACACGCACGACGGCTTGCGGCACGCCGCCTCGATCTCGCGGCTCTTGCAGGCCAGGCGGTACATGTTCGCCGTCGGGCCGCCCATGTCGCTGATGATCCCGTGGAAGCCGGGGGTCAGATCGCGGATGCGCTCGATCTCGCCGAGGATCGACTTCTCGCTGCGGCTCTGGATGACGCGACCCTCGTGCTCGGTGATCGAGCAGAACGAGCAGCCGCCGAAGCAGCCGCGCAGGATCGTCACCGAGAACTTGATCATCTCGTACGCCGGCAGCTTGGCCGCGCCGTACACCGGGTGCGGGATCCGCGCGAACGGCAGCTCGTAGAGCGCGTCCATCTCGGTGGTCGTGAGCGGGATCGGCGGCGGGTTGAGCCAGACGTCGACGGTGCCGTGGCGCTGGACCAGCGCGCGCGCGTTGCCCGGGTTGGCCTCGAGGTGGAGGATCCGGCTCGCGTGCGCGTACAGCACGCGATCGGCGACCACGGTCTCGAACGCCGGCAACCGCACGACCGACGCGCCGCGCTCCGGCGCGCGGCGCTTCAGCTGGACGAGCGTGGGGGGCGCCTCGCCCGTCGCGCACGCCGCTTCCTGCCGCGCCTCTTCCATCGCGTACGGATCGGGCGGCGGCGCGATCGGGCCGGGCTTGTCGAGCGAGGTCGAGTCGACCTCGGTGAAGCCCTCGCGCGGCCCGCGCTGGATGTACGCCGTGCCGCGCAGATCGCGGATCTCGTCGATGGTCTTGCCCGCTGCCAGCTGGTGCGCGATCTCCACGACCGCGCGCTCGCCGTTGCCGTAGACCAGCAGGTCCGCCTTCGCGTCGACGAGGATCGAGCGCCGGACCTTGTCCGACCAGTAGTCGTAGTGCGCAATGCGGCGCAGGCTCGCCTCGATGCCGCCGATCACCAGCGGCA
>JAIOQA010000174.1 GCA_021413675.1 Deltaproteobacteria bacterium | reverse complement strand
TCGGCGTGGGCGCGATCGGCGCGGGCGCGATCGGCGCAGGCCCCGGGAGATCGGCCGCGGGCGGCGCGGGCCGCGCTGCCGCGATCGCCGCGGGCGGCGTCTCGGTGCGCGCGAGCGGCGTCACCGACGGCGCGAGCGGCGTCACCGACGGCGCGACCGGCGTCACCTCTGGCGCGGGTGCAGGCGTAGCCACCCGCGGGCGCGCAGCCGCGATCACCGGCGCCGGCGCGATCCTCGCCGAGGCGTTCGCCGTCGGGGCCACCATCGCCGGCGCGCTCGCCGTCGGCGCCACCATCGCCGGCGCGCTCGCGGTCGCCGCGACCATCGCCGGCGCGACCTGCGCATCGGCGAGATCGAGCTGCGCGGTGACCACCGGCGCGCGCCAGGTCTGGCCCGCCGCGAGGAACACCGCCTGCTGCCCGCGCGGCCGCACCACCGCGGTGCCGCGCTCGACCGACACCTCGCGCAGCGCGCCATCGGCGACCGCGATCTCGAACGCGCCGCGGCCATCGACCTCGCCATCGCTGGCCGCGACCCGCACGTGATCCGCCGCGCCGCGCGCAAGGACCCGCACGCGCCCGGCGCGCAGCCGCACGACCTCGTCGACCGCGCCATCGGCGCCGCGGGTCGCGGTGTGATCGAAGTCAGCGCTGCCGGTCGCGGTCACCGCGGCCTCGGGCGGCAGCGCCACCGCGACCCCCGCCGCATCGCCGTGCTCGTCGCGCGCGCCGCTGCGCAGCGCGTAGAGCGCGATCGCCGCGGCCGCCGCCGTCGCGATCGCGGCCAGCGCCAGCGCGCGCGGCACCATCGGCCGCGCCACCGGCGCGCCGCGCTCCGCCGCCACCGCGATCAGCCGGGCGCGCGCGAGCTCGCGGGCGTCGTTGTCGGGCCGCTGCCAGGGCAGCGCGCGACCGAGGTCGCGCAGCTCGTCGTCGCGTAGCGGATCGGACCCGCGCGTCATGGAGGACCTCCGTCCAGCGCCGCGCGCAACGCGCGCCGCGCCTCGTGCAAGCGTCGCCACAGCGTGCCGGGGCGCACGTCGAGGGCGCGCGCGGCATCCACGCCGGGCACGTCCTCGAGATCGCACAGCACGAACGCGGCGCGTAGATCGTGGGGCAACGCGGCCAGCGCGGTCGCCAGCCGACCGACGAGCTGATCGCGCGCGACCAGCTCGTCCGGGCGCCGACCAGGGGCCGGCTCGGGCATCGCCGCGATCGCGGAGCGGCGCCGGGTCGCGCCGCGGATGTGGTGGCGGACCGCGTTCGCCGCGATCCCGAACAGGAAGCTGCGCACCGAGCCGATGCCGCGGAACGTGCGCGCCGCACGCCACACCTCGAGGAACGTGGTCTGCACCAGGTCATCGATCGCCGAGGGCTCGGTCGACAGCAGCCGCGAGATCAGCCGGTAGACCGCGTCGTGGTGGCGATCGAACAGCGCGCCGAGCGCCGCCGGATCACCGACGCCGCACGCGGCCAGCAGCGCCTCGTCGGAGATGTCGGACACGGAGGCCTTGCGCTCCTCGAGCCGACGCAGCGGCACGAGCTGGCCGCGGGGCTGGGGCACGGTGCTCACGATCCGCCCACCCGCAGGCCGATCGCGAAGCCGTAGCTGGTGAGCGGCTCGCCGGGCAGCGGCACGCCCGCGGACCCATCGGCCTTGATCGCGGTGTCGTACTCGCCGGCGTGGCGACCCGGAGCGGCCTCGATCGCCGCGCGCCCGTCGAGCCAGACGTGATCGAACAGCGGCACGGCGATCCGCAGCGCGCCCGCGAGCCGCGGCGTGAACCGCGTCGTCGCGAAGCCATCACCGATGTATGCGATCGCCGGATCGCCCCCGGGGGGGCACATCGGATCGCATCCCGCGGTGCTCGGGTCGGTCGGATCGCAGTTGACCGGGACGATCGGCTTGCAGCCCTCGAGCCGCCGCGTGCTCAGCGCGCCCAGCCCGACGCCGACCTCGGGCGCGATCGACATGCGGCCGAGGTGCGTCGGGTAGGCCGCGGTCGCCAGCACCACCAGGTCGCGGCGCGCGGCCGCGGTCGGCGCGGTCGCCGACAGCACCTCGCCCTGGCTGCTGAACCGCCCGCGCAGCCCGAGCCACGCCGGCCCGACCTGGCGGTTCACCGTGGCCGCGACCCCGGACCACGCCGTGCTGTCGTCGGAGAACGTGGCCTCGTAGCCGGCGCCGAACGCCAGCCGATCGAGTCGACCGGCGCGCCGCGGCGCCGGCGCCACCGCGCGCGCGGCCCACAGCGGCGCGGCGAGGTCGTCGTGCAGCCACGAGTCGATCCACACCGCGGCGACGAGCTCGTCGTCGACCACGCGGCCCTCGATTCGATCGCCGGCGCCGCGGATCGTCACCGCGACCGCGCCGCTCGGATCGCGCACGACCGCGGCGCGCAGCGGCGGACAGCCGGGCGCCTCGCTGGTCGCTTCCGGAACGCCGAGCTGGCGGAGCTGGTCCGAGACCCGCGCCGCCAGCTCGCGATCACCATCGATCTCGGCCCGCGCCGCGCACACCTCGGCCCAGCTCGTCCGCGAACCGGACAGCGCGAGCAGGGCGAGCATCGCGGCGCGGCGCATCAGGTGGCTACTTTCCCTCGCAACCGAAGTCGCCGGGCGGGAACTCCGGGGTCACGGTGCCGTCGGGCCACGTGCAGTTGCCGCTCGCGTCGCACGGCGCCGGCGGCTCGCCCCAGCAGCTCGGGTCCCCAGGCGGGCAGCCGCACGACATCGGGTCGATCACGCACGGATCCTTGCACGCCGGGTCGCTCGGATCCTCGCAGATCGTCACGCACGAGCCGTCCGGCGCGGTCTTGTCGCACGGCTGGCAGTGCGGATCGCTCGGGTCCTTGCAGGCGCCAGGGTCGCAGCTCGGGTCGCCGGCCATGCACGGCTGGCAGTTCGGATCGGAGGGATCCGTGCACGGCAGCGGCTTGCAGTTCGGGTCGCTCGGATCGGTGCAGGCGCACGAACCGTCCGGGTTGTAGATGAGGCACGGCTGGCAGTTCGGGTCGGTCGGGTCGCTGCACGGCCACGGCATGCAGTTCGGATCGGTCGGATCCGTGCACGGCTGCGGCTTGCAGTTCGGGTCCGCGGGGTCGGTGCAGGCGCAGGTGCCATCGGCGTTGTAGACGACGCACGGCTGGCAGTTCGGATCCGTCGGGTCCTTGCAGGGGAACGGATCGCAGCTCGGGTCGCCGGCCGGGCACGGCATGCAGTTCGGATCGCTGGGATCCGTGCACGGCAGCGGCGGCTTGCAGTTCGGATCGCTCGGGTCGGTGCAGGCGCAGGTGCCATCGGCGTTGTAGACGACGCAGGGCTGGCAGTTCGGATCCGTCGGGTCCTTGCAGGGGAACGGATCGCAGCTCGGGTCACCGGCCGGGCAGGGCTTGCAGTTCGGATCGTTCGGATCGGTGCACGGCTGCGGCACGCAGTTCGGATCCATCGGATCGGTGCACGGCTCCGGAGGCTTGCAGTTCGGATCGCTCGGATCCGTGCAGGGCGGGGGCACGCAGCCCGGATCCTTGGGATCGCAGCCGCCCGTGCCCGAGCCACCGCCCGAGCCACCGCCACCGCCGCAGCCGGGGCCCGGGTCGCCGAGCCCGCCAACATCATAGGGGTCCTGCGGCTCGCACACCGAGAAGTCGAGGACGCGGGCCGCGCCGTTGTCGTGGACGATCACCGGGCGCGCGCCCGACGCGGTCAGCACCTCGAGCCGGTAGTTGGCGCCGGGCGGCACCGCCAGGCGGAAGCTCCCGTCGGCGGCGACCTTGGCCGCCGCGATCACGGTCGATCCGGACACCGCGCGAACCGCGGTTGCGTGGTTGACGTCGAGGTGACCCTCGAGCACCTGCGTGGTCGGGCCAGTCTCACTACACCCGATGGCGGCGATCGCTGCCAGCGGCAAGAGCCACGAGGGGCTCGGTCGGAAACGCTTCATGTCGTCCTCCTCGAATCGGTTGGTCGTTGCCGCGCGCGTGTCTTCTAGTGCCCGCCATGAGGCAACCCTTCGCGACATTCGACCGCCGCCGTGCGAGATCCCACACCGGGGTACAGTCGCGGCCATGGCTTCCCTCCGGACCGCCCTGGCGGTCGCCGTCCTGTTCGCCGCCTGCCACACCGACGCCCCCCACACGCCGCGGCCACCCGGGCCCGCGCGCGGCGCGCAGACCATCACGATCCTCGGGACCCAGGATCTCCACGGCGCGCTCGAGCGCCTGCCGATCCTCGCGGGCTACGTCGACAACGTGCGCGCCGCCCGCAAGGCCGACGGCGGCGCGGTCGTGCTGGTCGACGCCGGCGATCTGTTCCAGGGCACGCTCGAGTCGAACATGACCGAGGGCTCGCCGGTCATCGCCGCCTACAACGCGATGGGCTACACCGCCGCCGCGGTCGGCAACCACGAGTTCGACTTCGGCCCGCCCGGCCCCGCGGTCACGATCCAGGCCGCCGACGAGGATCCCCGCGGCGCGCTGAAGGAGCGCGCGGCCGAGGCCAGGTTCCCGCTGCTCGCCGCCAACCTCTACGACGCCGAGAGCAACGGCCGCATCAAGTGGCCCAACATGCCGGCGTCGATCACCGTCGACGAGAACGGCGTGAAGGTCGGGATCATCGGCGTGACCACCGAGGCCACGCCGTTCACGACCATGCCCGCCAACTTCAAGGGCCTCGCGATCGCCGCGCCGGCCACGGTGATCACCGACGAGGCGACCAGGCTGCGCGCGGCCGGCGCGCAGATCATCATCGTCGCGGCCCACCTCGGCTCGAAGTGCAAGGACTTCGCGAACCCGACGGACACGTCGTCGTGCGATCAGGAGGAGGAGGTCTTCAAGGTGGCGCAGGCGCTGCCCCACGGCCTGGTCGACGTGATCGTCGCCGGCCACACCCACGCCTCGGTCGCCCACCGCATCAACGACATCGCCGTGGTCCAGGCGTACTCGTCGGGCCGCGGCCTGGCGCGCGTCGACCTGCGGGTCAGCGCGAGCGGCGTGGTCACCGGCTCCAAGATCTACCCGCCGCGCGAGCTGTGCCCGCTGCCCGAGGGCGCCGATCCGTCGACGCCGGCGCCGCCGCCGGTCGCGGACTGTCACCCGGGCGAGTACGAGGGCAAGCCGGTGGTCGTCTCGAAGGCGATCGCTGCGGTCATCGCGCCGGCGCTGGACAAGGCGAAGGCGCGGCGCGAGGAGCCGGTCGGCGTCGAGCTCGCCACCGGGATCCCGCGCGCGTACGACGCCGAGAGCGCGCAGGGCAACTGGTTCGCCGATCTGATGCTCGCGGCCCGGCCCGACGCGCAGATCGCGATCACCAACGGCGGCGGCCTGCGCGCCGATCTCGCCGCCGGCCCGCTGCTCTACGGCGCGCTGTTCGAGGCGATGCCGTTCGACAACCGGTTCTCGCTGGTCACGCTCGAGGGCAAGCACCTGCGCAAGCTCGTCACCAACAACCTGTTCGGCTCGAGCGGCATCTTCTCGTTCGCCGGCATGACCGTGAAGGCGACCTGCGCCAAGGGCAACCTCAAGGTCGAGCTGTTCGACGCCAAGGGCAAGCCGATCGGCGACGACCGCTCGGTGACCGCGGTGACCAGCGACTTCCTCGCGTCCGGCGGCGACGGCGCGATCGGCCGGCTCGGCCTGCCCGACGGCGCGGTCGAGGTGACCGACGTGCTGATCCGCGACGCGATCGCCGACGTGCTCAAGAAGCGCGGCGGCAAGGTCTCGGCGAGCGATGTCTTCGATCCGAAGAAGCCGCGCCTCGCGTACCCGGGGCCGCGCCCGGTCAAGTGCAGCGGCTCGTGAGCGCGTTCCCCTATCTCCATCACGGCGCGCTCGATCCCGAGAGCTTCGGCAAGGTCGACTGCATCTGGATCGGGTTCCGATCCGACGTGCCCGAGGGCGCGCGCGAGGCGATCGAGGCCGGCTGCCCGGCGGCGCTCGCCGGGTTCTTCCGCTGGGCCGACCGGCTCTTCTACGCCGAGACTCCCGGCGACGTGTACGCGCCGATGGTGTCCGAGGAGTTCGGCGGCGCGGGCTACGCGGTGAGCGCGACGGGCGCCGCGGCGTTCTCGGCGGCGGTCGCGGCCTGGGTCGCGACGATCGATGCGGCGCACCCGATCGCGTTCGTGATCGGGCCGGGCTGGTCGACCGACGAGGATGATCGCGCGCGCGAGGGCCGCGCGGCGATCCCGGGCGAGATCGTGCCGTGGCTCGAGGCGTTCCTCGACGCACACCCCGAGCTCGAGGACGAGGCCGAGGAGGATGACCACGGCCGCGCGCCGATCGATCGGTTCTTCCTGTCGACGATCGTGCAGCACCTCGAGGCCGACGATCACCCGCCGGCGCTCGCCGCGCGCATCGCCGCCCTCGCCGCGCGCATCGAGGGCGATGGCGAGGCCAGCGACGATTTCTGAGCCGGCGGGATCGGCGCACGAACGTCATAGCCCCGGTCCATACTCGACGGTCCCGTGAGCGACGACCTCGCAAGCTGGCTGGAGGGGTTCGGCCTCGATCCGATCGACGACGTCGATCAGGTCGCGGGCCGGTTCCTGCGGCATTGTCGACGCCAGGCGGCGGCGCTCCGGCGCGCGCGCTCGGCGCGGGTCGATCGCGCGCTGTTCGCGGATCGCCGCGCGCTCGCCGCCGAGCTGGCCGACGTCGCCGACACCGCGCTGCTGCGCACGGCGCGGCTCGCCGATCCCGCCGGCGCGCTGGCCAACGCGTGGGATCGCGCCCACCGCCTGCTCGGCGATGATCCGATCGCCGCGCGCGCCCAGGTCGCGCGCACCGCCGCCGAGGCCCTCGATGACGTCTGCGGCGAGCTGTTCGCCGAGTGCTTCCGGCGCCGCGGCCGCTGGCTGCTCGCGCCGGGCGAGCCGTATCCGCCGCACGCGCCGGATCTGGTCAAGCTGTTCGGCCGGGAGCTCATCACGCACCCGGCGTCGCGCGGCGATGACGACGTCGATCGCACGCCGCGGCTCGCGCTCGCGCCCGACTCCGGTGGGCTCGAGGTCGAGATCAGCTTCGCCAACGTCCACGCGCTGACCCCCCCGACCGCCGACGCGAAGGTCGCGGTCATCCTGCCGCTGGCCACGCCGACCACCGAGCTCACCTGGGACGACGTGCCGGGCGCGGCGGTGCGCTCGTTCTTCAACGTGCGGCCGCGCGATCCTGCGGCGGTCGCCGAGCGCATCTGCGGTCTGCTCGATGAAGCGATCGCGCGCGGCGCGACGATCGCGGTGCTGCCCGAGCTGTGCCTCGACGTCGCGGGCGTCGACCGCGTGCGACTGCACCTCGCGGCCCGCGGCTGGCCGCTCGAGCTGGTCGCGGCGGGCAGCGTCCACACCTGGCAGGGTGGCGCGCCGGTCAACCTCGCCACCGTCATGCTGCGCGGCGGCGCCGAGGTCACGCACACCAAGTTCAACCCGTTCACCTCGCCGATCCTCGGTGAGGAGGCGATCCGCACCTCGCCGGCGCGGGTCAGCATCCACGTCGTCGCCGATGACCGCGGCCGCCCGGCGTGGTCGTACGCGCTGCTCATCTGCAAGGATCTGCTGTCGCGGTTCGCGCGCGACGCGCTCGCCGAGCTGCGCCCGGGGCTGATCCTGGTGCCGGCGTGGTCGGGCAAGACCACGTCCTTCGAGCTCGATATCCACGGCCTCATCGGCGCGACCCAGTCGGCGGTGGTGCTCGCCAACCAGGCCGATCCGGGCGACGAGGACGGCGCCTCGGTGGTCGTGGTCGCGCGGCCGACCCGCACCGAGACCGTGACCGTGGTCCGGCGCGGCGACGTCAAGCCGCCGCAATGCCTGGTGTTTCACCTCGGGACCGGCGCGGTGGAGTAGGGCGGCAGCGAGCGGCAGGACGCGCCGCGGCAAATGCAACGGTTGCGCAACCGTTGCGGACGTCCTACAACCGGAGGGAGATGCTCGCCGATCTGGTCGCCTCGTTCCAGGCGGTGCTCGCCGCCGAGGCCGACGAGAGCGAGCTCGCGGCGCTCGCGCGCCAGGCGCCGTACGTGGATGTGCTGCTCGCGCTCGCTGCCGGCCGCGAGACCCCGACCGCGATCGCGACCTTCCTCAACAAGAACAAGTCGAGCGCGAGCCGCGCGCTGGCCGCGCTGCGCGAGGCCGGCCTGGTCGCCGCGTTCGCCGCGCCCGACGGCGATGATCGCGTGCGGCCCCACCAGCTCACGCCGCGCGGCGAGCGCGTCGTCGAGCTGATCCGCTCGCCCGGGCGCAAGCGCAAGGGCACGCCGCTGCGCGGCTCGCGCCTGCCCACGGCGGTCGCGGTCGGCGCGTCGAGCCGGCGCGACGAGCGCTCCGGCGAGCGCAGCCGGATCCTGCCGAGCGCGGCGCGCAAGCTGCGCTAGCGCCGCCGCGGCGAACCGTTGGCGCGTTGCACGTCCTCACGCCTCCGCGATCCGGAGCGACACGCGCGGCCCGCGCGGCTTGGCGGCGTGCGGAGATCGCGGCACAGTCGCGGCTCAATCAGGAGGACACCATGTTCCGTTCCAGCACCGTCGTCTGGCAGGGCTCGGGCCCCGAGGGTTCCGGCAAGATCACCACGCAGTCAGGCGCGTTCACGGATCAGCCGTACGCGGTCAAGACCCGCTTCCTCTCCGAGGACGGCAAGGCCGGCACCAACCCCGAGGAGCTGATCGGCGCGGCCCACGCGTCGTGCTTCTCGATGGCGCTCGCGTTCCAGCTCACCGGCGCGGGCCACCCGCCGACCGAGCTGCGCACCGAGGCCAAGGTCGAGCTGGTCAAGGGCGACGCCGGCTGGTCGATCCCGTCGATCCGCCTGTCGGTGGTCGGCGTGGTTCCCGGCATCGACGCGGCGAAGTTCGCCGAGCTGGCCGCGACGGCGAAGGCCAACTGCCCGGTGTCGCGCGCGCTCGCCGTGCCGATCACGCTCGACGCCAAGCTGGCGTAGCCAAGCGCTCTGTCCGGGCGCCGGACAGATTCGTCCGAACCGTCCGGCGCCCCGCGCGGCGCTACGCGCGCGGCGGAATGGCGGTACGGTACGCGTCACCGCATGCCTGCCTCCCTGCGCGATCGTGTTCCCGAGTGGCTCCGTCGCAAGCGCTGGCAGGCGGTCGATCTGGCCTGGCGCGGCCAGTGGCGCGCGGTGCGCGCGGCGGCCACGCCGTGGGTGAAGAAGGAGCTCGCGGCGGCGCGCGAGAAGCTGCGCGGCGGCACCCACCCCGGCGTCGTCATCGATCGCGCGGCGCTCGATGGCTGGATCCGCGACGCGGCACCGCCCGGCGTGCCGTACGAGGCGGTGGTGCTGCGCGGCCCGGAGCTCGCGGCCCGCTTCCCCGACGGCCCGCAGGTGCGCCGCGGCCGCCACCTGATCGGCAAGCTGCGCATGACCCACCGCGCGATCACGAGCGACGCGGTGGTGGTGATCGCGCTGTTCAGCGACGTCGCCGCCGACTACTACGTCGAGAGCATGGCGGCGGACATCGCCAACCAGATCAACCGCGCGCACGGCGACGGCGTCGCGGTCGCGGACGCGCAGGCCGGCGTGCCGGTGGTGCTCAAGGAGATCGCGACCGCCGCCGGGCTCGGCGTCATCGGCAAGAACGCGCTGTTCTTCGCCCACCGCTTCGGCTTCAACTGCAAGCTGAGCGCGATCTTCCTCGACGCACCGGTGACGCGCTTCGAGGCGACGCCGACCAGCGAGACCTGGAAACTCCCGGACTGCTCGACCTGCAACCTGTGCGTCGAGGCATGCCCGGTCAGCGCGTTCGACGACTACGTGATCACCAAGGTCGAGTCGTGCGATCGGCTGATCGCCGCCGACTACTTCGGGCCGCGCCGCGATCACATGTGCCGCGCGTGCATCACGCGCTGCCCGGTGTCGAACGACATCCTGAAGCTCCGCCGACGCGAGGGCGTGCCGCAGCGCGCGTTCTGGGACAACGAGGCGCAGCTGTCGCTCGCGGCCGACCTGTTCATGTACAAGCCGTCGTTCTGGGTCTGGGTGCTGCAGCGCTTCTACTACGGCTCCGAGATGCCGGGCCGGGTGACCCGCAGCCGCAAGGGCTTCGGCGATGCGCTCACGTCGTCGGTCAACACCGCGACCTCGGAGCGCACGCGCGACGGCTGGCGGCTCGCGGCGCGCAAGCCGAAGTAGCCGCGCCTCCGTTCGATCGATCGGCCCCGTCGAGGACGACGGTCCCGATCTCATCCAAGCGCGAAGCGCCTCTTGCTGAGCCGGCGACCTTCGGTCGCCTCAGGTGGCCGCGCGCGCCAGGATCGTCGCGTCCTTGCCGGACTGCCACAGCGCGCGCTCGATCGCGAGCAAGAGCGGCCCGAAGGTCGTCGCGTCGATCGCCGACACGGTGAAGCCGCCGCCGTGCTGCGCCAGGTGATCCGCCTCGGTCGCGTCGAGCCGGTCGCACTTGTTCCAGACCAGCACCCGCGGCTTCTCGCCGAAGCCGAGGTCCGAGAGGATGCCGGTCACCGCGCGGATCTGCTGATCGCGATCCGGATCGCTGGCGTCGACGACGTGGACCAGCAGGTCGGCGTCCGCCATCTCCTCGAGCGTCGCGCGGAACGCCTGGATGAGATCCTTCGGCAGATCGCGGATGAACCCGACGGTGTCGGTCATGACGACCTCGCGCTCGGTCGGGAAGCGCAGCCGCCGGCTGATCGGATCGAGCGTCGCGAACAGCTTGTTCTCGGCGCGCGCGTTGCCCTGGGTGAGGGCGTTGAGCAGCGTCGACTTGCCGGCGTTGGTGTAGCCGACGATCGCGACGATCGGGATGCCGCTGTCGCCGCGCCGCGCGCGCCGCAGCCGGCGATCGTCGGCGAGATCGGCGGGCTTCTTCTCGAGCAGGTTGATGCGATCGCGCGCGCGCCGGCGGCTGATCTCGAGCTTGGTCTCGCCCGGGCCGCGGCCGCCGATGCCGCCGACCAGGCGCGACATCATCGTGTTCTTCTCGGCGAGGCGCGGCAGCTCGTACTTGAGCTGGGCCAGCTCGACCTGCAGCTTGCCGTCGCGGCTCTGGGCGTGCAGCGCGAAGATGTCGAGGATCAGCATCGTGCGATCGAGGACCTTGAGCTCGGTCGCGTCGCTGATCGCGCGGGCCTGGCCGGGGGTGAGATCGGGATCGAAGATCACGACCTCGGCGCCGAGCTGCATCGCGCGCAAGAGGATGTCGTCGAGCTTGCCGCGCCCGACGAGGAACTTGGGATCCGGCGACGGCCGGTGCTGCGTGATCACGTCCACCACCTTCACGCCGGCGGTGCGGCACAGCTCGCGCAGCTCGGCGATGCGGGCCTCGGACTCGCTGGCCTTGCCGAGCGCGACGTGGACCAGCAGCACGCGATCGGTGCCGGCCTCCGCGCGCACCTGGTGGCGGGCCTTGCCGTACTCGGCCTCGAGCGAGCCGATCAGCTGGCCGAAGTCGGTCGTGGGCGCGTGCGGCGACTCGTGGGGCAGCTCGCGCCACGGTCGATCGGCGGGGCCATCGGGCCAGAGGTGGCCGATGTAAAGCCGCTGCGGGCGGCCGGCGTCGACGGTGATCGCGGCGACCAGATCGAAGCGGTTGAGCGCGAGGTCGGTGAGATCGTCGCGGGTCAGGCCCTCGCCGCGCAGGTGGGTGTGCACGAGGCGCAGGCCGCGAAAGCGTCCGGCGGCGCCGCGCATGCGGCCGACGTCCGGCATGTCGAGCTTCGAGGCGTCGCCGACGATCACGTGCTGGATCGCGCCGCGGCGATCGATCAGCACGCCGATCTGGCGATGCAGCTCACCGGACTGTTCGGCCAAGAACGCGGCAAGCTCCGGCGACACGACCTCCGACGGCGCCACGCGCCGACGATAGATCCGCTCCAACGCTTTGATCTCACTCGCCTTGAGTCCGACGAGGTTGCCGGTGACTTCTTCCTGCATGCGGTCTGAGCCGGCGACTATACGGCAGGGAGTTATATACTAGGGGCACCGACGCGTGCGATTCCGCCCGTCGCCACCTCATGCCCACCGCCCGCTTCATCTGTCCGCGCTCGCCCCGGGGAGCAACGCGATGAGCCGCCGGTTCCGCGCGCTGGTCGTGCACGAGCACCCCGAGGCGCTCGGCGAGCTGGCCGAGCTCGTCGGTGGCATCGGGCTCGCCGTCGACACCGCGCGCAACGCGACCGAGGCGCTCAACCGGATCCGCGGGCGCGTGACCGCGCCCGACAAGCTGCCCAGCCCGCCGCACGTGATCATCGCGAGCCACCGCCCGCCGGCGTTCGACGCGGTCGGGTTCCTCGAGTCGACGATCACGCTCGCGCCCGAGGCGCTGCGCATCGCGCTGGTGAGCTCGCCCGACGAGGCGATCGAGCTCGATCACCGGCCGGCGTCGGCGGGCACGATCATGCGGTTCGTCGCGCGGCCGAGCGAGCGCTCGCTGCTCGTGACCTTGCTCGGCGAGAGCGTGAAGCTGCTCGGGCTGGTCGAGGATCAGCGCGATCTCGTGCGGCGGCTCGCGGGCGAGCAGCAGCGCCTGGTGCGGCGCGAGACCCTGCTGGATGTCGTCGTCCGCGAGCGGACCTCGGAGCTCGAGGAGAGCTACCTCAAGCTCAAGGCCGCCAACCGCCAGGCGCTGTTCGGGCTCGCCGAGGCGATCGAGGCCAAGGATCCGTACACCAAGGGCCACTGCGGCCGGGTCGCGGCCTACTGCCTGGTGCTCGCGAAGGAGAGCGGCTACCCCGACGACGGCCTCGAGACCCTCGAGTTCGGCGCGTTCCTGCACGACATCGGCAAGATCGGCATCCGCGACTCGGTGCTGCTCAAGCCCGGCCCGCTCGACGACGCCGAGTGGGCGCACATGCGCGAGCACCCGGTGAAGGGCTACGAGATCGCATCGAAGATCGAGATGCTCAAGCCGATCATGTCGGCGGTGCGCAACCACCACGAGCGCTGGGACGGCACCGGCTATCCCGACAAGCTGGTCGCCGAGGAGATCCCGATGGCGGCGCGGCTGGTCGCGATCGCCGATGCGTACGACGCGATGGCGACCGACCGGCCGTACAAGAAGGCGCTCGCGCCCGACGAGTGCGACGCGATGCTGCGCAAGGCGGCGAAGAAGATGTACGACCCCGACCTGATCGAGATCTTCGTGTCGCGGAAGCTCGGCGATCTGTTCCGCGACGAGTACGGCGGCGGCGACGATCCAGTGATCGACTGAGCGGGCGCAGCGACCCCGCGAGGCGGCCGTGCTGCGAGGCTCACGGGCACGGGACGATGGGGACGGGCGCAGCGACCGCGCGAGGCGGACGTGCTGTGGGGGCTTTCGGGCACGGGCACGGGCACGGGCACGGG
>JAIOQA010000173.1 GCA_021413675.1 Deltaproteobacteria bacterium | reverse complement strand
TCGACGGCCGCGCGACCCTTGTCCGGCTCGCCGGTGATCTCGATGCCTCGTTCCCGCGCGACAAGCTCGGCGAGGGCCTCGAGGGCCTGATCGTCCTCGACGTCGCCGGCGTCGGCCGGATCGAGCCCGCGGGCGCCGCCGAGTGGCGCGGCTTCCTGCAGATGATCACGCCCGGCTCCGAGGCGATCTACCTGCTCGGCGTGCCGCCGGCGTTCCTCGAGAAGCTGACGCGGCCCGAGGACCTCGGCGCCAAGGCGCAGGTGCTCTCGTTCACGATCCCGTACACGTGCGCGAAGTGCGCGACCACGACCGCGCAGCTGATCGACGTCGAGCAGCACTACGACGTCCTCAAGTTCGCGACGCCGCCCGAGATGAAGTGCGCGGACTGCAAGAGCGCGATGACCTGCGCCGCGACCGAGGGCCTGCTCACGCACCTGCCGAGCCTGCCCAAGCCCAGCATCACCGCCGACGCGAAGAAGCTCATCAAGGAGCTCGCGAACCGCAAGGTCGAGAAGAAGAAGGTCGCGACCACCGTCGCCGAGGTCGCGCAGGCGCGCGGCGGTAGCTCGTGGGTCGGCGGCCTGATCGCCGGCCTGGTCGTGCTCGGCGGCGCGGGCGCGTACTTCGGCTACCGCGCGCTCACCAAGACGGAGGCCAAGGGCGGCGCCGTGCTCGGCGAGGTCACCAAGAAGTCAGCGGATGCGCGGCCGGCGTGGCTGACCTCGGACACGCCGTTCAGCTCGTACTGCTCCGACACCAAGGACGGCGGCATCGCGTGCGTCGGCGTGTCGTCGCCGACCGCGAGCCACGAGGACGGCGAGGACGAGGCCAAGGACGCCGCGCTCGACGGCGTGGCCGCGCAGGTCGGGCAGCGCATCACCGACGCGCACTGGCGCTCGGGCGTCGCGGGGCTGTACGCGCAGGTCCGGCAGGCCAAGCTCGACGCGTACGAGCGCGACCCCGACAACGCCAACGCGCGGCGCGACGTGCGCGAGGCGCGCAAGGCGGTCGCGACCAGCCTGCGCGCGACCGCGCTGACCGCCGTCCCCGCGGCCCCGTCGGCGACGTACTGGGAAGAGTACGATCACGGCGCGCGCTTCCTGGTGTTCACGCAGTTCCAGCTGAGCGGCGGCGACGTCAAGGGCATGGTCAGCGCCTACGGCCACACCGAGTCGGCCGATGGCGCGACCGTGGTGAGCATGTTCCCGCAGGTCGCGTGGCGATACCCGAAGGTGACCGAGGGCGCGATCGTGATCGGCGTCGACAAGGGCCACTTCAAGGACGCGAGCCTCGGCGAGCAGACCGTGGTGCTCGAGGTCGGCGGCCGCGCGGTGCGCGACGCCAGCGGCTTCGCGAAGGTGGTGACCGAGGAGCTCGCGCGGCTCGACAAGAGCGGCGGGCGCCTCGAGCTCCGGGTCCAGGCCGGCGATGGCAACCCGTCGACGTTCACCGCGCAGATCCCGGCAGCGCCGGTCGCGGTGCCGGCCGGCTCGGGCACGCCGCGCGGCGGCAACGGCGGCGGCAACGGTGGCAACACCGGCAGCGGCACCGGCAACGTCAACGTCTGGGACCGCTACGACCCCGGCAAGGGCGGCGGAAGGGAAGACCCGACCCAATGAAACGGATCCTGCTCGGCGCGGTGGTCATCCTCACCGCGCGCGCGGCGCTCGCGCAGCCCGCTCCCTCCCCGCAGTTCACCCGCGAGTTCCAGGCCGGCGTCGATGCCTATCGCCTGGGGCAGTACGCCGAGGCGCGCGAGCACCTCGAGAAGGCGCGCGCGTTCGAGGCCGCGCTGCCCGGCCCGTATCGCTTCCTCGCCGCGGTCGATCAGTCCGAGCAGAAGTTCGAGGACTGTGTCGCCCACGCGCGCGAGGCGATCCGGCTCAACCCGCAGTCGGTCGAGATCGAGGCCACCCGCAAGCTGCACGATGACTGCCGCGCGTCGCTCGGGCGCCCGGCCTTTCCCGGCGCGATCGGCGACGGCGGCGCGATCGCGGTCACCGCCAACATCGAGGGCGCGGCGGTCACGCTCGGCGGCCTCAAGTACGGCGCCACCCCGCTCGCGCCGCGCGCGGTCGCGGTCGGCGAGGTCGAGATCGGCGTCAGCAAGCAGGGCTGGCTGCCGCAGACCGCGAAGGTCGCGGTGCTGCCCGGCATCGTGACCGACGTCGACATCAAGCTCGAGCCCGACCCCGACGCGAAGGTCGACACCGGCCCCGAGCTCGGCACGACCAAGCCGGTCGAGCTGACCACCGGCTGGCTGGTCATCAAGGCCCCGGTCGCGTCGCTCGCGGTCCAGCTCGATGGCGCGGCGGTGACCGCCGGCGCCGACGGCCGCATCGAGGGCCAGCCCGGCGAGCACGAGATCATCGTCACCGCGCCCGGCCACGAGCCGTGGCGCCGCCGCGTGCGGATCGCGCGCGGCCAGAAGATCGAGGTCGAGGCGACGCTGATCGACAGCGACGCGCGCGCCCGATCGCGGACCATCGGCCACGTCGCGATCGGCGCCGGCGCGGTGATCGCGATCGCCAGCGCCGGGCTCGCGATCTACGCCCAGGGCCAGGCCAACGACGCCCGCGACTGGGCGCTGATCGAGCGCAGCCGGCCGTCGACGGTGCCGATCGGCACGACCGATCCGCTGGTGCCGGTGCACACGCGCACGCAGATCCAGGACGCGAGCGATCGCGCGAAGAAGTTCGGCCTGATGTCCGATGCCGGCTTCGCGGCCGCCGCGATCACCGTCGGCGTCGGCGTGTACTTCCTGGTCAGCGAGCGGCCGCGCGAGCGCGCCGGCGCGCCCGCGCCGTTCGCCATCGCGCCGCTGATCGGGCCGGGCGACCTCGGCGTGGTCGTGGCCAAGGGGGGCGTGTGGTGAGGCTCGCGATCGCGATGATGTTGGTGCTCGGCGCCTGCGCGGTGTCCGAGGATCGCCCGGATCTGTCGTGCAAGACCGATGGCGACTGCTTCCAGGCGCAGGGCGAGAACTGCGACTCGGTCAAGCACGTGTGCGTCGGGCCGGCGCTGAACGCGGCGGGGCCCGATGGCGGCGCCGCGATCGCGAGCGACGACATCGATGTCGATGATGTCGATGTCGCGCCGCTGACCTCGATCGGCGGTGCGCCGTGAAGCGCGCGCTCGCAGCGGTGCTCCTCCTCGCGGCGGCATCGTCCGCGCACGCCGGCGGCCTCGCGCGGCCCAACGGCGTGTCCGCGCGCGGCGTCGGCCTCGGCGGCGCGTTCACCGCGATCGCCGACGATCCGACCGCGTGGTACTCGAACCCGGCGGGTGCCGCCTGGGGCGAGGACGGCTTCGCGATCGGCGGCGAGATCGTCTACGCACCTCGAAAGTACGTGCCGGTCGATGCCGCCGGCACCCGCGGCGCGGCCCAGACCGCGACCGCGTTCGCGCCGCTGCCCACGCTCGGCGTGACCGTGCACCCGAAGGTCGATGGCGCGCCGTCGCGGCTCGCGCTCGGCGCCGCGATCTTCAACAGCTTCGGCGGCCAGCTGCACTACCCCAAGATGTCTGACCCGGGCATCCGCGCGGTCAACTCGACGACCGATCTGGTCTTCGAGGTCGGCGCCGGCGCGGCCTACGAGGTCGACGACACCTTCGCGATCGGCGGCACCGTGCGCCTCGGCGTCGGTGTGTTCGCGGTCGACGCCAACTCGCTGCCGCTCGACGCCGATCTCAGCGGCGCGGGCGTCGGCATCTCGGCCGCGCTCGGCGCGATGTTCCGTCCGACGCCGCAGCTCACGATCGGCGCATCGTGGCGCGCGGGCATGGACGTCGCGACCTCGGGCAGCGGCACCGTCGGCACGATGGGCACGCTCAACATGAAGCACGTGCAGAAGTGGCCGCAGATCGCGTCGCTCGGCGTCGCGGTCGGCACCGCCACCAAGCTGCGCGTGACCGCGCAGCTCGACTGGACCCAGTGGTCGCGCTTCGATCGGCTCGCGATCGAGTTCCCCGACAACCCGACCCTGAAGCAGACGCTCGACTTCGACTGGAAGGACAACTGGACCGCGCGCGGCGGCGTCGAGTACGCGCTGTCGAAGGGCGCGGTCCGCGCCGGCGGCTACTTCGACACCTCGGCGGTGCCCGATCGCACGATCGAGCGCCAGTACCTCGACAGCGACAAGATCGGCGTCGCCGTCGGCGGCTCCCTGCGCGTCGGCGCGTGGCGCTTCGACGGCGCGCTCGACTACACGCTGCCCGGGACCCGGACGGTGCCCGACAACCGCCCCGACTTCTCGGCGGCGAGCTGGGCCGCGCAGGCCAACATCGCGCCGGGCGAGCACAGCGGCAGCGTGCTCACGCTCGAGCTCGCGGCGTTCCGCCGCATCTGACACCGCGACCTCGGTTGCGCGACCCGAGCCCACAGCGGGGTGATGCTCCCCCCACGCAGCGGACGATCTCCGTCGAGGATCGCGGCCGGTGCGCAAGCCCCGCGGGGCCCGATCGCCCGCGCTTATGGAAGCGTGGGCGGTCGCGTAGGCCTTCCCCCGACCTCGGCGCACCCGGATCGATGTCACGTGCGTTTCCGCGCGGATTGACTCGTCCTCTGTTGCGCGCATATCATTTTTTTCGTCGACGGACTTTCCGGCGACGTCAGGGCATCGGCCCTGAGGGGAGGGCAAAGGCCACCATGGGTGTTCGCCTGATTCGCTCGTTTTGCGTGCTGGGGCTCGGCCTCGGCGCGTGTGTTGAGCCGTTCGCTGGCTCGAACGTGCAGCTCGATTTCTCGGGCGACACGCACACCATCCAGCGCGCCGGGCAGGCCCGCGCGCCGCTGCAGCCGCCCGTCGACACGTACTACGCGCTGTGGGCCGTCGACACGGTCACCGACGACGCAGGCGGCACGAAGGACTACGTCTTCGCGGTCCAGAACTTCGAGATCAAGCCGCTGATCGATCAGAACTCGCCTTGCTTCATCGATCTCGAGGGCGCGCGCTTCCCGGGCCTGCACGTCACCCAGTTCGCCAACAAGGTGAAGGAGCAGACCGGCATCGCCGACCCCTTCAACGCGCCGGCTGGCGCGACCGATGGCGACATCTCGGACGTGCTGACCGCGCTCAAGCGGCTGTCGTACCTCGGCGACTTGCAGAGCAAGGTCAAGGCGGTCGTGACGACCTCCAACTTCAAGTACGGACCGTCGGCGACCACGTGCCTCGACGACGACGCGGGCGCCGATCAGACGATGTTCCCGCCGACGAACTGCACCGGCCCCAAGTCGAACGCGCTGCGCCTCAAGCTGTGCAAGGCGGCGTGGGCGGCGAACCCCGACTTCTACGAGGGCTCGGACAAGGTCTTCACGCTGCCGCTGTCGGGCACTTACTACGGCACGGTCGAGGGCACGAACCCGATCAACAACGGCTACGTCGGCGGCTCCGGCTTCTTCGTCGACGAGTCGCTCCTGGACTTCGATCGCTACTTCATCACGTGGCAGTACAAGGACCTCAACGGCGACGGGACGCCCGACTATGCGGACAACACGCCCGAGGACGACAAGGCCTTCGGGCACGTCTACATGAGCGGCATCCCTCGCCGGGTCGCGCGCGGCGTCATCAGCGTCGCGCTGCAGAGCCCCGAGAACACCTCGATCGGCGCCGCGATGTCGATCTTCCCTGACCTCGCCAACGACGGCACGCACTTCTAGGAGCGACCCATGTCGAGAATCCCGTGGCTCATCACGATCACGACCTCCGTGGGTCTCTTCGGGCTCACCCAGACCAGCTGCACCACCGTCGAGTGCGGTGACGGCACCATCGAGCGGAACGGCGCATGTGAACCGGCGGATACCGCCACCAACGACGCCGTGTGCGGCCCCGGCACCCACCTCGAGCAGATGCTCTGCGTCCCGGACGCCGAGACCGTTTGCGATCCGGCGTCCACCACCGAAGAAGTCGACCCGGTGACCCACGTCGTGACCTGCGTCGGCACGGGCATGTCGGGGTGCGGGACGGCGCTGGCATGCGGCAACGCCAGCGGCGGCAAGATGAACGTGTGCGGTCAGCTCATCGACGCCGAGACGAATCAGCCGATCGCGCAGGCGGGCGCAACCGGGGCGCCGTGCGATCTCGCCAACCCGGCGGCGACCGGACCGTGTTCGATGATCGTGAACTTCTACGACGCGATCCAGTTCGTGACGAGCCAGAGCCCGATGAAGCTCAACGACCCCGTCGCCAACCCGGTCTACATCGACGATTGCGGCCGCTTCCGCATCAAGAACCTCCCGGTCCCGAGCAACGGGTTCCTGGGCATCGAGATCGACGACAACGGTGGGGCCGACGTCCACACGCGGTCCGGCGTCGCGATCGCCGTGGCTCCCAACAAGACGTTCGCGGTCGAGGCGTACTCGGTCAAGAAGACCACCGACGCCGCGTGGACCGCCGCGGTCGGGCTCGGACCGTCTCCATCGCTGGGCGATCGCGGCGCGTGGCTCGGCATCTTCCGCTACAACAGCCAGCCGGTCGAGGGCGTCACCGTGACCCGCAATGGCTCACCGGTGCCCGCCGCCGATGACTTCGCGTTCTCGGACAACTCGACGACCGCGCGGACGACGCCGGTTGCCAGCGGCACCCCCCAGGTCACCGGCAAGAACGGCTCGATGCTGCTGCTCAACTCGACGCTGGTCGGGCACAGCGGCACCGGCGGTACGGGCGTCCCCGGCACGTGCAAGTGGGCATCCGCGCTCGGCGACAGCGTCACCAACGCCTACATCATCCAGACCCGCGATGCGGTCCTCGCGACCGACACCACCGTGCTGTGTCCCCCATGAGGTCGACCACCATGCGCACGCCCTCTCTCGTCGCCGCGGCCGCCGCGCTCGGGGTGGCGCTCGCTGGCTCGGCTCGCGCGGACAACAGCTCCGGCGTCGACAGCGCGCTGTTTCGCCCCACGATCGACACCACCGGCGTGTTCTCGCTCGACGGTGCCAGGCCGATGCCGCGGCGCGATCTGGTCTGGAAGATCCTCCTCGGCTACGCCCAGCAACCGTTCGCCGCGCCGGTGCCTGGCATCGGCGGCGTGTCCGGTGACACCGGCTCCGACGCGATCCTCGACTACGCCGCCACCCTCGACTTCACCTTCGCCCTCGCGCTGAGCCAGCGCCTGACGATCGGCTTCGACGCCGCGGCGTACCGCGCGGCGCCGGCCGCGGGCTACGGCAAGCGCGGGCGGTACAGCCTGGACTCGTCGATGGCGGTGCCGTCGACCGGCCTCCTGTCGCTGCGGCCGCTCACCAACCTCGATCCGTCGCAGTCCTCGAGCGTCGCGTCGAACAACTCGAGCGAGATGCGTTCGGGGCCGCTCGACGTGCGCGTGACTGCGAAGTACGCGCTGACCACGAGCAAGAGCCTATCCTCGGCGCTGATCGTCACCGCGGGCGTACCGTTCGGCGAGGACCAGATGTTCCTCGGCGACGCCGGCCCGGTCATCGAGCCCAAGCTCGCGATCGACTACCGCCTCGACAAGATCAAGTCGACGCGCATCGTCGCAAACCTCGGCGCGCGGCTGCGCAAGCGCACCGTGCTCGAGGCCTACGATCCGAACACCCAGACCGACCTCGACTCGAAGGTCGTGCTCGATGTCGGCTCCGAGCTGATGGCCGGCGTCGGCGCGCAGTGGGAGCTGTCGCCGCGCATCGCGCTCGGCGTCGAAGACGTCGTCTTCATCCCGCTGACCGCCGCGTCGCTCGGCGATTGCGCGGCCGCCGATGGCCGCCGCTGCAGCTCGCTGATGTCCTCGGACTACTTCGCCGGCGGCAAGGCCGGTGACTTCGCCAGCTACGCGGTCGCCGGCGCCACCGTGCGCGCCAGCGGCAGCCTCGCGCTCCAGGTGATGGGCGGCGCTGGCTACCTCGGCCATCGCGGCGATCAGTTCCACGTCACGATCGGCGCGGTGTGGTCGCCGCAGCCTGCCGGTTCGGGAGATCTCGGGCGCGCCGACAAGGACGGCGACGAGATCCCCGACACGATCGACGTCTGCCCCGACGATCCCGAGGATCGCGACGGCTACCAGGACGACGACGGTTGCCCCGAGCTCGACAACGACGGCGACGGCGTGCCCGACGTCAACGACGCCTGCGCCAACGAGCCCGAGGACAAGGACGACTTCCAGGACGACGACGGATGCCCGGATCGCGACAACGACGGCGACAGCATCCCGGACGTCACCGACAAGTGCCCGAACGACAAGGAAGACCTCGACGGCTACGAGGACGACGACGGTTGCCCCGAGGAAGACAACGATGGCGATGGCTTCCCCGACGGCACCGACAAGTGCCCGAACGATCCCGAGACGGTCAACGGCGTCGACGACGACGACGGCTGCCCCGACACGCGCACCCAGACCGGGCCCGAGGAGGCCGCGGATCGCATCAACCTGCGCGGCAACAAGATCGAGTTCGGCGGCAACACCGCGACCCTGACCAACGCGTCGAAGGTGATCCTCGGCCAGGTCGGCCAGCTCATCAAGGATCGCGGCCTCACGGTCCGCGTCGAGGTCCACGTCGCGCTCGGCACCAGGTCCAAGAACGCCGGCGTGATCGCCCGTCAGAAGAAGGCGGACAAGGCGCTCAGCTCGCGGCGCGCGCAGGCGGTGCTCGACTACCTCGTCGCGCAGGGTGTGCCGCTCGCGCAGCTCCAGGCGGTTGGCCTCGGCTCCGATCGTCCGCTCGGCAACAACCCGCCAGATGACCCGCTCAACGAGCGCGTCGACTTCATCAAGTCCCAGCAGAGGGCGCCATGACCCGGAGGCAGGACGTGCGGAACACTCCCAAGCGCCGCCCTCGCGGCGCGGCACCCGCGGTCGCTGTCGGGCTCGCGCTCGGCCTCGCACCCGCCCTGGTGCGCGCACAGCCCGACCAGGCCGAGCCGATCGACATCGAGATCCCGACGCTCGTGCTCGACAGCGGCGCGGGCACCAGCTCGGGCCCGACGCTCGACGATCAGCTCGATCTCGCCAACGTCGTCCAGAGCGCCGCGAAGGGCGTCACGACCGTCCAGGAGGCGCCGGCGATCGTCACGGTCGTCACCGGTGACGAGATCCAGGACCGGCAGCACTCCACGCTCGAGCAGATCCTCGACACGGTCCCGGGGTGGATGCGCGCCGGCGTCATCTACAACCAGTTCCCGACCGCCCTGGTCCGCGGTCAGGTCCAGGCCGTGCAGTTCCTCCACGACGGCACGTCGCTGTTCGAGCCGGTCGTGAACATCGCGACCCTGAGTCGCACCCAGCCGATCGAGACGATCAAGCGCGTCGAGATGATCACCGGCCCGGGCGGTGTGCTCTGGGGCTCCAACTCGCTGCTCGGTATCTTGAACGTCATCACCAAGGACGCCGACGACGTCGACGGCGTCGAGACCGGCGTGACGCTGGGCGACGGCCCGGGTGATCGCCGGATGGCCCGGGCGTACGTGATGTACGGCAACCCGGACATCGCGCACGGCAAGGCCAAGCTGTTCCTGCACGGCAGCTTCGAGACCTTCGACGGCCCGGCCTACCAGATCTCGAACCAGCTGTTCTCGGCGCCGCTGCCGCAGCCGAACTCGCCGGTGCTGTTCGGACCGCTCACGACCGCGAGCCCTGCGCGATCGTTCATCTGGTCGTTCGACGGCAAGCTGACGCTCGGCAAGCTGCAGATCCGCGCTCAGGTGCCCTTCCTCGATCGCCACATGCCGCTCGGCTTCCCGGGCGACGTGCTGCGCGAGCACCTCGGCGAGGACAACGCCGTCGATCCCTCGACCGGCATGCCGTACTGCCCGCCGGGCACTGACTTCGATCCCACCGACAAGTGCCTCGATCGCGGTCGCAAGGGCCGCGACCACAACACCAACTACTTCGACCGCTACGTCGTCGGCGAGTACCGGGCGCGCCTGGCCAAGGGCAAGGCCGGCATCGCGATCAAGGGCTACGGCATCCAGTTCGTCCGGCGGTTCGAGCCCATCCAGGTGCTGCTGCCGGTGCCCGGGCTGCTCGAGGGTGGCCTTGGCTTCAACCTCGATCTCACCAGCTACCGCGTCGGCGGCGCGATCGACGGCGACGTCGAGCTGCCGCACAACGCGCGTCTCCTCTACGGTGCCGAGGCGTTCACCGAGTGGATGCCGAACGACGTGACCACGTCGCGTCAGGGCCAGGGCGTCCAGGCGACGTTCCTCACGCCGTACTACCAGCAGCTCGATCGCCTCCCGCTGCTGTGCCCCCGCATGATCGACAAGGCCTCGGGCAACGACGTGCCGATCCCGGGCTGCCCGCTGACCGCGATCTTCCCGACCAGCCGCACGGTGCTCGGTGCCTACGTCGATCCGCAGTGGCGTCCCAACAAGAAGCTCATCCTCGACGCCGGCGCCCGCTTGCAGGTCGCCCCGGCGGCGCTGGGCAAGCAGTCGTATACGCCGCAGCTCACCGCCTCGGGCACCGCGGTCTACAACTTCATCCCGGGCTGGCACGCCAAGCTTAACCTGGCCCAGGGCTTCCGGCCCCCGGTGTTCAACAACGTCGCGTCGAACGGCGAGGCCGTGCAGCTCGACGGTCGCGAGGACCTGAAGGTCGAGACCTCGTCGGCCGAGCAGGCCGAGGTCAACGCTCGTATCTTCAAGGGCGACCGCCGGATCCGCGAGCTCAGCTTCCGCGCCGACGCCTCGTACACGAAGATCCACAACTTCATCCAGATCGTCGGCGGCCGCTACAACAACGTCGCCGACCGCGGGATGACCTCGGGTGAGTTCCTCGGCAAGCTCTACGTGCAGGGCGGGCACCGCATCGAGCTGGGCTACACCTGGCTGCGCGTCGACACCGCCGACCGCGGCGTGCAGCGCGCGCTGCCCGAGAACTGGTTCAACCTGGCCGCGGTGTTCAACCTCATCGACGGCAAGCTGACCGCGACCACCAACCTGCGGGTCATCGGATCGCTCGAGGATCCCAACCGCATGATCGAGTACCGCAACACCTGCTACAACGAGTTCGATCAGGTGGTGTCGTCGGCGAACTGCTCGAGCCTGAGCACCACCTCGGTTACGACCACGCCGTCCGACCTGGTGCTCGATCGGATCCCGGCTTCTGCGGACGTCACGGTCGGCGTCGACTACACCGCGAGCCGCCGCTTCCGGATCCGGGCGACCGTCTACAACGCGTTCAACGCGCGCAACTACCAGCCCGACCCGTTCAGCGACTACGAGCCCCGCCTCGAGTTCCAGGCCAACCCGTACGAGGACTTCAAGGCCTACGTCCAGGCGACCTACCAGTACTGAAGGTCACCGCCAGCGTCAGTCCACCGGCGGTACGAACGGCGCGCCGTCCCGGACCCGGTGGGCGTGTTCGACCGCGGCCAGGAGCTTCTGCGAATCCACGGGCTTGAGCACGTAGGCGTGGACCGTGGCCCGTTCGACCGCCCGCTGGATGTCGGGCATGTCGGTGAACCCCGACAGCAGGATCCGGACCAGGCGTGGGTGCTGGTCGGCGATCCGGTCCAGCATCTCGAGCCCCGACATCCGGGGCATCTTCTGATCGGTGATGAGGACGTCGAAGTCGCCCCCGTCCAGGGCGGCCATGGCCTCGTCGGCCGAGGCCACCCGGGTGACGTCGTACCGACGGCGCATGACGCGCTCGACGAAGTCCAGCATGTCTGGCTCGTCATCGACGACCAGCAGCTTGGGTTTGGGTGCGACCGACACGGACATCAGCCTCGCCCGGTGATTGTCACGGTTTCGGTCGCGCTGCAACTTTGCGCGCTGCCGGCATTCCGATATGATGTTCTTCGTTTGGCGCGCTGAGGGGAGCCTTTGTCAAAACGCCGCGTCCTCGCGATATCGCATAACCTCGAGCAACTGCGCCGGATCGTCGCCAACCTGGAGCGCGCCGGCGCCGAGGTTGATGCGGTGCGTAGCATCGATGCCATCCAGGGCGACATCATCCCGCACCGCTACGTGTTCTGCGCCGTCGAAGAAGGCGATGTGCAGACCGTCGAGCGGCTCGTGCCGATGTTGCGCTCGAAGGCCCACGCCGCGGTGGTTTGCCCACGTGCGTCGCTCGCCGAGCTGACGCAGTACCTCAAAGACCAGCGGATGAACCACGTCATCGTCGGCGAGGAGCTCGACCGCGGCGTGTTCGTCACCGCGCAGAAGCTCCTGACCGGCGACATCTTCGGCATCGAGAAGTACCTGCCCGAGGGGACTCCGGTCCACTACGTGCGGTTGCGCGACTTCGAGGGCCGCGGCAAGGCGATCGAGACGATCCTGCAGTTCGCCGAGGAGTCGAAGATGCGGCGCCAGGTGCGCAGCGCGATCGGCTCGGTCTGCGAAGAGCTGCTGATGAACGCGCTCTACGACGCGCCGGTCGACGAGAACGGCGTGCAGGTGTTCGCCGAGATCGACCCGCACGACCGGACCAAGACCCGGTCGCCGCGGCCGGTCTCGATCCGCTACGCCTGCACCGACACGCAGTTCGCCGTCGCGGTGCGGGATCGGTTCGGGCGTCTCGCGAAGAACACGATCCTGGCCTACATCGACAAGTGCTTGCACTCGCCGATCCAGATCGACCGCAAGACCTACGGCGCTGGCCTCGGCCTGTACCTCGTGGCCAACGCGGCCGCGAGCTACATCGTCAACGTCGCCTACGGCATCGCGACCGAGGTCGTGTGCACCTTCGACCGCGGCGCGAAGGCGCCGCTGCGCCTGGTCGGCGTGTTCGTCCACCCGGGCGGCGCCGATCTGCTGAAGGAAGGCCCGACGCCCGAGAACGCGCAGGGCCGCGCGGACGTCAGCGTCCCGACGCCGATCGTGGAGATCGAAGGAGAATGAGCGCCGCGGGGGCCGCCGATGGCTGAGCGCCAGTTCGGCCCCTACCGTCTGGTCCGGCAGGTCGCCGTTGGCGGCATGGCCGAGATCCATCTCGCCAAGACCCGCGGCATCGCGGGCTTCGAGAAGTACGTCGCGCTCAAGATGATTCATCCGAACTTCGCCCAGGACGAGCAGTTCATCCAGATGCTCATCGACGAGGCGAAGATCGCGGTGCAGCTGCAGCACGTGAACGTCGCCCAGACCTTCGACCTCGGGCGCGTCGGCGACACGTACTACATCACGATGGAATTCGTCGACGGCGCGGATCTCTACAAGATCCTGCGCCGCGGGTCCGAGCAAGACCTCGACATGCCGCTCGACGTCTGCGCGTTCATCGCCAAGGAGATGGCGACCGGGCTCGACTACGCCCACCGCAAGAAGGACATGGGCGGCGTCTCGCTCGGCATCGTCCATCGCGATATCTCGCCCCAGAACGTGCTCGTGTCGAACGCGGGCGAGGTCAAGCTCGTCGACTTCGGCATCGCCAAGGCGACGATGAAGGTCCGCCAGACCGCGGTCGGCGTGATCAAGGGCAAGTACTACTACATGAGCCCCGAGCAGGCCTGGGGCGATCCGCTGGATCACCGCAGCGACATCTTCTCGGCGGGCATCGTGCTCTACGAGATGATGACCGGGCAGATGCTCTACCTCGAGGAGGATCTGCACCGGCTGCTCGACATGGTGCGGCGCGCGGCGATCGCGCCGCCGACCACCTTGCGGCGCGACGTGCCGCCGCAGCTCGAGCGCATCGTCATGCACGCGCTCGCCAAGAACGCCGCCGATCGCTACCAGAGCGCCGGCGACATGGCCTCGGACCTCGAGCGGTTCCTGCACGGGTACTCGCCGGTGTTCACCGCGAGCAAGCTCGCGACCCACCTGCGCAAGGTGCTGGGCGAGCCGGTGCCGGCGCCCGCGCCCGCGCCGGTCGTGGTCGCGCGCGATCCGAACCTCAACACCCAGCCGATCGATCGCGGCGCGCTCCTGCGCGAGCGCTCGGACCTCCACGACGAGAACAGCGTCATCTTCCGGGTCGACGAGCTGCGGCGGAAGGCCGAGGCCGCGGCGCGCGGCGAGCGCGAGCCGGACGAAGACGACGACGGCACCGACGGCGACTTCGACGAGGGCGCCGCGACCTCCGACGAGCTGCCCGCGCGCGCTCGTCCGGGAACCGGACAGCCGGCGCGGGCCAAGCTGCCGGCGGTGTCGAGCCCGAGCGCGAAGACCCAGCCCGCGCCAGATCCGCGTGCGCGCCCGGCGCCGCGCCCCCCGGCCACGCCGAGCCGCGCCCCCGCGGCGCCGGCGGTGCCGAACCGCTCGCAATCGGCGCCGACCGCGCCGGTGCGCGGGCCGCTGCCGTCGTTGCCGCGGGCGAGCGCGCCGCGCGCGCCGCAGCCCTCGGACTATGGCGACTCGGCGCCGACCCTGCCGCCGCAGGGCCCGGCGAGCCGCGACAGCGCGCTCGATCTCGCCGAGCTCGATCACGTCGAGGAGATGACGATGGTGTCGGGCCCGCCCGGGTTCGGCGGCGGCGCGAGCGCGGCGCGGGATGGCGGCGCGGGCCTCGATGGCTTCGGCGACTACGAACCGACGATGGTCGAGGCCGACCCCGACGCCGACAGCGGGCGCACGCGCAGCAGCCACGACGACGACGGCGGCCCGACGATGACCCGCGATCCGCGCGGCCCGCTGGCGGCGACCGCGGCGGACTCGTCGTCGGCGACCGCGCCCCACTCCGAGAGCCGCGGCCGGCTGCGCCCCGCGCCGCCGGGCTCGATCGCGCACCCCGCGCTGGCGGCGCGCACGCCCACGCCCGCGGTCAGCGAGCTGCGCAAGCCGCGGTCGTCGCGCCGGACGCCGCCCGGCGGTGTCCCGGCCGCGGGCTCGGTGCTGCAGTCGATCGTCGGTGGCTCGGTGTCGGAGCCGCTACCGACCCGGCCGGTGCGCGGCGGTGGCGCGCCCTCCGATGGCGTGCCTGCGCGCGCCGCCGATGGCGCGAGCTCGCAGTCGCCCACCGTCCCCGAGGCCGGGCGCGGCGCGGTCCCGCAGCCGATGCCGCCGAGCTACGGCCAGCCGGGCTGGCCGCAGCAGCCCAACGCCTACCCGGTGCCGCAGGCCGGCTACGGTTATCCGCCGGGCGGGCTGCCCGCGGTCGCGCAGCCGTATCCCGCCGCCGATCTGCCGCCGCACCTGCAGCCGTACGCGCAGCTGCCGCAGGCCGCGCAGACGATCGCGCCCGGCATGTCGCCCCAGACGCCGTACCCGTTCCTGCCGTACGGCGGCCAGCCGCCGCCGACCTTCACCAAGCAGCTCACCGCGCTCGAGGCCGACGAGCTGCCCGCGCACCTGCGGCTCGACAACAACCGGCCCAACTGGATCCTCCGCGGCTTGCTCGCCGCCGCGCTCGTCGTCGGCGGCGTGGCGGTCGCGCTGCTGGTGCTCCGCGATCGCGGCGACGCGCAGCCCGCGGCCTCGCTCCTGATCGACTCGGTGCCGCCTGGCGCCGCGGTCACGATCGACGGCGCCGCGCTGCCCAACCCCACGCCGGTCGCGTTCACCGACACCCAGCCGGGCGCGCGCCACGACATCCGCGTGGCCTTGCCGGGCAAGAAGCCGTGGACCCAGGCGATCGTCGTCCCGCAGGCCGGCGGCGAGGTCAAGGTCGTCGCCTTCCTCCAGGCGATCACCGGCAGCCTCACCGTCACCAGCTCGCCCAGCGGCGCCGAGGTCTACTTCGGCGACGACGTCGCGCCGCGCGGCCGCACGCCGCTGCACGTCAACGACCTCGACCCGTCGACGGTGACCCGCATCAAGATCACGCTCAAGGACTACGCGCCCGAGGTCCGTACGCTCGACTGGTCGAGCGCGACGGATCTGCAGATCGACGCGAAGCTGAAGAAGTAGCCCGTGCGGGGCGCCAGGCGTGAGGCGCGCCCCCTGGCGCCTGTCCAGCGGTACGCTCGTTCCATGAGCGTCTCCTTCGCGGTCTGCGATGTTTCCGCGCCGACCACACTGCTGCCGACCGTGGACGAGCTCGACGCGATCGTCGCGCGGCTCGCGGCGACGGTGGAGGCGGGCGCCGCGAACCTCGGCGGGCTGGTGGCGTCGCGGGTCCACCCGTTCGTGCACGCTGCGCACCTCGCCTTCGCGCATCACTTCGCGCTGACCCTCTCGCCCGACGACGTCTGGCTGTGCATCGCGCAGGCGTTCGCGCACCACGTCGACGCCAACGCCGATGCGCTGCGCGACCGCTTCGTTCGCCACGCCGACAAGACCGCGATCGTGGTCATCCGCGACGAGTTCCGGAAGGGCTCGCCCGACAACGACTGGCCCGGTGTGTTCGCGCAGTTCTCCGACGCGATCGCCGGGCACATCGGCAAGCAGCGCGACCTGGTCGTCGCGGAGTTCTCGACCACCGGGCCGATCGAGAAGGCGGCGTCCGAGGTCGTCCTGATGTCGGCGATGCAGGCCTACTTCGACTACGTCGTCGTCACGCGCTGCGGGATCCCGCGGGTCACGCTGCTCGGCTCCGAGGCGGACTGGCGCGCGATCCGCAGCCGCGCCGCCGTGCTCGCGGAGTACGGGCTCGCGCCCTGGATCGCCGCGCTGACCCCGATCCTCGACGAGCTCTGCGCCGCCGCTGGCGGTCGCCCCGATCGCGAGCTGTGGCGGTCGTTCTACAAGTACGAGTCGCGCTCGGGCGGCGATCGCGTGTCGGGCTGGATCAACGTGCTGTTCCCGTACGTCCGCAAGGAAGGTAGCGCGCAGCTCGAGGCGAACCCGCGCAGCCTGTCGTGGCGGGGCGATCGCGGGCCCGCGCCCGCCGCGTTCCCGAGCGGCCTCGCGATCGCGCCGTTCACCTGGCTGTACCTGGGGACACCGCTGCCGATGGAGATGGTCGCCGGCTTCATGGGCGTCTCGCACGATCCGCAGGTCGCGGCGGTCCGCCCGGCGATCGGCTGGGCCATCCGCGACGCGGCGATGGCCCCGCGCTGACCTACCGGTTCTTGAAGCGGTCGTACTCGATCGCGAAGATCACCGCGTCGATCGCGAGCAGCGCGCCGCCGTAGTACGGGAACACGGTCTTGAAGTGCACGTCGGGATCGCTCGACGCCGCGCTGTGCAGCGCGCTCGCGCCGGTCGCGACCAGGGCGTCGCCGATCAGCCCCAGCAGCACGACCGCGGTCGGGGTGGCGTCGTGGGTCGGGCGCTTGATCTCCTCGTGCAGGACGTAGCCCATGCAGCCGGACGACGCGCAGGACGCCGCGAGCATCAACGCCATGACCTTCGTGCGCACCTGCCGAGCGTAGCAGGTGGTCAACCGCGCCTCGCGTGAACGCAGTACGCTGGCGGCGATGCGTGTCGATCCGCACCTTCCTCACGCCGTGGAATGCGCCGCCCTTGGCGGGCGTCGATCAAGCATGCTCCGCACCGCGCTCGTCGCCGCTGTCCTCGCCGCCTGCGGCCCGGCCCCGCGCCCCGCGCCGCTGTCCTCCACCGCCGCGCCGGATCAGTACGTCGTCTGGTACGAGGTGCCGACGCCGGCCACCGGCGACGAGCCCGCGACCGTCACCTATCGCAGCGCGCGCCTCGACGCCGACGGCAAGGTGCTCGGCGAGCGCGACGGCGCGATCCTGGTCGCGAACAACGCCGTCTGGACGGTCGCGCGCCGCGCGCACACCGAGCCCGCACCGAGCTGCAAGGAGCTCGGCGACCCGGACGGCGACCCCGAGCCCGGCAGCGCGAGCCTCGAGATCCTCGAGCTGGTCGAGCAGGGCGGCGCGCGCACCGTGCCGCTGACCCAGCGCGCGCTGCCCCACGACATGGTCGCCGCGGTCCACGAGATCGACGCCTCGAACGCGATCGTCGCGTCGCTCGGGCCCTACGTGTTCGTGCGCGGCGCGACCTCGGACTACGCGTGCGGCGCGCATCCGTCGGCGAGCGGCACCGCCGCGATCATCGACGCGCGCACCGGCCGCGAGGTCATCGGGCTGTCGAAGGACGAGCAGGCCGCGCTGCAGGCCGCGGCCAACGCCGCGGTGGACGCGGACATCGGCGGGATGGGCGATGGGGACGCGGTCCGCTTCGACGAGGGCAAGGCCGCCTACGCCGCGACCGAGCCGTCGTTGGAGGGCGGGGCGCTGCACGCCAAGCACCTCTGGTACGCGTCGACCTGCTACGCGTGCGGCAACGGCGAGTGGGACAGCTACACGTGGGGTACGTGGGTCGAGTCGCGGGTCTGGCCCAAGGCGCTGACCGAGGTCACGGCGATCCCGCCGGCGGTCGGCGCGTGGATCGCCACGCATGGCGGCGCGGTCGGTGTGTCGTGGGCCGACCCGGGGCTCGCGGCGCGCGCCGTGCCGTAGTCGATTTGCGATCGCGATCTCACGGCGAGTTGCGTGATAGGGTCCGCGGCATATGCAGGCTGCGGCACGTCCTCAGGGCGCCCTTGGTGAGATCAACACGCTGCTCGGCAAGGGCACCACCTTCGAAGGCAAGCTGACCTTCGAGGGCACGGTCCGGATCGACGGCAAGCTGAAGGGCGAGGTCTTCTCGGACGACGTCCTGATCATCGGCGACGGCGCGTACGTCGAGGCCGAGATCGACATCGGCGAGGTCATCATCCAGGGCACCGTGGTCGGCAACATCCGCGCGCGCCGCTCGATCGAGATCCACGCCCCGGGCAAGGTGAAGGGCGATCTCCACACGCCGTCGCTCCAGGTCGACAAGGGCGTCGTGTTCGAGGGCCGCTCGTTCATGGAAGCCGCGCTCGGCCAGAAGCCGACGCCGCCCCCGGCCCCGGGCGCCAAGCCCGAGGGCAAGGGTCCGGCTCCCGTCAAATAGCCGATCCCCACATCTATGTAGCTGATGTGGCGCCGTGCGGCGTCGTGTCGCAGCGCTGGATCCGGGCCCCACCGCATCCCAGCGGTTGACACGCCGCGCGGAAGCGCCGTATAAGCGCCCCGCCGCCCGGCTACCGGCCGGACACGTAAGATTATCAAGAGGTTGCCATGGATCCGACGGTCCTGGTCACGGTCGCTTCCGGCGACGAACATCTTCTGCTCGACATCGACTGGACCATCGCGATCCAGTTCGGACTGTTCGTCCTCATGTTCCTGATCGGCAACGCGCTGATCTTCCAGCCGTATCTGCGGCTGCGGGAACGCCGCCGGGCCGGCATCGAGGGCGCGCGCGAGGAGGCGACCTCCATGGGCGCCGAGGCCGACGCGCGCCTGGTCGACTACGAGAAGCAGCTCGCGGCCGCGCGCTCGCGCGCCGGTGACGAGCAGCGCAAGGTGCGCGCGGAGGCTGCGGCCTACGAGCGCGAGACCACCGAGAAGGCCCGCGCCACCGCGTCCAAGGCCCTCGACGAGGCGCAGACCAAGGTCAAGACCGAGACCGAGGCCGCGCGCGCCCAGATCATGCCGCAGGCCGATGCCCTGGCTCGCCAGATGGCGTCGCGCCTGCTCGGACGGGAGGTCGCGTGATGCGTCGCTTCGCCAGCCGCTCGATCCTCGCGGCGTTCGCCGTGCTCGCGCTCGGTCGCTCGGCGTCCGCCGACGTGCCGCCGGGCCCGCCGCCGACGCCCGCCCCGACGCCGACGCCGGCTCCCACGCCCGCGCCGACGCCGACGGACACCGCGGTCGCCCCGACCCCGGCGCCGACGCCGACGGACACTGCGGTCGCGCCGACTCCCGCGCCGACGCCGACGGACACCGCGGTCGCGCCGACCCCGGCCGCGCCGGTCGAGCCCGCGCATGCCGCCGAAGGCGGCCATGAGGCCGGCGCCGAGGCCGGTCACGAAGCCGGCCACGAAGCCGGCGGTCACGAGGGTGGCCACCACGCCGACCCGACCCACCAGTTCAACTGGACCGATCTCGGCTACGGCAGCAAGGACATCGCCGGCGGACCGCTCGGCGACGGCAAGCTCGGTGGCGCGCCGCTCGAGGGTGGCGAGGCCGAAGAGAAGATGCCGGCGCCGTTCCTGTTCCTGGTCGGCAACTTCGTCCTCCTGCTCGTCCTCCTGATCTGGAAGGCCGGCCCCAAGGTCCGCAAGTCGGCCGAAGGTCGCTCGGACGAGATCAAGACCGCGCTCGACGAGGCCGCGCGCCTGCGCGACGCCGCCAAGGCCAAGCTCGACGAGTACCAGACCAAGCTCGCGGCTGCCGAGAAGGAGATCGCGACGATGGTCGAGGGCATGCGCGCCGACGCGCTCGCCGACAAGCAGCGCATCATCGCCGCGGCCGAGGCCCAGGCCGTCGCGCTCAAGAAGGACGCGGACGAGCGCATCGCCGCCGAGATCCAGCGCGCCCGCATCGCGCTGACCCGCGAGGTCGCGGCCGCGTCGACCCTCGCCGCCGAGACGATCATCCGCGAGAAGGCGACCGCCGCCGATCAGGGCCGCCTCGTCGATCTCTTCATTACGGACATCGGCAAGGCGCCGACTGCGAAGGAGACGGTCTGATGGCCGCCGGTAGCATCTCCCGCCGCTACGCCCGCGCCGTGCTCGATCTGGGCGCCGCGCAGAACAACCTCGACAAGCTCGGCTCGGACCTCCGCGATCTCGCGCAGGCGATGACGACCTCGCCCGAGCTGGTCTCGAGCCTGTCGAACCCGGCGCTCCGCCGCGCCGACCGCAAGCGCATCCTCGACGCGCTGCTGACCCGCATCGGCGCGCACGCGACGTCCAAGAATGTCGTCTACCTGCTGCTCGATCGCGAGCGCCTCGGCGAGCTCCCCGCGATCTCCCGCGAGGTCGATGCGCAGATCGAGGCCAAGGCCGGTCGCGTCACCGCCGAGGTCACCTCGGCCGTCGACCTGACCGCCGCGCAGGTCACGCAGCTCACGTCTCAGCTCGAGAAGCTGTCCGGCAAGAAGGTCCAGCTCGAGCGCAAGAAGGACCCGACCCTCCTCGGCGGCCTCGTCGCCAAGGTCGGCGACGTCGTCTACGACGGCTCGGTCCGCACCCAGCTCCGCGCGCTGCGCGACGAGCTCGGCAAGTAACTTCTCCCACCCCGCACCACGCCCCGCGAGGATATCGACCATGGACATCAGGGCCGCAGAGATCTCCGACATCATCCGCAAGCAGATCGAGAACTACGACAAGAAGGTCGAGGTCACCGAGACCGGAACCGTCTTGACCGCCGGCGATGGTATCGCCCGCGTCTACGGCCTGTCGGGCGCGATGGCCGGCGAGCTGCTCGAGTTCGAGGGCGCTGGCGGCGAGAAGGTCCAGGGCATGGTGCTCAACCTCGAGGAGGACAACGTCGGTGTCGCCCTCCTCGGCAAGTTCGAGAGCGTCCGCGAGGGCGACGTCGCCCGCCGCACCGGCCGCATCCTCGACGTCCCGGTCGGCGAGGAGCTGATCGGCCGCGTGGTCAACGCCAACGGCGTGGCCATCGACGGTGGCAAGCCGATCACCGGCGCGCAGCGCCGCAAGGTCGAGATCAAGGCGCCGGGCATCATCTCGCGCAAGTCGGTGCACGAGCCGCTGCAGACCGGCATCAAGGCCATCGACTCGATGATCCCGATCGGCCGCGGTCAGCGCGAGCTGATCATCGGCGACCGTGGCGTCGGCAAGACCGCCGTCGCGATCGACACGATCATCAACCAGAAGGGCCTCAACGTCTTCTGCTTCTACGTCGCCATCGGCCAGAAGCAGTCGACCGTGGCCACCGTCGTCGACCGCCTGCAGAAGGCCGGCGCGATGGAGTACACGACCGTCATCATCGCCGGCGCCTCCGAGCCGGCCCCGATGCAGTTCATCGCGCCGTACACCGGCGTCACGATGGCCGAGTACTTCCGCGACTCGGGCCGCCACGCGCTGATCGTCTATGACGATCTCTCGAAGCAGGCCGTCGCGTATCGCCAGCTGTCGCTGCTCCTCCGCCGCCCGCCGGGCCGCGAGGCGTACCCGGGCGACGTCTTCTTCATCCACAGCCGCCTGCTCGAGCGCGCGGCCAAGATGTCGGACAAGGAGGGCGGCGGCTCGCTGACCGCGCTCCCCATCATCGAGACCCAGGCCGGCGACGTCTCGGCGTACATCCCGACCAACGTCATCTCGATCACCGACGGCCAGATCTTCCTCGAGGCCGACCTGTTCTACTCCGGCATCCGGCCGGCCGTGAACGTCGGCATCTCGGTGTCGCGCGTCGGTGGCGCCGCGCAGACCAAGGCGATGAAGAAGGTCGCCGGTCGCCTCCGCCTCGAGCTCGCGTCCTACCGCGAGAAGGCGGCGTTCGCGCAGTTCGGCTCCGACCTCGACAAGGCGACCCTCGCGCAGCTGTCGCGCGGCGAGCGCATGACCGAGCTGCTCAAGCAGGCCCAGTACTCGCCGCTCCCGATGGAGGAGCAGGTCGTCGTGTTGTTCGCCGGCACCAACGGCTTCGTCGACGACTACCCGGTCGCGGTGATCGGTCGCTACGAGCGCGAGATGTTCTCGTTCATCAAGTCGCGCAAGAAGGAGATCCTCGAGGAGATCCGCACGACCGGCAAGCTCGAGGGCGAGAGCGAGAAGAAGCTCCGCGAGGCGCTGTCCGAGTTCGCCAAGCAGTTCTCGGTCGACGCCAAGCCCGAGAAGGCGTGAGCCCATGCCGTCGCTGAAGGCCATCCGCACCCGCATCGGGTCGGTCAAGAACACCCGCAAGATCACCCGCGCCATGAAGCTGGTGTCGGCGGCGAAGCTGCGGCGCGCGCAAGAGGCGATCGTCGCCGCGCGCCCGTACGCCAACTCGCTGACCCAGGTGGTCTCGGAGCTGGCACAGGTGGCGGGCACCGAGTCGCACCCGCTGTTCGAGGACCGGACGGCCAAGGCGGACCACGCCTCCAAGAAGGCGGCGATCGTCGTCTTCTCGGCGGACCGCGGCCTGGCCGGTGCGTTCAACTCGTCGGTGATCAAGAAGGTCGAGGCCGCGGTCGAGAGCGAGCTGGCCGGCTTCGGCGAGATCTCGCTGCGCATCATCGGCAAGAAGGCCAACGGCCACTTCACCCGCCGCAACGCGAACATCGCGAGCTACGACGCGGCGCCGATCGGCGCCACCGCGCTGCAGCTCGCGCGCGAGACCGCGACCCGCATCATCGACGACTTCCTCTCGGGGAAGGTCGACCGCGTGTACATGGTCTACAACGAGTTCCGCAGCGCGATCAGCCAGGGCGTCACGCTCAAGCAGGTCCTGCCGGTGGTGCCCGAGGCGGTCGCGTCCGACGCGGCGGCCGGCAGCGGCATCGACTACGTCTACGAGCCGGACAAGCAGACGCTGCTCGCCAACCTGGTCCCGCTCTACGTGCAGATCGTGCTGTACCGCGCCGCGCTCGAGTCGATCGCGTCGGAGTTCGGCGCGCGTATGACCGCGATGGAGAACGCGACCAAGAACGCTGGCGACATGATCCAGCGGCTCACGCTCCAGTACAACCGCGCTCGCCAGGCCTCGATCACCAAGGAGCTCGCCGAGATCGTCGGCGGCGCCGAGGCGCTCAAGGGCTGAGGCAGCTCGATCACTTCTTCTTTTCCGCGAACCCCGCGTAAGCACCCGAGGCACCGACCATGTCCGCTACTTCCATGAACTCGATCGGCCGAGTCGTCCAGGTCATCGGCCCCGTTGTCGACGTCGCCTTCGACGCCGAGCTCCCCGAGATCAACACCGCGCTGACCATCAGCAACAAGGCGATCGACGAGCGCCAGGACAACCTGGTGGTCGAGGTCGCCCAGCACCTCGGTGAGCACATGGTCCGCTGCGTGGCCATGGACACCACCGACGGTCTGGTCCGCGGCATGGCGGTCAAGAACACCGGCGCGCCGATCTCGGTGCCGGTCGGCAAGGAAGTCCTCGGCCGCATCCTCAACGTCGTCGGCCTGCCGGTCGACGAGTGCGGTCCGGTCGGCACGACCAAGACCTCGCCGATCCACCGCTCGGCGCCGAAGTTCACCGACCAGTCGGTGAGCGTCGAGATGTTCGAGACCGGCATCAAGGTCATCGACCTCCTCGCTCCGTATCGCCGCGGCGGCAAGATCGGCCTGTTCGGCGGCGCCGGCGTCGGCAAGACCGTGCTCATCCAGGAGCTCATCAACAACGTCGCGAAGAAGTCGGGTTCGTACTCGGTCTTCGCCGGCGTCGGTGAGCGCACCCGCGAGGGTAACGACCTGTTCCACGAGCTCGCCGAGGCCAAGCTGTTCGACGGCTCGTCGGTGCTCTCGAAGACCGCGCTGGTGTTCGGCCAGATGAACGAGCCGCCTGGCGCCCGCCAGCGCGTCGCGCTCTCGGCGCTGACCATCGCGGAGTACTTCCGCGACGTCGAGAAGCATGACCTGCTGCTGTTCGTCGACAACATCTTCCGCTTCACGCAGGCGGGCTCCGAGGTGTCGGCGCTCCTCGGCCGCATCCCGTCGGCCGTCGGTTATCAGCCGACCCTGTCGACCGAGATGGGCGGTCTCCAGGAGCGCATCACCTCGACCAAGGACGGCTCGATCACCTCGGTGCAGGCCATCTACGTGCCCGCCGACGACTTGACCGACCCGGCGCCGGCGACCGCGTTCGCCCACTTGGACGCGACCACGGTGCTCAACCGCGCGATCACGGAGAAGGGCATCTACCCGGCCGTCGATCCGCTCGACTCGACCTCGACGATTCTGTCGGCCGCGGTCGTCGGCGAGCGCCACTACAAGGTGGCCCGCGAGGTCCAGCGCATCCTGCAGCGCTACAAGGATCTGCAGGACATCATCGCGATTCTCGGCATGGACGAGCTCTCGGAGGACGACAAGGTCACCGTCTCGCGCGCCCGCAAGATCGAGAAGTTCATGGGCCAGCCGTTCCACGTCGCCGAGACCTTCACCGGTCTGAAGGGCGTGTTCTGCTCGCGTGAGGACACGGTCCGCTCGTTCGAGGAGATCCTCGGCGGCAAGTGCGACGACCTGCCCGAGCAGGCGTTCGAGATGACCGGCACGATCGACGACGTCCGCACCAAGGCCGCCGAGCTGGCCAAGAAGGCGAACTGATCATGGCCGCGCACGGCACGCTTCCCACCGAGCTCGACGTTCGGCTGGTCACGCCCAAGGGCGTGGTGGCGCACGAGCACACCGACGCGCTGACCGCGCCCGGCGAGCTCGGCGAGTTCGAGCTGCTGCCGGGGCACGTCCCGATGCTGACCGCGCTCAAGCCGGGCGTGCTCGTGATCGGCGACAAGGACCGCGCGCGCTACGCGGTGTCGGCCGGCTACCTCCGCGTCGATCCGTCGAACGCGATCGAGGTGCTGGTCGAGCAGGCCGTGCTCGGTGGCGACGTCAACGTCGAGACCGCGCGCGCCGATCTCAAGGCCGGCCAGGCCGAGCTCGAGAAGTGGGGCGAGCGCCCCACGGACGGCGACTGGAAGAACATCATCCACCGCATCGCGTGGGCGCAGGCCCGCATCGACGCGGCCGGCAACTGACCGCGTAACGTCCGGGTTCCGGACATCGCAGCCCTCATGCCTCGCGGCGTGGGGGCTGTCGGCGTTTCGGGGCGCTGGCGGCACGTGCGCGGCCGCGGCAGGCAACGCGCGCGTGCGCGGGCGAATCGCGACGTGGGGGCCCGCCGGACGCGCGAGGGCCGGCCCCGCGCTGGCGCCCACGCTGCTTCGCAGTGACGGCGGTGGTGTGCGAGCGCCCGTGCGATCGTGATCGTCGTGGGCGCGCGCGAGCCGGCTCCTCGCGCTGGCGCCCCACGTCGCCCATCGCGGGGAGCGCGGCCACCGATGTCGAAGCCGGGCCACGGTCGCGTGTACTCTCGACGCACACGCGGGTAGGGAGCCGAGATGATCGAGGACAAGATCGCGACGCTGGAGCGCACCTGGAACTTCGTCGCCAAGCATGAGGGTGTCGAGTTCATGCTCGAGGTTCCTGGGTTCATGGATTTCCTACGAAGTGAACCGCTGTACAGCGACTGCCTGCGTGAGTTCGAACGCGAAGAGGCAGAGTCCATCGCGACGGTTCTCGAGGAAGAGCGCTCGGTGTTGCGAGCGCTCAAGGCGATCTATGAGCGGCTGCGCACGGGCTTTCCAGCGGCGCTTCCTGGCGCCTCTGACGATCCCGATGACCCGGAGACCACAGAAGGAATCGAAGAAGCCCTGTCTGCGGATCCCGAAGCCCTCCATCCGGGGACCTGGCCGGACGGGCGACGAACGGGAAGACTCCTGCTGACGATCAAGCCGCTCGTGCAGGACATCGACGCGCTAGCCGCGGAACTTGCGCCGGTCCGTGACCGATATGAGTTCGCTGCGCGGCGACGCGCGCTCGACGCGCGCGTGGGCGTCGGCGCAGCACTAGTGAAGATCTCGCGCTGGGTCGAGGACGTGTTCCCCAGCGCGCACAAGCGGGATTCAGACGGAAGGTTGGCGGAGGAGGCCTTCCTTTCGGTTGCGCGGGCGCAGCGTGGCGCTAGGAAGGCGGTCGTTGATCATCTTCGCGGTGAGTCGCCGAAGTTCGACGACACCTTTGGCGAGGGGAGGGCGGAGTTCGACGAGTACAAGGCGAGCGCCGAGCGTGTGTACATTGAACTCCGAAATCGCATTGGCACGACTCGATCGCTGATCTCGATGATTCACCGATTCCGGCAACGCTCGGAATGGTACGACGCGCACGAACTCCGCCAGTTCGTTGAGAGCGCGAGGCGAAACGGGCCCGGCAGTGAGTCAACCGCAACAGCAGGAAGCCCTGCTGAGGATCTACTGACAGACCGACTCGCCCGCTTCCTGTTCGATGCTGGTGTCCATGTAGTCACCCGTACGGTCGTCGGCGCGGGACTGAAGCCCGACGTGGTCACGCTTGGGCACCATCTCTACGTCGAGGCGAAGCGAATCGAAAGCAACGACAAGAGCTACTTGAGGAGGGGAACGAATCAGATCTGGGGCACGGTCAGAGATCTGATCGGCGAGCCGTATGCTGTCCGGGAGATCTGTTACCTGATCTTCCAGACGGACGGCCCGACCTACACGTTCCCGGAGATGGTGAAGGAGCCGAACTCTGGCCTTAGGATGTTCCCGATCGTGGTGGATCTCCGACCGATGGGGCAGCGCGGATCCAGATCGAAGACGAAGACCGTCGCGATTACCGAGGCAGACCTCCTCCCGACCGACGACGAGTAAGGGATCGCGAGACGGCTTCGTCGACAGTTCCGAGGGTCAAAATGGTGACGGCGACCTTGCCGATGATGGTCCCCGATTACCCCAGGGCCTCTGGGCGTGCATGACGCGCTCGCGGATCACGGCGCGCATCGGGCAGCCACCACCGCCCGAGGTCGAGCTCGATCGCCTCGAACGGTGGCACGCGGACGCGGGCATCGGTGGCGTGCGCGACGAGGAACGTCCAGCGGTCGCCGTCGCGCGCGAAGACCTCGAGCGTGTGCGCGAGCGGATCGACGATCCACATGTGCGCGACCTCGGCGGCGGCGTAGATGCGCGGCTTGCTGGTGCGATCGTGGCGCGCGGTGGAGGGCGACGCGATCTCGCAGACCCAGTCGGGCGCGAGCGTGAAGTGGGGCACGTCGGGCAGAACCGGCATGCGTTCGCGACGCCAGCCGGCCAGATCCGGGACGACGACGTCTCGTCCGAGGTGAAGCTCGGGCTCGATCATGAACCACCAGCTGCCCGGCGCCGCGTCAGCGTCGTCGAACGCGTTCGAGATCTTGTTGAAGATCCCGCCCGCGGCGCGCGCCTGTCGGGAGGCTGGTCGTGACGAGCTGACCAGCTCGCCTTCGAGGATCTCGCCGACCACGTGTTCGGGCAGCGCCTCGATGTCGGCGTAGGTCGCGCGACGACGCGTGGTGACCATGGCCAGAGCCTACCGCGAGGCTGCGGGTGCTGGCGGCGGATCCGCGGCGCGCCGATTCGACCTGCGGCCGCGGCACATCGGGCCGTTTCCTCGACGGCGACGGAGGATGATCACCTCGACCCGGTTGGCGCCAGACGCAGCAGTGTCTCTTCGCGTATCTTGCACGGAGGACACCATGGGACTCTTGACCTTCAGCATCAACGTCACCCTGGACGGCTGCGTCGACCACCAGGAGGGAATCGTCGACGGCGAGACGCACGCCTTCTTCACCCGCCTCATGGACGAGGCAGGGGCGATGCTGTGGGGCCGCGTCACCTACGAGATGATGGAGAGCTACTGGCCGGCGGTCGCCCGCGGCGACGCGGCGGCGCCGCCGGCGATGCGCGAATGGGCGGACAAGCTGGAGGCCAAGCCGAAGTACGTGGTGTCGTCGACGCGACGGGACTTCCCGTGGACCAACAGCCACCACATCGCCGGCGACCTGCGCACGGGCGTGCAGGCGCTCAAGGACGCGAGCCCGCGCGGCGTCCTCCTCGGCAGCGGCAAGCTCGCGACCGCGCTGGACCGGCTGGATCTCGTCGACGAGTACAAGATCCTCGTCCACCCCAGGATCGCCGGCCACGGCCCGACGCTGTACCAGGACGGGCTGCCCAGCACGCGACGGCTCGAGCTGGTCTCGGCGACGCCGATGCGCTGCGGCGCGGTCGCCATGCACTACCGGCGCGCGGGCTGACCCGGCGCAGCCCCGTTCGCGTAGACCGCGTAGACTCCGCCCGAGCGATGCACTGGATCCTGCAAGAGAACCTGTTCAAGGAGGCCGAGTGGGCCAACCTGGTGGGCGCGCTGGAGCGCTTCAGTCTGCCGTACAGCGTGCACAAGGTCGTGCCGTTCGTCGGCGAGCTGGTGCCGCCGGCGGAGATCGCGGGCGGCAAGGTGGTGTGCTTCGGCTCGTACTCGCTGCGCCACGCGGCGCGCGCCGCGGGCTGGACGCCGGGTGTCTACGATCTCGACGACGCCGACTTCGAGGTCCAGCGCGCGCACTGGGGCGCGCGCATGCTGAACGCGGCGTCGGTGGTCGTCCGGTTTGCGGACGTTCGGTTTTCGACGGCCGCGCCGTACTTCGTGCGGCCGATCCGCGACTCGAAGGTGTTCGCGGGGCAGACCGTCGACGATCAGGCGGAGTTCTACGCGTGGCAGCACCGGGTGTGCGCGCTGGGCGAGGACACCGGCACCAGCCTCGCGCCCGACACGCTGGTGCAGGTCGCGCCGGTGCGCGAGATCTACACCGAGGTGCGCTGCTGGGTCGTGGGCGGCCAGATCGTGACCGCGTCGCAGTACAAGCTCGGCAGCAAGGTCACGTATGCCAGCGTGCCGCGCGACAGCGCGCTGGTCGCCTACGCGCAGGCGCGGGTCGCGGAGTGGCAGCCGCACCGCGCGTTCTGCCTCGATGTCGCCGACACCGCCGACGGCCCGGCGATCGTCGAGATCAACACGATCAACGCGGCCGGCTTCTACGCCGCGGATGTGCAGAAGCTCGTGATCGCGCTCGAGGAGATCGAAGCGTGAGCGGCTGTGCGATCCGGCGTCCCGGGCGTCGGCGTAGGTCGGCGAGGCCCGCGGTGTTCGACGTCCTCTTCATGCTGCTGGTCCCCGCGCTGGTGATGTCGGCGCTGGGCAAGCCGTTGCAGCGGTACAGTCGTGCGCGGCGCCGCCAGCTCGCACCGATTTGAGGGAAAAGACCATGGATCGCTCGCGCATCACCGCGGTCGTGACCGTCACGCTCGGGCTCCTCGGGTGTCAGAAGACCGAGGCCGAGAAGACCTGCGATGGGCTGATCGCGCAGCTCGCGGCCTGTCACCTCGGGCCCGATCCGCTGCCGCGGTCCGTCGAACGCTACTGCCTGGGGATCATGAACGACGCGCCTGATCCCGCGCGTGGCGAGTCGCTGCTCACGGTCGCGCGCCGCGCGCTGCAGGAGTGCGGCGCGCCGGCCGCGTGTCCGGCGTTCGGCGAATGCCTCGCGCGGCATGGCTGCGTCATGCTGATGGCCTCGCCGACGGACGAGCCGCAGTTCCAGTGCAGTCGCTGAGGCCGCGATCGCGCCAGGCCGCGCCGCGATCGCGCCACGCGCCGGTCGATCGGCGTCACCGCGGCTAGCTTGCGCGGATGAGCGATCTGACCTGCGAGCTCCGGGGCCCGGCGATGTGGGTGACGCTGCAGCGCCCCGCGGCGCAGAACGCGCTGACTCGCGCGCTCTGCGCCGACCTGGTCGACCTGGCGGACGAGCTCGACGCGCGGCGCGACGAGGTCCACGTGATCGTGTTGACCGATGAACGGCCCGGCGTTCGGGGGCGGGCTCGAGCTCGCGATGGCCTGCGACGTCCGGGTCCTCGTCGAGGGCGCGGAGGTCGGCCTGGTCGACGTGCGCGACGGGACGATGCCGGGCGCGGGCGGCACGCTGCGCTTGCCGCGGCTGATCGGCGAGGCGCGCGCGAAGGAGCTGATCCTGTTCGGACGACGAGTGTCAGCGGCGCGCGCGCGGGAGATCGGGCTCGTCAACCAGGTCGCGGCGGGCGCCGAGCTCGTGGCCGCGGTCGACGCGCTGGTGGCCGAGCTCGCGGCGTGCGGGCCGGTGGCGGTGCGCGGCGCGAAGGCGGCGATCGAGTACGGCCACGGCCGGCCCTTCGAGGAAGGGCTCGCGTTCGAGCGCGAGCGCTGCGAGACCACGCTGCACGAGAAGTGAGCGCACCGGTCACGCGGCGACGCAGCGGATGCCGGCCGGGTAACGCACGATCGCGAACACCGGTAGGTCGGTGCGGGGCAGGACGACCAGCACGTAGCTGGTCGCGTTGATCTGGCGCTCCTCCCACGCCGCGGTGCAGCCGCCCATGCCGCAGCATGGCTCGGGGTCCTCATCGACGACCTCGAGCGTGATCGCGAGCCGCCCGTCGCGTTCGGTCTGCTCGCTCGGCGTCACGACGCCGTGGCTCCGGGCCGGGACGATCACGACCATCGAGGTGGCGAGATCGACGTCGGCGGGCAGCGCGATGTGTCGGGCGACGGCGTCGTCGAGCGAGCGCACGACCGCGGCCGAGCCGTCCGCGTTGCCTCGCGGATCCGGCGGCTGGACGACCGCCGGTGGGGCCGCCGGCGGTGGCCGGGGCGCGGCCGACGCGCACGCGCCCAGGACCACGGTGACGAGGACGAGGGCGCGATGCATCGGCGCAGGGTACGCACGGCGCGCTCGCGCGGTCTGCGCGTGGCAGGCGCTGGCGCGATCCGCGTGCGACCTGGCGCGACTACGTCCTCGCGCGACGACCGCGGGTCGTGCGCCGCCGCCAGCCCGCGACGAACACGATCAGCCCCAGCGCCAGCGGTCCACCGCTGCGACCGTCGGCCGAGCAGCAGCCGCCGTCGGCGCCGCCATTCGCGCCGCCACCGCCGGCCTCGCCAGCGTCGCAGATGCCATCGTGATCGGCGTCGGGGCCGTCGTTGGTCGGATCGGCGGTGCCGTTGGTGCAGTCGTCGCAGGTGTCGGCGTCCTTGTCGCCGCAGCGCCCCGGATCGTCGGGGAACGGATCGGTGTCGTCGGGGATCCCGTCGCCGTCGCGATCGCTCTTCACCGACACGGTCACCGTCACCGGCACGACCGCGAGGGTCGATGCGCCGACGCGATACGAGAGCTCGAGCGTGACCGCGTAGTCGCCGTAGGCCGCGAACGACAGCGTCGACGCGCGATTTCCGCCGGTGGGAGGATCGCCAGCGTGGAGCGGCACGCCGCTCACCGACCCGAGCGCCCAGGTCGCGGTGTCGCCGGCGATCGTGCCATCGGTCGCGCTCGCGATCGTGACGCCGCTGGCGACGCGCTCGCGCAGCTCGGCGGCGAGCGCCGCGCCGGCGCCGGCGTTGTCGTAGCGCGCGCTGTACGCGCCGGTCGCGGGCAAGGTCTTCGCCGGGAGCACGAGCGGACCGTCGAGCGCGAGGCCGAGGCCGGGTTGCCCGACGGTGGTGACGCAGTCGGCCTCGAACAGCGCGTTCAGGAACAGGCGCGCGCCCTGGGTGTTCGCGCTGCCCGACATCGGCACGGCGGTCGCGAACGCGTGACCGCCGAGGTAGCTGATCTTGCCGCCGCACGCGTCGCCGGCGGCGCGCAGCCCGGGCGCGAACGGGATCGGCGGCACCGTGATGTCGCACGTGCCGTCGAGGTAGCCGGTCATCCAGATGTCCTCGACACCGGGGCCGTTCGGGCCGCTCAGGAGCGTGACCTGCTGGTTGTTCTTGTAGGTCGTGCCGAGGTAGGTGCTGAGGTTGTACGCCGGCTCGCTGCCGCCGATCGGCGCGTACGGGCCATCGAACTGGTTGTAGGGCACCTCGGGCCGGAACACCTTGTACGCGGTCGGCTTGGCCGCGATCAGGAAGCCGGCGCCGCGCTCCTTGATGTCCTGCGGCAGGCAGCAGTCGGCGCCATTGCAGCCGCCGGTCACGCAGGTGAAGCCGGCCTCGGTGCACGGACACGCGGGCGGCGTGCCCTCGGTGGTGAGGAAGTGGCCGTCGCGGCCGGCGTCGTCGAGATACGGCCACGCCGGATCGGGCGTCGTGTTCTCGTAGGCATTCACGGCCTGGCACTCGGCGAAGAAGTGCACGGGATAGGCGAGGAACGAGCGCACCTCCGCGACCACCTCGTGGCCGTGATAGGTGATCGGCGTCGCGGCAGGGCACTGGCCCTGCGTCGCCGGGCACGCGTTGCCGCCGCACTCGACGGTCTCGCGATCGGTCACGTTCCAGTGCATCGACATGATCTGGCAGTACGCCGGCAGGCCATCGGCGTTGAACAGCGCGCCGTTCTTGTGATCGGTGCTCGGCGCGCCGCAGGTGCCCATGTCGCCGGCGACGCTCGGCACGGTCAGCATGTCGGGGTTCGCAGTGCCCGGGCCGCAGGTGCCGGCGGCGCCGCACTTGCCGGCGGGGAACTCGGCGCCGCTCGATTGCTTCACGCCGGCGGCGCGGAGGTAGCTGGTCGCGATGTCCTCGTTGCCGTCGGAGAACACCGCGATCGTCGGCGCGGCGACCAGCGGCCGGCTGACGTTGGCGGAGAACGCCGCGGTGGCCTCGTGGACCGCGACCACCTGGAACACCGCGCGCTGCGCCCACGGGTTCGCGGTCCACTTCGTCTTGTCGTTCCAGGCATCGATGATCGCGAGCGCCTCATCGTGGTGGGACGCATCGATCACGAACGGCCCACCGCGATAGCCGTGGTTGGCAATCGTCGCGCCCGCGCCGCCGGCGTTGTCCCAGCGCACGACCGCCTGCGCGAAGAAGTCGGGGCTCGAGGTCGGGTAGGGGCACTTCACGCCCGAGCCCTCGACAGCGCAGTCCCACGCGCACAGATCGCCGGGCGTGTCGCACGGCGCGGCGTGCCAGGTCTTGGCCGGATCGATCACCCACTCGACCGGCACGCCCTGGCGCAGCAGCTGGAACAGCAGGCCGTAGGCCTGCAGCATGCCCTGGTCCTGATAGGCCTCGTCCATCGGGATGATGAGCGAGCCGGTCGGGAACGATCGCGTCGCGGCCGACGCGGGGACGGTGGTGCCGAGCACGAGCCCGAGCACGATCACGAGGATCGCAACGACGCGCGACATGCTTCCTCCGGGAACGATGCGGTGGCCATCGACACGCCCTCCGCGCGCCGACATCCTCCACTCTACGCCCAGGAATGCGCGACATGCACGCGCATCCTCGACGGTATGCGCGCGCACGGACGCGGCGCGGGGCGGCGCCGGTGTCAGCAGCCAGCGTAGACGTAGCCGGCCTGGCCCTTGGGCACCAGGTCGCGGTCGCGGAGCACGATCGACAGCTGCGGGAACGCCGCGCAGCCGGCGTCGAAGTCGACCTGGCGGTACTCGATCACCAGCACGTGCGTGCCGTAGCTCGCGGTGTACGTGCCGCACTCGCTGTAGCGGTTGCACTCCTCGGCGACCACGAAGTCGGTGCCCATGTCGGCCTTGCGCCCGACCAGCTCCGACGAGTTCTTCTGCGCGATCGGCATGCCCGCGGCGTGGGCCGCGTCGGCGAACAGCCGCATCGCGGCGACCGCGTGGTCCATCGTGAGCAAGCCGGCCGAGCGCGAGTACGAGTCGAGGTTGTCGATCTCGATCGCGTCGAAGCCCGCGGTGGCGCAGCCGTGGATCCAGCCGCCGACGACCCCGGCGAGCTCGGTGCGCTTCGCGGGCGTGCTGACGTCGATCAGCATCTCGTTCCAGTCCTGATCGATCACTGGCTGGCCGCCGCTGTCGCGCAGGATCAGATCGGGGTGATCGGCCATCCACGCCGCCTCCTCGCCGGGCTGGATCTGGAAGCCGTTCACGTAGCAGATGTTGTAGATGCCGGCGGCGGGCGACGCGGTGCGATCGCGCGAGACGATCTGCACGCCGGCCGGCGGCGTGTACGCGCCGCCGAGCTGGTAGTCGAGGCTGGCGTTGTCGGGCGGCAGCACGAGCGCGCCGGTGCGCGCGTCGGGCGCGGCCGGATCGGCGTCGGGCGCGGCCGGATCGGCGTCGGGCGCCAGCGGGTCGGCGTCGGCGATCGGTGCGTCGAGCGCGCCGGTGCTCGAGCCGCCGCATGCAGCGAGGGTGGTCGCGATCACGAACGACATCGCGGTGCGCATGCGATCGTGGATATCACGCGATGGCGCGCGGCGCGCTGTAGGTCAGCTGGCGCGTGATCACCCGCAACCTCAGTTCCCTCCGGAGAAGCGCTCGTCCATGCCGCGGCGCCCGAGCTCGGCGCGCAGCTGGGTGCGCGCGCGGTGCAGCCGCGACTTCATCGCCGCGGGCGCGAGCCCGAGCGCGGCGCAGGTCTCCTCGCCCGACAGGCCCTCGAGGTCGCGCATCACCAGCACCTCGCGCGACGGCTGATCGAGCGCGGCGATCGCGGCGTGGACCGCGTGTACCAGCTCCCAGCGCTCGAGCGCCTGCTGCGGATCGAGCGCGGTCGCGGGCTCCTCGTCGGGCTCGGTGCGCTCGCCGAGCACGCGGCGCTCGCGCGCGAACGGGCGGAGCAGCTGCCGGCACGTGTTGCGCACCACGGTCATGAGCCACGACAGCGCACCCGGGTGGCGCACGACCTCGGGCCGGCGCGCCAGCTTGGTGAACGCCTCCTGGACCGCGTCGTCGGCGTCGACCGCATCGCGGCAGACGCGCACGCCGAAGCGGTACACGCGATCGTGGTACGCGCGCACCAGCTCCGCGAGCGCGTCGTCGTCGCCGCGGGCGGCGCGGAGCGTGGCGTCGCGCGCGGTCATCGCGCGGCTTTGATCGGGCAGGTCGACTTGCCCATGAGCAGGTACCCGAGGCAGGTGCCGGCGAGCGAGGTCGCCAGCAGGTAGCCGCCCATCGCGACCCCGCCGAGGAGCAGGGGCGTGGAGACCGGCGCGAGCGCTGCGCTCGCGATCATCGCGCTACCGCCGATCGCCCGGGCCATCCGATCCATCGTGCCAACATTCTTCGTCATCGTGTCCGCCTTTCACGCGGACAAGTCCGGCGGTGGCCCGGAGGATTCGCGAAATCGTCAGGGCGGAGGGGATTCCGGGGCGGGGTCCTCGGGCAGCCACCAGCCGGCGAGGTCGAGCTCGACCGCGTCGAAGGGGACCGCCCGGACCTTCTCGTCGGTGGCATGGGCGGCGATGAACGACCAGTGGTCGCGGTCGCGGGTGAAGATCTCGAGCGTGCGCGCGAGGGGATCGACGATCCACATGAACCCGACCTCGGCGCGCGCGTAGATGCGCGGCTTGCTGGTCCGGTCGTGGCGCGCGGTGGAAGGGGAGGCGATCTCGCAGACCCAGTCGGGGGCCAGGGTCAGGAACGGTGCGCTCGGCACCGTCGGCATGCGTTCGCTCCGCCAGCCCGCGAGGTCGGGAACGACGACGTCACGGCCGAGGTGCAGCTCCGGCTCGGGCAGGATCCACCAGCCTCCAGGGCCGCCCCGTCCGCGCTGGAACGGGCCCATGACATCGAAGGAGACTGCGGACGACGCGATCGCATGAGGCGTCGCCGGCCGCGGCGACACCACCAGCTCGCCCGCCAGGATCTCGCCGACGAGATGCTCGGGCAGCGCCTCGATGTCGGCGTAGGTCGCACGCCGCCGAGTGGTGACCATGGCCCGAGCGTACCGCTCCTCGCGGCTCCGCGGTAGCCGCTGCCCGGCCGCGCCCCCAGGTCGCTCGCGTCGCCGTGATACCGTCGAGCAACGGCCCCACTGCGGGGGGCACCCGGGGAGGTCACGACGTGCGTTGGTTCACTCGCCTGAGCCTGTCGATCAAGCTGTCGCTGCTGGTGGCGATGTGCCTCGCCGCGTTCGCGGGTTTCGCCGTCAAGACGAAGCTCACGCTCGATCACCTGCAGGTCAATGGCCCGGTGTATCAGCAGATCGCGCAGGGCAAGGACGTCATCAGCGACGTGCTGCCGCCGCCCGAGTACATCGTCGAGTCGTACCTGGTCGTGCAGCTCCTGCTCGACGAGACCGAGCCGATGAAGGCGGTGGCGCTCGTCGATCGCCTGCGCAAGCTGCATCAGGAATACGACCAGCGCCACGCGGTCTGGGTGCGCGAGCTGCCCGAGGGCGAGCTGCGGCAGCTCATGACCGTCGAGTCGTACGAGCCGGCGGTCGAGTTCTTCCGCATCGCCGAGGGCGAGCTGGTGCCGGCGATCCAGGCCGGCAACCGCGCCGCCGCCGACGCGGTGGTCCGCGGCAAGCTCGCGCCGGTCTACGAGCGGCAGCGCGCCGCGGTCGACAAGATCGTCGCGCTCGCGACCCGCCTCAACAGCGACAACGAGAAGTACGCCGCCGACGAGGCCAGCTCGGCGACCACGATGATGTTCGTCTTCGGCCTCGCGGTGATCGCGATCATCGTGCTCATGGGCTGGCTGGCCAACCGCATCGCGCGCAGCCTGACCGAGCGCATGAACACCGCGGTCACGGTCGCGACCCAGGTCGCGGCCGGCGATCTCACCGCGACGATCGCGTCGCAGGGCACCGACGAGAGCGCGCGGCTGCTCGACGCGATCGGCGCGATGACGAGGTCGCTGCACTCGCTGGTGTCGCGCGTGAAGAAGTCGTCGATCGAGCTGATGTCGACCGCGTCGGAGCTGAGCGCGACCTCGATGCAGCAGGAGACCGCGGCCCACGGCTTCGGCGCCTCGACGACGGAGATCGCCGCCGCGATCAAGGAGATCAACGCGACCTCGCAGGAGCTCACGACCACCGTCGACAGCGTCAACAAGGTCGCCGCCGGCGCCGCGGACCTCGCGAAGATCGGCCAGGCCAGCCTCGACGACATGGACGCGACGATGCGGCAGCTGGGCAAGGCCACGGCCGCGATCTCCGGCAAGCTGTCGGTGATCCGCGAGAAGGCCGCCGACATTGGCGCGGTGGTCACGACCATCACGAAGGTCGCGGACCAGACCAACCTGCTGTCGGTGAACGCGGCGATCGAGGCCGAGAAGGCCGGCGAGTTCGGCCTGGGCTTCCTGGTGCTGTCGCGCGAGATCCGGCGGCTCGCCGATCAGACCGCGGTCGCGACCCTCGACATCGATCACATGGTGAAGGAGATGCAGGGCGCGGTGACCTCGGGCGTGATGGAGATGGACAAGTTCACCGAGCAGGTCCGCCAGGGCGTGACCTCGGTGGCGCAGGTCGGCACGCAGCTGGTCGAGATCGTCGGCCAGGTCCAGGTGATGTCCGACCGGTTCGCGGTGGTCAACGCCGGCGTGCGCAACCAGGCGGCCGGCGCGCGCCAGATCAACGACGCGATGATCAACCTGCAGGACAGCGCGCGCCAGACCTCGGGCGCGCTGCGCGAGTTCAACTCGGCGAGCGAGCACCTGCGCAACGCGGTCGGCGGGCTGCGCGACGAGATCTCGCACTTCAAGGTGAACTAGCGCTCCGGCCGGAGCGCTGACCGCGACATGCTGCTGGTGCCGTTCGACATCGACGGGCAGGCCTACGCGATCCCGGCGCGGCGCGTGATCGAGGTGGTCGCGCGGGTCGCGCTGCGCACGCTGCCTGGCGCGCCGCCCGCGGTGCTCGGCGCGATGGACTACCGCGGGCGCTCGGTGCCAGTGCTGGATCTCGCGCGAGTCGTCGTCGATCGGCCGACGCCCGCGCAGCTGTCGGCGCGGATCGTGATCATCGAGGTCGAGGTGACGCGCGGCGAGCGCGTGATGATGGGCCTCTGCGTGGTCGGCGCGACCGACGTGATCTCGACCGACGGCGCGCGCATCGAGCGCGCCGGCGTGAACCAGCCCGGCGCGCCCTACCTCGGCGAGCTGGTGCGCGGCCTCGCGAGCCATCCGACGCTGCAGCTCGTCGATCCCGATCGCTTGCTGCCGCGCGCGCTGCGCATGCTGTTCGCGGGCCGCGAGGGGGCCGCGTGAGCGACGAGCTGGATCGCCTCGCGGCGGCGCTCGAGCAGGCGATCGGCGTCGATCGCACGGTGCTCGGCGATCGCGCGCTCGACGCGGCGGTGCGCGAGCTGGTCGCGCGCGGCCGCGCCGCCGATGCGGCGGCGCTGGCGCAGCAGGTCGCGACCGATCGCGCCGCGCTCGACGCGCTGATCGAGACGGTGGTCGTGCCCGAGACCTGGTTCTACCGCGACGCCGCGATGTTCGAGCTGGTCGTGCAGCGGGCGCTCGCGCATCCCGGCCCGCGGTTCACGATCCTGTCGGCGCCATGCGCCACCGGCGAGGAGGCCTACTCGTGCGCGATGGCGCTCTGCGCCGCCGGCGTGCCCGCGAGCCGGTTCGCGATCGACGGGCTCGACGTGAGCGCGCGCGCGATCGCCAGCGCGCGCCGCGGGCGCTACGGCGGGCTGTCGTTCCGCGAGGGCGTGCCCGGGCTGCGCGAGCGCTGGTTCCAGCCCGACGGCGACGCCTGGCTGGTGCGCCCGGTCGCGCGCGAGGCGGTGCGCTTCGAGGTCGCGAACCTGCTCGAGCGCGGCTGGCCGGTGCGGGTCGCGCCCTACGATCTGATCTTCTGCCGCCACCTGCTCATCTACCTGACGCCGCCGGCGCGGGTGCAGCTGCTCGATCGGATCGCCGCGCAGCTCGCGCCCGGTGGGCTGGTGATCAGCTCGGCGTCGGAGCTGCTCGACGCGGTCGACCCGCGGTTCGTGCGGCAGACCGCGCATGGCACCTGCGTCTACGCGCTCGCGCCGGCGCGCGCGACCCGGGCGCGCGCCGGATCGTCGACGCGCCCGCCGCGGACGATCGCGCGGCCGGCGACAGCCGCCGATCCGAAATCGATCGCGGCGGCCGCGCCCCGATCGGTGGCCGATGCACCGCCCGCATCGCTCGCGTCGCCGGTACCGCTGGCTTCCCTGGCCGACGCTCGCCTGCTCGCCGACGGCGGGCGCCTCGACGAGGCCCTCGCGATCTGCGCGCGGGTGATCCGCGACGCGCCGACCGACGTCGCCGCCCACGCGCTGACCGGCGTCATCCACGTCGCGCGCCACGACGACACCGCCGCGGAGCAGGCGCTGCGCCGCGCGGTCTACCTCGATCCGGGCCACTACGAGGCGCTCAGCTGCCTCGCGCTCCTGCACGACCGGCGCAACGATCGCGATCAGGCCGCGAACTTCCGCCGCCGCGCCGCGCGTGCGGCCAAGCCGGGGGCCGGGCGATGAGCGTGTGCTGGCGCGAGATCGGGACCTACGGCGATCGCACGTGCGGCGAGCTCGCGACCCACCTCCACTGCCGCAACTGTCCGACGTTCGCGCGCGCGGCCGCGACGCTGTTCACGCAGCCCGCGCCCGCCGGTTACGCCGAGGAGCGCACGCCGGTGATCGCCGCGGCCAAGCCCGGCGCGACGCCCGCGCGCGCGTGCCTGGTGTTCCGGCTCGGCGCCGAGTGGCTCGCGCTCGACGCCGTGGCGTGCGTCTCGATCCTCGCGGTGCCGGTCGTGCGCCGCATCCCGCACCGCGCGCGCGCGGTGCTGCGCGGCGTGATCAACGTCGCCGGCGAGATCCTGCTGTGCGTCGCGCTCGATCGGATCCTCGGCGGCGGCGACGCCGCGGGCGCGGTCGGGGCGCGCGCGCGCGCCATCGTCATCCACCATCGCGGGGACCGCTGGGGATTCGTCGCCGACGAGGTGGGCGGCCTCGAGCGCATCCCGCTGGCGGCGCTGACCGCGGCGCCGGTCACGATCAGCCGCGGGCTCGAGCCGTTCATCGAGGCGGTCGTCGACCTCGACGGTCGCCACGTCGGCGTGCTCGGCACCGATCGCCTGTTCGATGGCCTGCGGCGGAGGGTCGGGTGAGCCTCGACGATCTCGGGCCGATCTTCCGCGGCGAGCTCGAGGGCCACGTCGCGCACCTGCGCGACGCCGCGCCGACCCTCGACGGCGAGGTCAGCGAGGCGGTGTGGGCCGAGGTCCGGCGCGCGGTGCACTCGATCGGCGGCGCCGCGCGGCTGGTCGAGCTGACCCAGACCGCGCGCCTGGCCCACGCCCTCGAGGAGTGGTTCAAGCGCCCGCTCGTGTGGACGCCGGGCCACGCGCTGGTGTTCGCGCGGGCGATCGCGTGCTTCGCGGAGCTGGCGGTGGCGCCCGACGAGGTGATCGAGGGCTGGGAGGCGGCGCAGCGCGAGACGATCGCCGCGATCGCGCGCGCGGTCGCGAGCCCGGAGGCGAGCGCGCCGCAATCCGTCGCGCCGCCACCGATCGCGCCCGCACCGATCGCCCCCGCACCGATCGCCTCGCCACCGATCGAGGCGCGCGGCGCCGAGGTCGTGCTCCGCGACACGATCGATCCCGGCCTCGCCGAGCTGTTCCAGAGCGAGGTCGAGACCCACGCCGCGACCCTCACCCAGGGCCTGCTCGAGCTCGAGGCCGACCCGACCAACGACGGCCTCCTCGATGGCCTGATGCGCGCCGCCCACTCGATCAAGGGCGCCGCGCGCATCGTCGGGCTGTCGGCGGCGGTCAGCCTGGCTCACGCCACCGAGGAGGTGTTCCGCGTGTGGCGCGAGGATCGGCTCGCGCAGCCCGCGGCGGCGATCGATCCGCTCCTGCGCGCGACCGACGTGTTCGTCGCGCTCGGCGGCAAGTCGGTCGCCGCGCTCGGCGCGTGGACCGCGCGCGAGCTGGCCGACATCGAGCACGCGACCGCCGCGCTCGACCACGCGCTCGGCGCGCCGCTCGGCGAGGCCGCGCCAGCACCCGTGCCGGCGCGCCTGATCGAGCCCGAAGCGATCGAGCCCGCCGCACCGCGCGCGGCCTCGCCGGCCGACGCGCCTCGCCGGATCGCGCGCGCGTTCACGACCGCCACCTCGGTGCGCGTCTCGAGCGAGACCGTCGAGCGGCTCATCGGCCTCGCTGGCGAGGCCGTGGTCGAGACCCGGCGCTTCGATCGCGTGGTCGCGAGCGTCCACCGCGAGGCGCGCGAGCATGCACGCCTGGCCCGGTCCCTCGAGGAGCTGATCGAGGCCGCCGACGCTGGCGCGACTGACGGCGCGCTCGCCCGCGGCCTGCGCGACCTTCGCCAGCGCTTCGGCCACGGCCGCGCGTTCCTGCGCGACCACGTCGGCGAGCTCGACGCCTACGCCCGCCGCGTCGACGAGCTGTCGCGCCGCCTGTACCGCCAGGCCACGCAGGCGCGCATGCGCCCGTTCAAGGACGGGCTGCACGGCCTGCCGCGCATGGCCCGCGATCTGGCCCGCGGCCTCGGCAAGCAGGCGCAGCTCGTGATCGTCGGCGAGGAGGTCGGCGTCGATCGCGACGTGCTCGACAAGCTCGAGGCACCGCTCGGCCACATGATCCGCAACGCGATCGATCACGGGCTCGAGATCCCGGCTGATCGCACCGCGCGCGGCAAGCCGCCGCAGGGCACGATCCGGATCGAGGCCAAGCACTGGGCCGGCATGCTGCTCATCCAGATCGCCGACGACGGCCGCGGCATCTCGCCGGCGCACGTGCGCCAGCGCATCGTCGATCGCGGCCTGGTTTCCGCCGCCGCGGCCGCAGGCCTCGACGACGCCGCGGTGCTGAACTACCTGTTCGCGCCGGGGTTCTCGACCACCGATCAGGTCACCGAGATCTCGGGCCGCGGCGTCGGGCTCGATGTCGTGCGCGCGGTGGTCCAGGAGATCGGCGGCACCGTGCGGCTGTCGAGCAAGGTCGGGGAGGGCACGACCTTCCACCTGCAGATGCCGGTGACCTTGTCGGTGACGCGCGCGATCATCGTCGAGATCGCCGGCGAGCCCTTCGCGCTGCCGCTGGCCCGCATCGAGCGGATCGTGCGCGTCGAGCGCGGGGCGCTGCACGCGCTCGAGGGCCGCACGTTCTTCGATCTCGACGAGCGCCGCATCGGCCTGGTCGATGGCGCCAGGGTGCTCGAGCTCGATGGTCAGGCCGCGCCCGGCGAGTCGTCGGTCGTGGTCGTGATCGGCGAGCACGCTCAGGCCTGCGGCGTCGTGGTCGATCGGTTCCTCGGCGAGGAGGAGCTGGTGGTGCGGCGCCTCGATCCCCGGCTCGGCAAGGTCGGCGATGTCAGCGCGGTGTCGACCCTCGACGACGGCAGCCCGGTGCTGATCCTCGACGTCGAGGACATGCACCGCTCGATCCTGCAGTCGCTGTCGACCGGCGGCCTGGCGAGGGTCGAGCGCGGCAGTGCCACCACCGCGGCGCGCCGCCGCGCGATCCTCGTCGTCGACGACTCGATCACCGTGCGCGAGGTCGAGCGCCAGCTGCTCGTCAACCATGGCTACGAGGTCACGATCGCCGTCGACGGCATGGACGCCTGGCAGCAGCTCCAGGACCGCCGCTTCGATCTGATCGTGACCGACGTCGACATGCCGCGGATGAACGGCCTCGAGCTGGTGCGCTCGATCAAGCAGGACGATCGCTACCGGCGCGTGCCGGTGATGATCGTGTCCTATCGCGACGACCAGGACGACGTCGTGCGCGGCCTCGAGGCCGGCGCGGATCACTACCTCACCAAGAGCAGCTTCCACGACGACGCGCTGGTCGCCGCCGTGAACGACCTGATCGGAGGCCCGACGCATGACGCCCCGTAAGCGATTGCGCATCGCGATCGTCAACGACTCGATCCTGGCGCAGACCGTGCTCGCGCGGCTGGTGCGCCACGGCGGGCACGAGGTCCTGTGGCTCGCGCCCGACGGGCCGACCGCGGTCGCGCAGGCGCGCGCGCAGCCCCCGGATCTGATCCTGATGGATCTCGTCATGCCGCGCATCGACGGCGCGGCGACCACGCGCGAGATCCTGCGGGTCGCGCCCTGCCTGATCCTGGTGGTGACGTCGTCGCTCCAGGCCAACCTCGATCTGGTCTACCAGGCGATGTCGCACGGCGCGCAGGGCGCGATCGAGACGCCGGCCAGCGCCGACGCCGACAGCCCGAGCACCCGCGAGTTCCTCGACAAGCTCGACAGCGTCGGGCGCCTGGTCCGCGGCGCGTCGCCCGCGGTGCCGGCGCGGCCCGCGCGCGAGGTCGCACGACAGTCCGCGAGCCCGCTGATCGTGATCGGCGCGTCGACCGGCGGCCCGGCGGCGCTGTGCACCGTGCTGGCGGCGATGGGCGAGGCCGTGCCCGCGCCGATCGTGATCATCCAGCACGTGGCCGCGGCGTTCGCGCCCGGCCTGGCGATCTGGCTGGCCCAGCACGCGCGCTTTCCGGTCGAGGTTGCGGTCGAGGGCGCGCGCCCGCAGGTCGGCCACGCCGTGCTGGCGTCGACCGACGATCACCTCGTCCTCGACGATCTCGGCGAGCTCCACTACACGCCGCAGCCGGTCGACAACCCGTACCGCCCGTCGGTCGACGTGTTCCTCGCCAGCGCGGTACATCACTGGCCGGGGCGCGGGGTCGCGGCGCTGCTCACCGGCATGGGCAGGGACGGCGCCGCGGGCATGCTCGAGGCGACGCGCGCGGGCTGGTGGACCGTGGCGCAGGACGAGGCCACGAGCGTGGTCTACGGCATGCCGCGGGCCGCGAAGGAGCTCGGCGGCGCGTCGGTGGTGTTGCCGATCGGCGACATCGGCGGCGCGATCGCGCGGCGGGTCGGCGAGCTCGCGCGGCGCTAGCGATTCGCGCCGAGCGTGTCGATCGCGCCGTGCGCGACGACCCGGTCGCGCGTGCGCTTGGCCGCGTACAGCGCCGCGTCGGCGCAGGCCAGCAGGTCCTCGGGCGCGTGTCCGGCGTCCGGACGCGCCGCGGCGACCCCGAGGCTGATCGTCACGACGTCGGCGACCGACGAGCCGCCGTGTTCGATCGCGAGCCCGCGGACCCGCTCGCGGCACGCCTCCGCGACCGTGACCGCGCCGGCCTCGTCGGTCGAGGGCAGCACGAGCACGAACTCCTCGCCGCCGTAGCGCGCCGCGAGATCGCCGGGCCGCAGCACGGTGTCGGCGAGCGCGCGCGCGACCTGGCGCAGGCAGGTGTCGCCGGTCGGGTGGCCGTAGCGATCGTTGTAGCCCTTGAAGTGATCGACATCGACCATCACCAGCGCGAGCGACGACCCGAAGCGCGCGGCGCGGCGCCACTCGAGATCGAAGGTCTCGTCGAAGTGGCGGCGGTTGGCGAGGCCGGTGAGCGCATCGACCGCGAGCAGCTTGAGCAGCTTCGCGTTGGTGACCTCGAGCTCGGCCTTGAGCACCTCGAGCTCGCGCATCGCGGCGTCGCGCTGGCGGTGGTACAGGCCGGCGCGGGCGTGCGCGCGCAGCCGTGCGACGAACTCGACCTTGTCGGGCAGCTTGACCACGTAGTCCATCGCGCCGCGGTGGAACGCCTTGCTCTTCTCCTCGGGGTTCTCGCTCGACGACAGCACCACGACGGGCACCTCGCGCAGCTGCGGATCGGCGCGGTAGGCCTCGATCAGCGTGAAGCCATCGGCGCGCGGCATCACGAGATCCTGGAGGATCACGTCGGGGTTGAGCTCCTTCGCGCGCGCGACCGCGGCCTCGGGATCGGCGACGTGGACCAGCGTGAGGTCCGGGTGCTCGGCGAGGAGACGCTTGACCGCGTGGGCGACGATCGCTTGATCGTCGACCAGCAGGACCAGGATGTCGTCCCCCGGCATCGATCCCCACGATAGCACGTCCGATCGCGCACCCCTGGCCTCGATGCGTATGGCGGCTTTACGTCGCGCGCCCCGATCCATACCCCAATCGAATGCCCCGGAAATTGCGGCGCCGTCGGCGATGCGGTCCGATGGCGGCAACCGAGGAGCCCTGGATGATCGATCGTACGACCCGACTCGCCCTGGCCTGCGCGACCCTGCTCGCGACCCACGCTGCGACCGCGCGCGCCGAGGAGGCCGAGCCTGACGCTGGGGGGGATGGCGCCGCAGCGGACGCGCCGCCCGAGCCACCCGCCGATGGCACCGCGGCGAGCGAGCCCGCGCCGCCCGCGCCCGAGGCCGCCGCGTCGCGCTGGCCGCGCGCGGTGATCGCCCGACCGCTGACCTTGCCGAAGAGCCTCCTGCAGCTCGGGCTCGATCTCGCCGCCAACCACGACTTCAGCAATGACACGATCCGCCCCAGCGTTGGCTACGGCATCAGCGACAAGCTCGAGGCCGGCGTCGGCTACGCGTACGCGATCCATCCGTTCGAGTTCAAGGGCAACCTCGATCCGTACGTCGGCTACGCGATCGTGCGCGGCGCGGTGGGCGGCAAGCTCGAGATCATCGCGCGCGGCACGACCGGCTACAACGCGCTGAGCAAGACGGTCAACCCGCTGCAGCTCGGCGTGCAGGTCCAGTACAACGTCAGCTCGAAGCTCGCGATCATCAGCAACTCGCTCGGCGCCACCGGCGGCGGCGGCCAGCTGGTCATCGGCGTCGACGCGCCCGAAGGTGTCCCCAAGCCGATCAAGCTCGTGCTGCCGGTCGCGGTCGGCTACCAGGCCACGCCCGAGCTGTACCTGCAGCTCGACACGGTGCTCGCGTCGATCAAGATCAAGGACTCGGCCAACGCGTTCATCGGCGCCGACTCCACGCCGCTGTCGCTGAGCGGCGTCTACAACGCGATCCCCGCGCTCGACGTGCTCGCCGGCCTCAGCTGCGATCCGAACGCCGCGAGCTTCGGCGACTCGCTCGCGTTCAGCATCGGCGCGCGCTACTACGTCGGCGCGCTGTAGCTCCTAGATCGCCGGCTTGAAGGTCAGCTTGGTGGCCTTCACCGCGCCGCGCTTCGGCACGGTGATCTTCGCGGTCATCGCGCCGAGCGTCGGGTGCCACGCCTCGAGCGTGTACTTGCCCGGCGGCACGTCGGCGATCCGGAACGCGCCATCGTCGCCGGTGACGACGAAGAACGGGTTGTCGACGGTGACGGCCCACGCCTGCATCCAGGCGTGGACGTCGCAGTGCAGCGCGATCGCGTCGCCGACCTTCGGCGCGGCGTCCTTCGTGATGTCGGGGTCGCCCTGCGGCTGCGACATGTTGAAGATCGTCTTCGCACCGAGTGCGCCGCGCACGTTGTGATAGGTCGGATCGCCGTTGTGGATCGCGAGCTGCTGGCCCGCGCGCACGGCGGAGACCCGCGGCTCGTAGCGGCAGTCGTGCTGCGCGATCACGACCGGCGTCTGGGGGATCGGGAACTTCCCGGGCACGCCGACGACGCGCACCAGGACGTCCTGGAGGCCGCCCTTGGCGCCGACGACGATGTCCTCGCTGAGCCCCTCGGTCTTCGCGCACACCGGATCGCTGTCGCGCACGATCTTCTTGCGCACCGGCGGCGTGCCGGCGAACACGACCGTGCCGCTGACGGTGCCGGTGGCGGGCTTGGCGATCGCCGCCGACGAGGACAGCGCGAGGGCGCAGAGCGCGAGCGCGCCCGGAGCGGTGCGGATCATCCGCGATCGACGGCCGAGCGGGGCCAGATGTTCAACGGGCATCGCGCAGAGGCTAACGCGTCTGCGCCGCCCGCGCCCGTGAGGCCTCAGGTCGAGGTGTAGCCGCCGTCCATCGCCAGCACCGTGCCGGTGGTGAACGACGACGCGTCGGACAGCAGGTAGACCACGCCGCCCGCGATCTCCTCGGGCTGGGCATGACGGCCGAGCGGCGTGCGCTTGATGACGTGCTCGCGCAGCATCGGGTTCTGCACGATCGCCGCGGCGAACTTGGTCTCGACCAGGCCGGGCGCGATCGCGTTCACGCGGATCGCCGAGCCGCCGAGCTCGAACGCCAGCGTCTGGGTCATCGAGATGACCGCGGCCTTGGTCATGCCGTACACGCCCTGCATCGGCGCGGCGCGCAGCCCGGCGACGCTGGCGATGTTCACGATCGATCCGCCGCCGCCGCGCTTCTGCGCGTGCCGCGCCAGCGCGCGCGCGCAGTAGAGGTAGCCCTTCACGTTGACCTCGAAGGTCTTGTCGATCGCGGTGTCGGGGATGTCGATCGTCGGCCCGAAGTACGGGTTGGTCGCGGCGTTGTTGACCACGCCGTCGACGCGCCCGAACTGCGCGATCGCCGCATCGAACAGCGCGATGACGTCGCTCTCCTTGCCGGTGTGCGTGGCCAGCGCGGCGACCTTCGCGTCGGGAGCTACTGACTTGAGGTCGGTAACCACGCGATCGAGGTCGGGCTGCTTGCGCGCCGCGATCATGACCGCGGCGCCTGCCTCGACGCAGGCTCGGGCGATCGCCTCGCCAATTCCGCGGCTCGCACCAGTCACCACGATTACCTTGTTTTCCAAGGAAATACGGCTTGTTGCGCTCATCGGGGCCGACGTTATCACGCAACCCAGTTGACGCGTCGCGGCACCCGGGCCATAAAATGAATGACGACTCATTCATGAGTCCAACGAGGGCCCAGGCGCGCGACGCCGGGCTACTGCCCCCGGAGGTTCCGATGTCCCAGCCGCTCAACTACTACAAGGCCGATCTTCGCGACTTCAAGTTCCTCCTCTTCGAGCAGTTCAAGCTGCAGGAGTTGCTCGGCAAGGGCATCTACGCCAACTGGGGCGAGGATGAGGTCAACGCGGTCCTCGGCGAGGTCTACGCGTGGGTCACCAAGGAGCTCGGCCCGCTCAACGGCACCGGTGACAAGGAAGGCTGTCGCCTCGAGGACGGCAAGGTCATCACGCCGGCCGGCTTCAAGGAGGCGTGGAAGGCGCTCTACGCCGCGGGCTGGCGCTCGCTCGCGCTCGAGGAGCACGACGGCGGCCAGGGCGGCCCGTTCACGCTGCACTCGCTCGCCGAGGAGATGATGTGCGGCGCGTGCACGTCGTTCAACATGTACCCGGCGCTGACCCAGGGCGCGGCCGAGGTCATCCAGCGCTTCGGTACGCCCGAGCAGAAGGAGCGCTACCTCGCCAAGATGTACGACGGCACGTTCGCGGGCTCGATGTGCCTCACCGAGTCACAGGCCGGCTCGGACGTCGGCGCGGCGACCACGCGCGCGGTCCGGCGCCCGGATGGCACGTACTCGATCAGCGGCACCAAGATCTTCATCTCGGGCGGCGATCAGGATCTCAGCCCGAACATCATCCACCTCGTGCTCGCGCGCACCGATGACGCGCCTCCGGGCACCAAGGGCCTGTCGCTGTTCATCGTCCCGAAGGTCCGCCTCGACGGCACGCCCAACGACGTCGCCTGCGGCGGCATCGAGCACAAGATGGGCATCAAGGCGTCGGCGACGGCGATCTTGAACTTCGGCGAGAACGGCAACTGCATCGGCGAGGTCGTCGGCGGGGTCGAGCAGAAGGGCATCTCGCAGATGTTCCTGATGATGAACTTCGCCCGCATCGGCGTCGGCATCCAGGGCCTCGCGGTGGCGTCGTCGGCGTACCTCAACGCGCTGTCGTACGCGAAGGACCGCAAGCAGGGCTCGAGCATCAAGCAGTGGAAGGATGCCTCGGCGCCGCGCGTGTCGATCATCGAGCACGCCGACGTGCGCCGCATGCTGCTCGACATGAAGGCCCGCGTGGAGGGCATCCGCGCGCTGTCGGTCAAGCTCACGACCCACATCGACAAGGTCCGCGTGCTCGGCGAGGACAACCCCGAGGCCGCCTACCACCAGGGCCAGGTCGATCTGCTGGTGCCGCTGATCAAGGCCTACGGCTCGGATCAGGCCTTCCAGATCTGCGCGACCGCGATCCAGACCTACGGCGGCGCCGGCTACCTCAAGGACTGGCCGGTCGAGCAGTACTGCCGCGACTCGAAGATCTTCTCGATCTACGAGGGCACCAACCACATCCAGGCGATGGACCTGGTCGGCCGCAAGCTCGGCCAGAAGGGCGGCGCCAACGTCCAGGCCTTCGCCAAGGACGTCGCCACGTTCGTCGCGGCCAACAAGGAGCACCCGGTGCTCAAGGATCAGATCGCGATCCTCGGCCAGGCGATGGAGGCGCTGACCTCGACCGCGATGCGGTTCCTGCAGTGGTCGTCGGGCGGCAAGCTCGAGCTGGTGCCGCTCGCCGCGAACCGCTACCTCGAGATGATGTCGGAGACCGCGATCGGCTGGCTGCTCCTCGACGCCGCGGTCATCGCGATCGCGGCCGGCGAGAAGCTCGCGGCCGATCACCCGGACCGCGCGTTCTACGAGGGCAAGCGCTACGCCGCGCAGTTCTACGCGCAGAACGTGGTCGCGACCGTGCCGATGAAGGCGCAGCAGATCGGCAAGGAGGACCGCCTGCCGATCCAGATCTCCGACGCCGCGTTCGCGACGATCTGAGCGAGGCCCCGCGGGCCGCCGTGGGGATGTGCCGCTACCCCGGCGGTTCGAGCGGGACGAACCGGCCCGACAGCTGATCGAAGGTGTCGTGGAGCTGGTCGATGCCCATGCGGAAGGTGCCGTGGACCGCGTCGATCAGCGCCGCCTCGAGGCCGCGGGCGCGCGGATCGGCGAGCAGCACCCGCAGGCACGCGTCGCGCTTGACCTCGTTGATGTCGACCACCTCCTCGACCGCGAAGCCGCGGGCGAACCGCCGCTCGGCGAGCGCCTCGCAGTGGGCGCGGAACACCGCCTTCTCGCGGGTCCGGATCGCGTTCTTGAGGTGGGTGAAGGTCTGCCGCGCCGAGGTCGCGAGCTCCTCGTCGGTGAAGTGGCGGTAGTTGGGGAAGCGCTCGAGGTGCTCGGGGTCGCGGCAGGCGGTGACCGCGACCTCGACCAGGTCGCGCTCGTGGGTCTCGAGCAGCTGGAAGATCCGCAGGTGGTTGGGGACCTGCACCGACTTCATCGCCGCGAGGTTGCGGCGGTTCCACTCGTGGGTCTGGGTCTTGAGGTTCTCGACCAGGAACGGCATCCGCCGCAGCAGCGTGAACCGCGGGTTGGGCGCCCAGCCCAGGCGCTGCCGGGTCTGGCTGGCGTCGACCGGCATCGCCTTGTCGACGTAGTCCGCCATCCATGGCTGCTCGAACGGCGGTCGCCCCGCGATCTTCCCGGCGAGGCCGAGCAGGTGGAGCCCCAGCCGGACCAGGTATCGCGGGATCAGCCGCGGGCGCGGGTGGCTGCCGGCGTAGGCGTCGAGGGTCGCCTCGAACAGCTGGCGGTGCGAGGTCGCCTGATCGGGGCTGGCGATCAGCACCTCGCCGTTGCCGAGGTCGCGGGCGCGCTCGAGCACCCGGGCGAAGAAGCCGACCACGTCGCGGACGTGGAGGTAGGGCAGCGCCGCGGTGCCGCGGCCGGCGATCATCCGGGCGCGCAGCGAGGTCGAGCACCAGCTCCGCATCAGCGCGTAGAGCGGCGTGAACTCGCACCAGTCCGAGTAGATCGCGCCCATCCGCACGATCACCGCCGGCACCTCGGCGGCGAACTCGGCGAGCATCTCCTCGCCGACGCGCTTGGACCTGGCGTAGGGGTGGCTGCCGTTCACCGGGCTGCGCTCGGTCAGCACCGTTCCGGGCGCGGGGAACTGGCAGGCCGCGAGCGAGCTGGCGAAGACGAACTTCTTGGGGTGGAGCCGGCGACAGCGGCTGAGGACGTTGCGCAGGCCGAGGACGTTGGTGCGCTCGTACTCCGCGTCGTCCTTGCCGGTGAAGTCGTAGTAGGCGGCGAGGTGGAGGACGTGGTCGAGGTCGCCGCCGGCGGCGATCCGGTCGAACGCCTCGTCGAGCGGGCCGTCGTCGCCGAGGTCGACCTGGTACCAGGTGATGTTGGCCCCCTCCGGCGCGCGGGCCTCGTGCGGGGCGCGGCGGGCGAAGGCGTGGATCTCGTGGGTGTGTTGCAGCGCTGCGACGATGTGGCGGCCGATGAAGCCGGAGGCGCCAGTGACGAGCAAGCGTGGGCGGGACATGGTCAAGCCGCGGGTTGAGGACGCGCTCAGGATAGGTCATCGGCCGCCGCCGCGCCGCGCTGGGCGTCGTCTACCGCCGCCGCGGGCGCGGCTCGGGCGCGGTGTCGGCGAACAGCGCGACCACGCGCGGCGCCATGAACTCCATTAACCGCAGCGTGAGCGCGGCGCGCTGGGCGTTGCCGGGCCAGATCGCGTAGACCGGCATCGCCGCCGGGCGCCAGTCGGGCAGGACCTCGACCAGCCGGCCGCGCGCCAGCTCGGCGCGCACCAGGACCTCGGGCACGGTGGCCAGGCCTGTGCTGGCGAGCGCGAGCTCGCGCATCGCCGCGGCGCTGTCGACGGAGACGCGCGGCGTGAGCGGGATCGTGACCGGGCGCGCGCCGGCCGAGGTCAGCACGAGCTCGGCGGGGCGGGTGCTCAGCACGATGTGATCGCACGCGGCGAGATCGTGCGGCGCGCGCACCGTGCGACCGGCGAGGTAGCGCGGCGCGCCGACCAGCGCCCGTCGCATCTCGCCGAGGCTGCGGGTCTTGTGGCTGCTGTCCTCGCGCTTGCCGATGCGCAGCGCGAGATCGAGGCCGTCGCGGAGGAGGTCGCGTGGCTGGTCGGTGAAGCTCACGGTCAGCGTCACGCCGGGATGCGCGGTCGCGAACGCCGCCAGGTCGCGGGTGAGCGCGGTCTCGGCCAGGAACGCCGGCACGGTCAGGCGCAGCGCGCCGGTCGGCGTCGCGCTGCGACCGCTGACCGCGTCGATGCCGCGGGTGGCGGCGTCGACCATCTCGCGCGCCGCGATCAGCAGCCGCTCGCCATCGGGGGTGAGCGCGAGCCGCCGGGTCGAGCGATGGATCAGCGGCAGCGCGAGCCGCCGCTCGAGCTCGCTGACGTGGTGGCTCACCACCGAGGGTGAGAGCGCGAGGGCGCGCGCGGCCGCGCGGAACGAGCCCAGCTCGGCGACCCGGGCGAACACGGCGAGCGCGCGGAGGTGCTCCAGCATTGTTCGATTTTATCGCACGGTGACCACTGATTGGCGTGCCTACCGGACGACCTCCGACGGGCGCACGGTGGGCTCACCCACGCGATGACCAAGCTCCGCACCCACCTCCTGGCGGCCATCGTCGCCACCTCCGCCTGTGCCACCACGGGCACCCCCTCCCAGCCCACCGCGAGCACCACCATGTCCACACCTTCTCCCAGGCACGTCGTCGAGACCGCCCTCCACGAGCTGCTCGAGCAGCGCGACCTCACCGCGATCGATCGCTGGTGGGATCCCGGCTACATCCAGCACAACGCGATGATGCCCGACGGCTCGGCGGTGATCCGCCAGATGGTCCTTGGCGCGCCCGGCTTCGCGTCGAAGACCGTGCGCACCATCGCCGAGGGCGATCTGGTCGTCGTCCACAACCGCGTCACCGGCGTCGGGCCGACCAACCTCATCGGCTTCGAGATCTTCCGCGTCGCCGGCGGCAAGCTGGTCGAGCACTGGGACGTGCAGCAGCCCGAGCAGCTCGAGACCGTGTCGGGCCACTCGCAGATCGACGGGCCGACCGAGATCGTCGATCGCGACAAGACCGCGGCCAACAAGCAGCTCGTGATGCGGTTCTTCGACGATGTGCTCTACCACCACAAGATGGACCGGCTGACCGCGTACATCAGCCCCACCTCGTACATCCAGCACAACCCGGGCGTCGGCGATGGGCTGGCAGGGTTCGGCAAGGCGATGGCGGACCTGGCCAAAGCCGGGCTCACGATGGAGTACCAGAAGACTTATCGGTACATCGCCGAGGGCAACTTCGTGTTCACGCACTCCGAGGGCATCTTCGCCGGCAAGCACGTCGCGTTCGCGGACCTGTTCCGCATCGAGGACGGGCTCATCGTCGAGCACTGGGACTGCATCCGCGAGGTCGAGACCACCCGCAAGAACCCGAACAGCACGTTCTAGCGCGCGGAGCCGCGCCTGCGACGCCGTGCCGCGGGGGCGCCCCCTCGATGGGCGCGGCGCGCTGCCGAGTCCTCCTCATGCGCGGTCGCTTCCGCGCCAGGAGGGCTGCGATGGGCTTGTTCGACTGGGATCCCCGTTACGACATCGGCGTCGAGCAGATGAACCGCGAGCACAAGACGCTGCTCGGGCTGATGGCCCGGTTGCAGGCCGAGTGCGAGGCGAAGGCGAGCAAGGTGACGGTCATCGCGACCCTCGACGAGCTCTGCCGCTACACGGTGAAGCACTTCCGCGGCGAGGAGATGTTCATGGAGAGCATCAACTACGCGGATCGCAAGAACCACGGCGTCATCCACAAGAACCTGCTCGACAAGCTCGACGCGCACCGCAAGGCGTTCGTCGCCGGGCCGGCCTCGGCGCTGTCGATCGACTTCTTCCACTTCCTCAAGCTCTGGCTGTCCTCGCACATCCTCGGCATCGACATGCGCTACGGCGCCACGGTGCGAAAGACGGCATAGTTCGTCCATCGGCGCGCGGAATGCCGCGCGCGTGAGAGCGGTAGCACCAGGACGCTACCGGCCGACGACGATCGCGCGTCGCGCAGCGCTGCGCCTGACCGGCACAGCACCGGGGCAAGACGCCACGATCCACGCTTGCCACGTGCTGTCAGATACGCACGACACCGTCGACACATCAGGATTTGCCACGATCATCGGCGCGCCTCGCGGTATGCGCCGACACGGGTCGTGCGCGACTTCTGCGATCGCGCACGCGAGCGCGCTGACGGTCTGCCAGAGGTCGCCACTCGCTGCCTCACGGAAGATCCCGTCGCAAGACTTGCGTCGATCGAAGCACCGCTCCTTGCACTCGCGCGCGCGCGGCAGCGCCGTTCGTCGCGCCGAGGAGGAAGCATCGTGCAGGGATTTGGGAAGCACTACGTCTGGGCCGCATTGCTGGCGATCACGACCGCCGCAACTGCGTGTTCAGGATCTGACCCGGGCGGCGGCGATCCGCCCGATCACCCTTCCACCATCGTCGACACCAGCGGCGTTCGCCCGTCCTGGTTCGACCCTGACCACGGCGGGATGCCGGCCAGCCGGCAGAAGCCGAAGGTCGTCTATCCCGTCGCGCGCGGCGTCTCGGCGCCGCTCGGCTCGATCCTCCACAACGCGCCGCGCACGTCGCTCGTCAAGGGCGCCGCGCACGAGGTGCCGCTGCACCGCGGGCCGATCGGCAGCACGCTCCGCAAGAAGCCCGGCACCACCGTCGACCCGGTCGCCCAGCGCAACCGCGTCGCGCTCGCGCCGTCACCGACGCTCAGCTTCGACGGCGTGTCGAACCTCGACAACCTCGCCGTGATCGGCGGCCAGGTCGCGCCGCCGGATCCCAACGGTGACGTCGGGCCGAACAACTACGTGCAGTGGGTCAACCTCTCGCTCGCGGTCTACGACAAGCAGGGCAACCTGCTCGCCGGCCCGTCGGCCGGCAACACCCCGTGGACCGGGTTCGCCGGCAGCGACTGCGCCACCAGCAACAGCGGCGACCCGCTGGTCATCTACGACAGCCTCGCCGATCGCTGGGTGTTCTCGCAGTTCGCGCTGGCGAACGACGGCCACCAGTGCTTCGCGATCTCGCAGACGCCGGACCCGCTCGGGCCCTACTACGTCTACGACTACCTGATCACCTCCAACGGCATCAACGACTACCCGAAGCTCGGCCTGTGGCCCGATGGCTACTACCTCACGATCCGCGAGTTCGCGAACAGCGGCGCGTTCACCAACGCGGTGATCGCGTTCGATCGCGAGTCGATGGTGCAGGGCCTGCCCGCCGGTGGCGTGCGCTTCAACCTCAGCGACCCGGCGCTGCCCAACCTGGACTCGGTGCTGCCGTCGCACCTCGAGGGCCGCATGCCGCCGCCCGCGGGCGCGCCGAACTACCTGGTCCACGCCTCGGACGACGAGCTCGAGGGCGCGAGCCCCGATCCGTCGCACGATCAGTACGACCTCTGGGCGATGCACGTCGACTGGACCGATCCGAGCCAGTCGACCCTGAGCGGCCCGCTCGCGATCCAGACCCCGGAGTTCGACGCGAACCTCTGCTTCGACGGCTGCATCCCGCAGCCGGGCACGACCAACAAGCTCGACGCGCTGTCGCCGTTCACGATGTACCGGCTCGCGTATCGCAACTTCGGCGATCACGAGTCGCTGGTCGTCGATCACACGGTCAACGCCGGTGGCGGCCAGGCCGGCATCCGCTGGACCGAGCTGCGCAACCCGTCGACCACGCCGGAGCTGTTCCAGACCGGCACCTACGCGCCGAACGACGGCCAGCACCGCTGGATGGGCTCGGTCGCGATGGACGGCTCGGGCAACATCGCGGTCGGCTACTCGGTCTCGAGCGAGACCACGTTCCCGTCCCTGCGCTACGCCGCGCGCCTCGCGGGTGATCCCGTGGGCGAGCTCGGCCAGGGCGAGGCGGAGATCGTGACCGGCGCGTCGTCCGAGGACGGCTTCTCGCGCTGGGGCGACTACTTCTCGATGTCGGTCGACGAGACCGACGACTGCACGTTCTGGTTCACCGGCGAGTACATGGGGTCCGAGGGCGGCATCAACTGGCGCACCCGCATCGCGTCGTTCTCGCTGCCCAACTGCCAGGCCACGGGCGTGGGCTCGATCAGCGGCATCGTGACCGACGCCAACGGCGCGCCGCTCAAGGCCGCGCGCGTCCGCGCCGGCACGTTCTCGGCGCTGACCGGCTCGGACGGCCACTACTCGATCAACCTCTTCCCGGGCACGTATGACCTGCGCGCCGAGAAGATCGGCTACTTCCCGAGCACGCAGAGCGGCCTCGTGGTCGCCGAGGGTGATCACCTCACCGCCGACTTCGCCCTCGAGGCGGCGCCGGTGGTCGACACCCACGGTTACGTCTACGACGCGAGCCACGCGCTCTGGCCGCTCTACGCCAAGGTGACGTTCACCGCGGCGGGCGCGACCCCGGTGGTCGCGTTCACCGATCCGACGACCGGCTACTACGCCGCGTCGCTCTACGGCGGCACCGACTACACCGCGACCGTCACGCCGCTGGTCCCGGGCTACCTGTCGGCGACCCGCCCGGTGACGCCGGTGTCGGGCTCGCTGCTGGTCAGCTTCGGCCTCGACGTGAACCTCGGCACCTGCAACGCGCCGGGCTACACGCAGACGATCGCCGCGCTGGTGTCCGAGCCGTTCGAGGCGGGCGTGCCGCCGGCGGGCTGGACCGTCGACACCGCGACCACCAACTGCCAGTCGCCGTTCCCGGGCTGGACCGACGCCGACCCGAGCGGGTTCGGCAACCGCACCGGCGGCCTCGGCCGCTTCGCGAGCGCTGACTCCAACGCCTGCGGTCCGGGCTCGGCGATGAACACGACCCTGACCTCGCCGCCGATCGATCTGTCGGGGCTCGGTCCCGAGGAGGCGCTGCGCATCGAGCTCGATCAGGAGCTGTTCGTGTTCGTCGCGGGCACGCTCGCGCGGATCGAGATCTGGAACGGGACCGCGTGGGTCCCGGTGGCCGAGGAGTCGAGCACGACCCAGGGCCACGCGGTGTTTGGCACCCAGGCCGCCAACGGCGTCGCCGACGCGCGCGTGCGCTTCGTCTACACGACCGCGGACCAGGACGTCTGGTGGCAGCTCGATAACGTCACGATCAGCACGGTCTCGGCGTGCGAGTACCAGCTCGGAGGCCTCGTGCTCGGCACGGTGGTCGACGAGAACACCGGCGCGCCGGTCAACGGCGCGACGATCGCGGTCGCAGGTCAGACCGTGACCTCGCACGCGACGCCCGAGGACGCGAACCTGCCCGATGGCTTCTGGATGACCTGGGTCCCGGCGGCGCCGCAGACGCTGACCGCGACCGCGCACAAGTACGGCACCGTCACCCAGCTGGTGATCCCGCAGATCAACGGCGCGCGGCGCTACGATCTCGAGCTGCCGGCCGGCAAGATCTCGGCGACGCCGACGTCGCTGCGCCTGCGCGTGCCGTGGAAGAGCACCGGCTCGACCAGCTTCATCCTCACGAACAGCGGCGGCGCCCCGGCGACCGTCGAGTTCGGCGAGTCGCAGGCGCGCATCGGCAACCGGCCGAACGGCCCGTTCGACACGTCGCACCTGCGCGTCGAGGGCGAGGGCCTGTCGGAGCCGGACGCCGCCGAGGATCACCTCGCGGTGCCGACCTTCAACGTCCGCCATCGCGAGGCGGCGGTCGGCGGCCTGTACCCGGTCGGCGTGCCGGGGGCGTGGGGCATCGCTTACGACCGCGACGCGGACTCGACCTGGGTCGGCGCGATCGCGGGGCTGAACGGCGACTCCAAGCTGCACGAGTTCAAGGCGCAGGTCGCGACCGGTCGCACGATCCAGATGCTCTACGACAACGTGTTCGCGGCCGATGGCACGTACGACACCGTGAACCGCACGCTGTGGCAGCTCAACGTGGGCGGCGACGACTGCATCCACGAGGTCGATCCGGTCGCGGGACAGATCACGGGCAACGTGATCTGCCCGTCGTTCGGGACCAACGAGCGCGGCCTCGCCTACGACGACGCGACCGACACGTTCTACGCCGGCTCGTGGACCGACGGGCGCATCGTGCAGTTCGATCGCTCGGGCACCGTCCTGCGCGCGGTCTTCCTGGGGCTCAACACCTCGGGCCTGGCCTACAACTCGCGCACCGGTCACCTGTTCGCGTTGACCAACGACGCGGCGGGCAACCCGGACGTGTACGTGATCGACTCGGCTGACCTCTCGGTGGTCGGTACGCTCGAGCTCACCGAGAACGGCGCGGCCGCGTTCGGTGACTACGAGCAGGCCGGCCTCGAGCTCGACTGCGACGGCAACTTCCTCGCGGTGAACCAGGCGAAGAGCTCGGTGGTCGTCGCGGCCTCGGGCGAGCAGACCTCGTGCCTGCGCGACCTGCCGTGGATGAGCGAGTCGCCGAGCCCGGTCACGGTCGCGGCGCACTCGAGCGCGATCGTCACGGTGAACGTCGACGCGGCCACGCTGACCCCGGGCCTGCGCCAGGTGCAGCTCGACCTCGCGACCGACACGCCGTACGACGTGCCGGCGGTGCCGGTGGCGGTGACCGTCGCGTTCAACGACGTGGCGGCGACCAACCCGGCGGATCCGTACATCCACGCGCTCGCCGGCGCGGGCATCGCGTACGGCTGCGGCAACGGCAACTTCTGCCCGACGCTGCCGCTGCCGCGCAACTACTACGCGGTGTGGGGCCTGCGCGCGCTGCTCGGCGCGATGTACTCGCCGACGCCGGCGACCGGCCTGATCTTCAACGACGTCGCGCCCGAGTCGTACGGCGCGGAGTTCATCGAGGACATCGCGACGCGCGGCCTGATGGACGGCTGCGGTCCGACGACGTTCTGCCCGAACGCGGCGATGGTACGCGGCACCTCGGCGGAGATCGTGCTGCGCGGCCTCGAGGGCACGAGCTACGTGCCGCCGCCGGCGGTGGGCATGTTCAGCGACGTCCCGGCCGCCGATCCGCTGGCGCCGTGGATCGAGGAGCTGGCGCATCGCGGGATCGACACGGGGTGCGGTGGCGGCAAGTTCTGCCCGACCAAGACCCAGCGTCGCTCGGAGATGGCGGTGTGGCTGGTGAAGGCCTACAACCTGCCGGTGCTCCTGCCGTGATGTGAGCCTGACTGGCGCCTAGCGCGCCGCTGTAGACGGACCGACGGGGCCTCGCGCGAGCGGGGCCTCGTCGCGTTCCGGAGCATACGTGGCGCGCGCCCAGGCGATCGTCGCGGCGACCGCATCGGCGAGCGGCGTGGGCGCGGCGGCGAAGCGCGCGCGGAACGCGCTGTCGTCGAGGAGGAACGGGCCCTCCCACTGGTACGCCATCTCGGGCAGCTCCTTGGCCTCGGGGATGAACAGGCCGAACATCCGGAGCATCCACGGCGTGAGCCGGCGGAAGCGCGGCGTGGTCCCGAACGCGGTCGCGAAGCGCGCGGCCCAGACCCGCGTCGACTCGGCGGGCAGGGTCGGCAGGTGCCAGACCCGGCCGTAGTCGGTCCGGTTCTCGGACAGCCCGAGCGTGACCAGGCCGTCGGCCACATCCTGGCCGTACGAGTAGCTGTGCGGCTGGTCGACGTCGCCCAGCACCTCGATCGGCTTGCCCGCGACCAGCTTCTTCCAGAACCGCTCGCCGAGCAGCGAGTTGAGGATCCCGGGGCCGAAGAAGTCGGCGGCGCGCGCGATGACGATCTGTGCGTCGCCACGGGCGTGAGCGTCGAGCAGCTCGGTCGCGGCCTGGGCGCGCAGCCCGCCCTTCACGCTGCGCGGGTTCATCGGCGAGTCCTCGCGCATCACGCCGCCCGGCGGGGTGCCGTACATGTAGAGGTTGTCGAGCACGACCACGCGCGCGCCGACCTTGGCCGCGCCGGCGACGATGCCGCGGTTCTGCGGCAACAGCTCCTGGCCCCAGCGGTGATAGCGCGGGTTCGCGGTGTGGTAGACGACCGACGCGCCGCGCATGGCCTCGGCGGCGGCCGCCGGATCGCGGACATCGGCGGTCACGGTCTCGATCGCGGGATCGGTGCTCGGGCTGCGGCGGATCACGCGGACGCGGAGGCCGCGGGCGACGAGGCGACGGGCGATCTGCGGGCCGATCTGGCCGGCACCGACGATGACGTGGAGCGGAGCGAGGGTGGTCATGGGCTCACCCTGCGCCTTGCGCTGTTGCATCGCAACGCCAGGAATTGCAACCCCAGGTTGCACGGATGCAAGATGGCGCATGACCGCCGCGCGCCCGTCGCTCGCCGCCCTCGACTGGGATCAGATCCGCGTGTTCCTCGCGGTCGCGCGCGCGGGGCAGCTCGCCGGCGCCGCGGCCCGGCTCGGGCTCGATGTGTCGACGGTCAGCCGGCGGATCGATCGGCTCGAGGCCGAGCTCGGCGTGCACCTGTTCGACCGCACCCGCGAGGGCACGGTCGCGACCGCGGCCGCCGAGGCGATGCTGGTGGCCGCCGAGGACATGGAGCGCGCGCTCGCGCAGTTCGCGGCGGCGGTCGACGCGGTCGAGACGGTCGCGGAGGGCGTGGTGCGGCTCACCGCCATGCCCGGCGTCACCGATGCCTTCATCGCGCCGGCGCTGGTCGAGTTCCATCGGCGACATCCGCGGGTCGCGATCGAGCTCGACGCGAGCGTGGCGTATGCCGATCTCACCCGGCGCGAGGCCGACCTCGCGATCCGCGCGATGCGGCCGCGCTCGGGCGATCTGCTCGCGACCCGCATCGCGCAGACCCGCGCGGTGCCGATGACCTCGCCGGCGTACGCGGCCGAGCTGGGCAAGCTCAAGCGCTGGACCGACGCGCGCTGGATCGCGTGGGGCGCCGAGCTCGCGCACATCCCGACCGGGCGCTGGTTCGCGACCCACGTCGGCGAGGTCGTGCCGGTGCTGCGCACGAATCACTTCCAGAGCCAGCTGCGCGCGGCCGAGGCCGGGCTCGGCGTGGTGCTGGCGTCGGCGCCGTTCTCGCGGACCCACGAGCTCGTGCCGATCACGGTCGCGCGCGGGCTCGCGGCCGGCTGGGACGACTTGCCGGTCGAGGAGCTGTGGCTGGTCGGCCACCGGGCGCTGCGCACGGTGCCGCGGGTGGCCGCGCTCTGGGAGTTCCTCGTGGAGGCGTTCGCGGCCGAAGCATCTCGCTGACTTGGGACGCGGGGCCGTCACATCCGCCGGCGGGCGAGTCTGCATCGCTGCCCATGTTCGAGTCCCTGACCAGCTCGCTCGCCAGCCTGAATCCGTTCGCCTCGGATGCCGCGACGGCTGCGCCCGCGGCCGCGCCCGCGTTCGATGCCGCCGCCGCGGCGCCCGCCGCCAGCGGCGCGGGCGGCGGTGCGATCGACTGGTTCAAGGGCCTGTTCGATCACGGCGAGCCCGGCCTGGGCGATGTCGTGAAGCAGAACCGCAAGGATCTGCAGGAGCACTTCGCCCTCGAGTCGGCGAAGGAACAGCTCAAGGGCAAGTTCCAGGTCGGCGAGGGCACCGGCCCCAACGCGGTGTCGCCCGAGGAGTTCGAGAAGATCGCGAAGCTCTACGGCAGCATTCGCGACGGCAAGTCGGACATCAAGCTCGACGCGAGCGGTGTCGACAAGGACAACCGTGGGGACGTGCGCCAGAAGGCGCTCGACGACATGAGCACGATGTTGACCACGCCCGCGGGTCGCAAGCTGCTGGGTGACCTGGCCAACAACGAGGCCGTCGATCCCAACGACCCGACCAAGACGATCCACCGCACGACCACCCTCAAGCTCAGCGACAACAAGTTCGACGAGAACGACGCCGATGCGGCGGGCATGGCGGCGGCGCGGGCGAGCGGCGACAACGACGCCGCGAAGGCGATCGAGCAGAAGGCGACCACGAAGGGCCAGGGCGTCAACGCGGTGGTCAACTTCCTCCCGGGCGTGAGCAAGATGCTCGACGGTCCGAACGTGATGTCGACCGGCGACACCGCGCTGTTCCACGAGCTGACCCACGCGTATCACATCACGCATGGCACGAAGATCGACTCGGGCCAGACCTACGGCGGCGAGGGCCGTGACGCCGGCCAGCGCCTCGAGGAGCTCGCCACCGTCGGCCTGAACGGTCACCAGGGCGAGCTGCTGACCGAGAACGAGTACCGCCGCGAGCGCGCGCAGCTCGATCCGTCGGTGCAGCAGCGGCCGACGTACCACTGACGACGGTCGCGACGCGTCGGACTACACTGCCGGCGCGGTGACGATCAAGTTCGGGATGTGGAGCACGATCCTGCTCCTCGGCAGCGCGCACGGCGTGATCGTCGCGCTGTTGCTCCTCCGCGCGCGCGGCAACCGGATCGCGAACCGGTTGCTCGCCGCGCTGCTCGTCGGCGTGGTGTTGCTGATCACGCCGTACACGATCGGCTACGCCGGGTTCTACGACGCGTACCCGTGGCTGAGCTTCGCGCCGCTCGACTGGCGGCTCGGGTTCGGGCCGCTCATCTATCTGTACGTGCGGCAGCTCGGGGCGGCGACGCTGCCGCGCGGCTGGGGCTGGCACCTCGGGCCGGCGCTGGTGCAGGGCGGCTACTACGCGGTGATCTTCGCGATGCCGCTGGCGTTCAAGAACGACTGGGACGAGCGCGTGCACGTGCGGTGGATCGTCCCGGTCGAGGCGTGCGCGATGTACGCATCGATGGCGGTGTACGGTGTGCTCGCGGCGCGGCGGTATCGCGCGACCCAGCGGTGGCTGGAGGACAACAGCGCGGCGCGCGAGGAGTACCGGATGAGCTGGGTGCGCGGGTTCCTGCTCGCGTTCGCGGCGGTGGTGGCGGTGCAGCTCGGGTTCGATCTGGTGGAGGTGGCGGGCGCGAGGCTGGACTACTTCGACCGGTTCCCGCTGTACCTGGCGTTCACGGCGCTGGTGTACTTCCTCGGGATCGAGGGGTGGAGGAATGCGGAGCGGCGGTGGCCGGAGATGGATCGGGAGTTGGACGCGGCGCCGGACGCGGCCACGGCTACTGCGACGTCCATGGCGGACACGACGGATGCCGGGCACCGGGAAGCGGTGGCGGGGCAAGGGAACGTGGAGGCGGGGGATGCGGTCGAGGTGGCGGCGAAGGCGGAGCGGGACTGGGCGGCGATCGGGCAGGGGTGGGCGGAGCGGGTGACGCAGGAGGGCTGGTGGCGGGAGCCGGAGCTGAGCCTCGCGGATCTGGCGCGGCGGCTCGGCACCAACACGCGGTACCTGTCGCGCGCCTTCAATGAAGGCCTCGGGGTCAGCTTCAGCGAGCTCATCAACCGGCAGCGGGTGGAGGAGGCCAAGCGACGGCTGGGCGGGGAGGGCGAGATCCTCGCGATCGCGCTCGAGGTCGGGTTCGCGTCCAAGGCCAGCTTCAACCGCGCTTTCAAGGCGTATGCCGGCTGCACGCCGAGCGAGTTCCGGGCCGGCGCGCGTCGCGGATCGTGAATCGCTCGGCCGGTCGGACGCAGATCGCGCATCAGCGCGTCGCAGATCGCGAAATCCTCGCGATGTTCGCGGCTTGAGACGACCCGCGACGCGGCCGCGCGCACGGTGGGCGGAACCCAACCTGGAGCGCTTCATGACCCGATCGATCCTCGCGTGCGTCGCTGCGACCCTCGTCTCCTGCTCGGCTGCGCGCGGTCCGACCGTGGCCTGTCCAGTCGCCGCCGCGCCACCGTCCGCGCCGGCGCTCGCTCCGCTGCCCACCCTCACCGCGAAGCAGGCGCTGCGCGATCTCCGGATCGTGGAGCGGGCGCTCACCGATCTGCACCCGGGCCTGTTCCGGTACGCGACGCCCGCGGACTTCGCGGCCGAGATGGCGCGGGCCCGGGCCGCGGTCGCCGATGGATCGGATCTGGGCGAGATGTACCTGCTGATCAGCCGGATCGGCGCGGCGGTCCGCTGCGGTCACACCTGGACCAACCCGCTCAACCAGGGGCCGGCGATCCAGCGCGAGCTCTTCGATCGCGCCGACAAGCTGCCGGTGCAGCTGCGGCTGATCGGCGATCGGTTCCTGATCACCGGCAGCGCGGTCGCCGCGATCGCGGCGGGCACCGAGCTCGACGCGATCGATGGTCGCGCGCCCCGCGCGATCGTCGCCGAGCTGCTGCCGTACCTGCGCGCCGATGGCGCGAGCGATGGCAAGCGCCGGGTCCAGCTCGACCACGGCGACGACGGCGACGCGATGGATCATCTGTACCCGCTCGTGCATCCGCCGGTCGCGGGGCGCTACGCGCTGCGCGTGCGCACGCCGGCGGGCGAGCGCACGATCGAGGTCGCGGCCACCACCCGCGCCGCCCGCGACGCGCAGCTCGCCGCGAGCGCGGCGGATCCCGCGTGGCGCTTCGCGATCGATGGCGACACCGCGGTGCTCACCCTGCCGACCTTCGCGTTCTGGCAGCGCGACTTCGCGTGGCAGCGCTTCCTCGACGATGCGTTCGCGCAGCTGGCGGCGAAGCGCGTGCCGTACCTGATCATCGATCAGCGGCGCAACGAGGGCGGCGACAGCGCGATCGGCGACGCCGTGCTCGCGTACCTGATCCGCGCGCCGGTGACCTTCCCGCCGCGGCGCGCCGAGGTCGTGTACGAGCGCGCGCCGTACGATGTGGCGCGGTTCCTCGACACGTGGGACTTCGGCTTCTTCGATCGCACCGGCCACGTCGCGAAGGGCGCGGGCCGGAACCTGATCGACACCGCGCTGTCGACCGCGGGCCGCACGATCGCACCCGCCGCGGCGCCCTTCGGCGGGCGCACGTTCGTGCTGATCGGCCCGAACAACAGCTCGGCCGGCTTCCTGTTCGCCGACGCGATCCAGCGCACCGGCGCGGCGACGCTGGTGGGCGAGCCGACCGGCGGCAACCAGCGCGGCCTCAACGGCGGCGAGCTCGCGTGGGTCACCTTGCCCGAGTCCGGCGTCGCGCTCGACATCCCGCTGGTGGCGTGGATGCCGCCCGGGCTGCCGCCGGACGCCGGCATCGCGCCCGACCTCGCGGTGACCCCGCGCCTCGAGGAGGTGGCGGCGGGGATCGATCCGGTCATGGCCGCGGCGCGAGCGGCGATCGCGCAGCTGCGCCGCTGATCACACGGGCGGGTGGCGCGGCGGAGTCCCCTCTCCACGACGGCCGGAGATGGTCGACCTGCACGACGTGGACGTGGCTGCGGTTCTGGCTCCGGTGGTCCGGGAGCGCGCTCGGGTGCTCGGCGCGGCGGTCTTCGCCGCCCTCGCGTTCTACCTCGCGGGCGCGGGCCTGCTGTACACCCGGCCCGACCCCACGACCGCCGCGGTGGACTGGCTGCTGCTCGGCGTCCTGGGCGTGCTCGCGCTCGGGTTCGCGCTCCGGTGGATCTCCGAGCGCTGGGTCCACCACGCGTCGATGGCGGCGCTGTGGTGCCCGATGGCGGCGACGTTACTCACCTTTCATTCGACCGGCGAGCCGGTCTTCGCGATCCTCATCGCGCTGCTGATCATGAGCACCGGCGTGCTCCTGCACACGCCGCTGGTCGTCGGCACGATCGCGGTGACCGACGCGATCGCGATCCCGCTGCTGAGCTCGGTGCCCCACGGCACGATGTGGACGTCCGCGATCGTCACCGCGACCCTGTTCGCGCTCCTCATCCATATCCTGATGCGCAGCGCCCTGGTGCGGGCCGAGGTCCACCGGCTGGCGCAAGCCACCACCGCGCGCGAGCTCGCCGGGCGCGTGGCCGAGCTCGAGCAGGCCCATCTCGAGCGCGCGGCGCTCCAGGATCAGCTGCTCCACGCGCAGCGCATGGACGCGATCGGGACGCTCGCCGCCGGCGTCGCGCACGACATGAACAACATCCTGTTCTCGATCAGCAACCTCGCCAACCTGCTGCTCGAGGACGCCGCAGCGCCCGCCGCCCGGGGTGATCTCGACGAGATCGTGGCCCAGGCCGGTCGCGGCGCGGTCCTGACCCGGGGGCTGCTCACCTTCAGCCGGCGCGGTCAGTACCGCCGCCAGGTCGTCGTGCTCGGCGATGTCATCCGCGACCTCATCCCGCTCTTGCGCCGGACGCTGCCGAAATCGATCACGATCCGCGAGGACCTCGACGTCGGTGACGCGCGCGTCGACGGCGATCCGGTGCACATCGGCCAGGTCATCCTGAACCTCGGCCTCAACGCGGCCGACGCGATCTCCGGCGACGGCCAGCTCGTGGTCTCGGCCCGGGTGGTGAGCGGCGGGCGCGTCCGGATCACGGTCAGCGACGACGGCAAGGGGATGGACGCGGCGACCCGCGCGCGCATCTTCGAGCCGTTCTTCACGACCAAGCCGCTCGGCCAGGGCACCGGGCTCGGCCTGTCGACGGTGTGGGGCATCGTCCAGGCCCACGACGGCACCATCGAGGTCGACTCGGCGCCGGGCAAGGGCACCTCGTTCCACATCGAGCTCCCGATGACCGCGTCGCCGCGGCCCGCGCCCTCGCCGCGGCCCCGGACCGCGCCCCTGACCAGCAAGGGCGCGGCGCTGGTGGTCGACGACGAGCCCTCGATCCGCGAGAGCACCCGGCGGCACCTCGAGCGCATGGGCCTGAGCGTGACCACCGCGGGCAACGGCGTCGAGGCGCTGGCCGCGATGTTCGGTGGCCCCGACGGCGCCACCGGCGCGGCCTTCGACCTCGTCGTCCTCGACATGGGCATGCCGGTGATGGGCGGCGCGGAGTGCTTCCGCCAGATCCGCACGCGCAGCGACGTGCCGATCCTGATCGCGACCGGCTACGCGCACGAGCGCGAGGTCCAGGTGCTGGTGGCGGCCGGCGCGATCTTGCTCGAGAAGCCGTACCCGGCGACCGATCTCCAGCGCGAGGTCGCGCGGCTCTTGCGCCAGCGCTGCCCCGAGGCCTCTCCTGCTCTCTGTTGATCGGCTACGGCCGCCGCACTGACCAGATCTGCACCGGCACGCCGTCGGTCGGCGCGATCCGCAGGCGGGTCGCGGCGCCATCGCGGTAGCTCGAGGCGCGGCGCGGCGCTGGATCGGGTTCGCGCACGGCGACGCCGCGGACCCGCACGATGTCGCCGGTCAGCACCGCGGCCTCGCGGAACCGGAACTCGCCGGCGGGCGGCACGCGGTAGCGGGTCAGGATCTCGCGCGGCTCGCGCGCCCGGCCGTTGGCCTCGACGTGGCGATCGACGTCGAGGGTCGCGACGCAGGCCTCGGCCTCGACCAGCACGCGCTCGTCGCCGGCCTCGAGCTCGAAGGCGGTGCCGCGCAGCTCGCGCGCGCGGTTGGTCCACGCGTTCATCACGCCGAACGTGTAGAGGTCGATGGTCAGCTCGTAGAGCACGCACGGCCGGCCGCCGAGGGGCGCGGCGAGGAAGCCCGCGGGCGCGCCGACCACGGTGCCGATGAGCTCGACGGGATCGTCCACGCGCCGAGCATCGCACGCGGCGGCGATCAGTTGAGGTTCACGCCGACGCCCAGATCGCCGAAGGTCGCGGCCGGCGAGGTCGTGAGCTCGAAGCGCAGGTCGAGCACGAACACGCGCGTGCGGACCAGCGCGACCGAGGCCGCGGCGCCGAGGCCGATCGTGTCGACGACGCTGTCGCCGAGGCCGATCGCGTGATCGAAGCCGGGCGTGAACGCGAGGATCATCGCGGGGCCGGCGCGCACCGCGATCCGCGGCGACATCCATTGCTGGGCCGCGATGCCCCACGCGAAGCCGATCGCGCCGCCGCCGGTGTCGCTGCCGCTCACCATCGAGAACGTGCCCACCAGCCCGACGGTGCGGCTCACCATGCCGCCGATGTAGAGCCCGCCCGAGGGCAGCGGCGTGCCGGTCGAGTCGAGCCGACCGAGGCCGACGTGCGCGCCGAACAGCGTGCCCCAGTGGAGGTTCGCGTCGCGCGGCGGGCCCCAGTGCAAGGACGGTCCGCGCAGCTCGGCGATGCGGCCGTTCGCGTCGAGCGTCGCGACCGCGACGTGCGCGGTGGTCTCGATCGAGCCCGGGTCGAAGGCGGCGGCCGCGTCGATGCTGGTCGGCGTGATCGCCAGGCTCGCGGCGGCGCGCGGCAGCTCGATCCGGGTCGTGTCGTACGACCACGCGAGCGTCTGGCCCGCGACCTGGGGCGTGCCCCAGCGGGCCTCGATCTCGGCGCGGGTGTGGCCGCGCCAGGCCGCGTTCACATCGCGCGTCGCGCGGGCACCGTGGTAGCAGCCGACGACGAACACCAGCAGCGCGGCGCGCCTCATCCGATCCAGCGTACCGCAAACACGTCAGTGGATGCGCGGCCGCAGCGGCAGGCGCGCCATGATCGCGGCCTCCTGGGCGCACAGCTCGTCGAGCCGCGCCCGCCACTCGCCGGGCGCGATGTCCGCGGCCAGCTCGAGGAACGTGTCGCGGTGGCGGTCCTCGGCGGTCGCGAGCGCGCGGTACAAGGCGCCGGTGGCCTCGTCGGGGATCGCCGCGCCCAGCATGCCCAGGCGCTCGGCCGAGCGGCCCTCGATGAGCGCGAACACCAGCAGCCGATCGAGCAGCCGCGCCGGCTCCTGCTTGCGGATCAGATCGCGCAGCGCCGCCGCGTACTCGTCGCCGAGATCGTAGGCCGGCACCGCGCCGCGACGCGCGAGCAGCTGCGAGACCTGCACGACGTGCGCGGTCTCCTCGTGCGCGAGCCGTGCGACCGCCGCGACCAGCTCGGCGCGCTCGGGGTAGCTGCGCACCAGTGACAGCGCCGACTGCGCCGCCTTGCGCTCGCAGTGCAGGTGGTCGCGGTGGACCGCGTCGAGATCCGCGAGCGCGACCGCGAGCCAGCGCGGATCGGTGGGCGCGAGCGCGAGGGGCAGGTCGTCAGCCATGCGCGTTCCCTTACCACACGCGCGCGCGGGCCGTGCGCTATGATCGTCGACCATGACCTCGCGCACCGCCGCCGCATCGGCCACCGAGCAGGCGTTCCTCGCGCAGTGCCGGGCCGGCCTCGAAGCCGCCCGCGCCGCGCTCGCCGCGCTGCTCGCCGACCCCGGGCCGCGCACGATCGCGACGACCCTCGAGCCCTACAACCGCGTGCTGGTCGGCGCCGGCAACTCCGGCAACCTCGCCGGCCTGATGGCCGAGGTCCACCCCGACGACGTCATCCGCGATGCGGCGCGGGTGGTCGAGCAGGAGGTCTCGACGTTCGTCAGCGAGCTGATGCTGAACGGCGAGCTCTACGCCGCGCTGGCCGCGGTCGATCTCACCGGCGCCGACGCCGAGACCGCGCGCTTTGCCCAGCACACGCTGCGCGACTTCCGGCGCGCCGGTGTCGATCGCGATCCCGAGACCCGCGAGCGGTTGCGCGCGATCGACGAGGAGCTGACCCGCCACGGTCAGCAGTTCTCGAAGACCCTGGCCGAGGACGTCCGCTCGATCACGGTGACCGATCCGGCGCGGCTCGCCGGCCTGCCGCAGGACTGGATCGAGGCGCACCCGCCCGGCCCCGACGGCGCGATCACGATCACCACCGACTACCCCGACTACAACCCGTTCATGGCCTACGCCCAGGACGATGACCTGCGGCGCGCGCTGTACATCGCGACGCGCTCGCGCGGTGGCCTCGACAACGAGCGGCTACTGCACCAGATCCTGACCCTGCGCGCCGAGAAGGCCAAGCTGCTCGGCTACGCGACCTGGGCCGACTACGTCACCGAGGACAAGATGATCCGCTCGGGCGCGCGCGCCGGCGAGTTCATCGAGCGGGTCTGGCAGCTCGCGACCGCGCGCGCGACTCGCGATTACGCGCAGCTGCTCGCCGAGCTGCGCAAGCACCAGCCCGACGCGACCGAGGTCGCCGACTGGCAGAAGGTCTGGCTCGAGACCCAGATCAAGAAGACCCAGTACCAGGTCGACAGCGAGCGGGTGCGCGAGTACTTCCCGTACGCCGAGGTGCTCGCCGGCCTGCTCGACATCACCGCCGCGCTCTACGATCTGCAGTACGTGCCGGCGCGGGTCGATGTCTGGCACCCGGACGTCCAGGCGTTCGATCTGGTGCGGCGCGGCGAGAAGCTCGGGCGGATCTACCTCGACATGCACCCGCGCGACGGCAAGTACAAGCACGCCGCGCAGTTCGCGCTGCACGACGGCGTCCTCGGCCAGCAGCTGTCGGAGGGCGTGCTGGTCTGCAACTTCCCGCGGCCGCAGGGCGACAACCCGGGCCTCATGGAGCACGACGACGTCGTCACGATGTTCCACGAGTTCGGCCACCTGATGCACCACGTGCTCGGCGGCAACCACCGCTGGGTCCGGCAGTCGGGCGTCGCGACCGAGATGGACTTCGTCGAGGCGCCGTCGCAGATGTTCGAGGAGTGGGCCTGGCGCCACGACACGCTGGCGCGGTTCGCGCGCCACTGGAAGACCGGCGAGGCGATCCCGACCGCGCTGGTCGACGACATGCGCCGCGCCGACAAGTTCGCGGTCGGCACCCACACGGTGCAGCAGATGTTCTACGCGGCGCTGTCGCTCGACTTTCACACCGCCGAGCCGCGCACGCTCGATCAGCTCGCGGCGCTGCGGCGGTTGCAGGCCAAGTACACGCCGTTCGCGTACGTCGAGGGCACGCGCTTCCACACCAGCTTCGGCCACCTCGTGGGCTACTCGGCGATGTACTACACGTACATGTGGTCGCTCGTGATCGCGAAGGATCTGCTGAGCGCCTACGACTCGCGCGGCCTGATGGATCCGGAGACCGCGCACCGCTACCGCGACGCGATCCTCGCGCCGGGCGGCACCAAGGACGCGGCCGATCTGGTCAAGGACTTCCTCGGGCGCGAGTACCAGTTCGAGGCCTTCGAACGCTACCTGGCGGAGTGATGCGCGCCGCGCTCGCGCTCGCGCTGGTGCTGGTGCTCGCCGGGTGCGGCGGGCGGTCGCACGCGTGCGACGAGCTCGGCGGTGTGGTCGATCGCTGGCTCGCGGCGGAGCTCGCGAGCGCGACCGCGAAGGCGTCGCCGACCGATCGCGCGGCCGCCGACGAGATCGCGCGGCAGCTGCACCCGGCGCTGCGCGACGCGCTCCTGCAGTCGTGCCGCGACACCAAGTGGGCGTCGGACACGATCGCGTGCGTCGCCGCGGCCGCCGACGACGCGGCCGCGCGCGCGTGCCCGCTGACCCGCGATCAGGCCGACGCGCTGGCCGCGGTGCTGATGAACACGACCGCCAAGGTGCTCGAGGGATCCGGCGGCCCGACGCCCGACGCGGCGCCGCTGGCCCCGTGATCCGTGCCCACGCTCCGAGCGGAACGAAAAGGAAGTCAGATGTCGAGAACGAGTTCGTGGCTGTGCGCGCTGGTGGCGATCGCCGGGTGCGGCAAGAGCGACGGAGGTGCGTCGGGTTCGGCGGCGTCGGGCTCGGCCGTCGCGTCGGGCGCCGCGGGTTCGGCGGTGGCCTCCGGGGCCGCCGCGGCCCCGGGTTCGGCTGAAGCCACGGCATCGCCGGCCGCGGCCAGCGCGCCGCCTGCGACCGGCGACGCGAGCGCGTGCGCCGCGCTCGGCTCGGCGAAGTTCGGCGCGCTCATGGTCGCGATGATGCGCGGCAACCTCGCGCCGACCTCGCCGGAGGTCGCGCGCATGGACGCGCACCGGGCCGCGCTCGAGACCTCGATCAACGCCGCGATGGTGCCCGCGTGCACGCGCGACGCGTGGTCGGCGAGCGCCGCCGCGTGCATCGCGAAGGCCACGACCTCGGCGGAGCTCGATCCGTGCGAGAAGGAGCTCGGCGCGGACCAGACCGCGAAGCTCGGCGAGGTGCT
>JAIOQA010000172.1 GCA_021413675.1 Deltaproteobacteria bacterium | reverse complement strand
CGCGCGATCGCGCTGACGTTGCCCTTGTGCTCGCGCACCGCCTCTGCGAACCGGACCTCGAGGCCGCGCTCGTCGATCGCGCTCTCCTCTTCCTCGACCGCTGCCGGCCGCGCCGCGGCCAGCCCGAGGTGCGCGACGTCGATCGGCCGGTCGCCCGCGAGCAGGAGCGCGCGCTCGACCACGACGCGGAGCTCGCGCACGTTGCCCGGCCACGGATGGCTGCACAGCGCCGCGACCGCCGCGGCGGTCATGCTGGGCGCGGTCGCGCCCGCGGCCGCCGCGACCTCGCCGAGGAAGCGGCGCGCCAGGGTCGGGATCTCGGCCCGGCGCGCGCGCAGCGGCGCGACCTCGAGCGTGATGCCGCACAGCCGGAAGTAGAGATCCTGGCGGAACCGCCCGGCGGTGACCTCGTCGGTCAGCCGGCGGTGGGTCGCGGCCATGATCCGCGCCTGGAGCGTGATCGGTCGCACACCGCCGACGCGGTAGACCTCGCGGGCCTCGAGCGCGCGCAGCAGCTTGCCCTGGAGCTCGAGCGGCAGATCGCCGATCTCGTCGAGCAGCACGGTGCCCTTGCCCGCGACCTCGAGCAGGCCGGGCTTGGCGCGGGTCGCGCCGGTGAAGGCGCCCTGCTCGTGGCCGAACAGCTCGCTCTCGAGCAGCGGCCCGGTGAGCGCGGCGCAGTTGATCGCGACCAGCTCGCCGGGGCGGCCCGAGAGCGCGTGCAGGCGGCGCGCGAGCACCTCCTTGCCCGAGCCGGTCTCGCCCTGGATCAGCACGTTGACCTGGTGCTTCGCGACCCGCTCGAGCAGCGCGCTCGTCGAATCGGCGCTCGGATCGCGCACCACCAGCGACGCCGGGGCCGCGCCGTCGGCGGTGAGCGGGCCACCGCCGCCGCGGCTGACCACGACGATCGCGGTGAACGGGCCGAGCCGCATGCTCTCGCCGACCGGCCACGGCGCGGTCGCGCCCGAGGCCAGACGCTCGCCGCCCAGGAAGACCCCGTTGGTGCTGCCGAGATCCTCGATGGTCAGCTCGGGCCCGACGAGGATCCGGGCGTGGCGGCGCGAGATCTTGGCGTGCTCGAGCGCGATGTCGGCGGTCGCGTCGCGGCCGATGATGAGCTCGCCGGCGGCCGGGATCGGCACGGTCAGGAGGCGATCGTCGCCGGCCACCAGGAGGTAGCGCCCCTCGCCGATCATCACGGGCACCGGTTCGCCGGTCACGCCGGTGACGAGTGTTGTCAAAGGGTCGCGTGGCGCCGACGGCATGTGCGCATTATAGAGAGCCATGGACCCGCGCGAAGCCGCAACGGTGCCAGACGGCGAGGTCGGTGCCGATCGCGGCACCCTCCCCCCGCCGCGGCTGGGCCACTTCGCGCTGGGCGACCAGCTCGGCGCCGGCGGCATGGGCGTGGTGTTCCGGGCCACCGATACGCTGCTCGATCGGCCGGTCGCGCTGAAGGTTCTCCACCCGATCACCTCGCGGCTCGGCGCGGCCCGCGCCCGGCTGCAGCGCGAGGCCCAGGCGCTGGCCCGGCTCACGCACCCCAACGTCGTCGCGGTCTACGAGATCGGCAGCGCGGGCGACGAGCTGTTCGTCGCGATGGAGCTGGTCGAGGGCACCACCCTGCGCGAGTGGATGCGCGTGCCGCACCCGTGGCGCGAGGTGGTCGCGATGTTCATCGCGATCGGTCGCGGCGTGGCCGCGGTGCACGCGATCGGGCTGGTGCATCGCGACATCAAGCCGTCGAACGTGATGGTCGATCGCAGCGGCGTGCCCAAGGTCGGCGACTTCGGCCTGGTCAACCTCGACGACGACACGCCGTTCGACGCGGCCGGCGCGAGCGCGCCGAGCGCGCTCGGCGGCGACGACCTGACCGCCACCGGCAGCGTGCTCGGGACGCCGGCGTACATGGCACCCGAGCAGCGCTCCGGCCAGGCCACCGCGCGCTCGGATCAGTACAGCTTCGCGGTCGCGCTGGTCGAGGCGCTCACCGGCGCGCTGCCGGTGCCGGGCGTGCTCGCGGTGCCGGCGCCGCTCCGGCCGATCGCGCGCCGGGCGCTCGCCACCGAGCCGGTGGATCGCTACCCCACGCTCGACGCGATGCTGGCGGCGCTCGCGCGCGCGATCCGGCCCCGGCGCTGGCCGTGGATCGCGGCCGGCGGTGCCGCGCTCGCGATCGCCGCGACCGCGACCGCGCTCGCGATGGCGCCGCACGACGATCCGGTCGTCGATCCGTGCCCGGCGCCCGACCTCGTGGCGCTGTGGGGCGACGCCCGCCAGGCCGCGCTGCGCGCCCACCTGGTCGCGATCGATCCCGGGCGCGGCGCCGATCGGATGCAGACCGCGACCGCGGTGATCGCGCCGATGGTGCGGGCGTGGCGCGACATGACCGTCGAGAGCTGCGCGGCGACGCGGGTCCGCGGCGCGCAGTCCGACGCGATGCTCGATCACCGGTCGCGCTGCCTCGCCCAGCACCGCGCCGCGCTCGACGCCAGCATCGGCGAGCTCGCGGCGGCGGCGAGCCCGGGCGATCTCGACACCGCGATCACCGCGCTCCACCGGCTCGCGCCGCTCGACGCGTGCGCCGACGTCGCGGCCCTCGAGCGCGCCAGCGGGCCCGCGCTACCTCCCGAGCAGCGCGCCGCCGCCGACGCGATCATGGCGCGGGTCGCCCAGGTCCAGGCCGACAGCGCCGCGGGCCGCCAGAACGACCTGCTCGCGCGCGCCGAGGCGATCGCCGCCGACGCGCATCGCCTCGGCCACCCCGCCACCGAGCTGGCCGCGCTCCAGGTGCTCTCGGATCAGCAGCTGTGGGCCGGCGACACCGAGGCCGGCACCGCGACCCTGCGCACGATCACCCAGCGCGCCGCCGCGCTCCGCGACGACTACAGCGAGGCGCTCGCGTGGCGCCGGCTGATCAGCCTGCTCGGCGCCGATCTCGGGCGGCCCGACGACGCGCTGGCGCTGGTGCCGGCGGCGGAGGCGGCGCTCCTGCGCGCGGGTAGCCCGACCGACCTCAAGGCCGACCTGCTCTACAGCCACGCGCAGCTCATCGACAGCGGGCCGGATCGCGCCAAGGGCGTCGCGATGCTCGAGGAGGCCGCGCGGCTGCTGATCGAGGCCGGCGCGCGCGACCCGGCCTCGCCGTACGCGACGCGGCTGCCCGACGTGCAGCTCGAGCTCGGCATGGCGCAGTCGCTCGCCGGCGACTACGAGCGCGGCACCGCCACGATCAAGGCGGCGATCGCGCAGTGGCAGCGGATCAACGGGCCCGACAGCCCCGACGAGGCCTACGGCTGGCACAACCTCGGCGCGCTGCAGTCCGAGCAAGGGCGCCACGGCGACGCGGTCGCCTCGATCAAGCACGCGATCGCGATCCGCGAGGCCCGGCTCGGGCCGTCGCCCGTGCTGGCGCAGTCGCTGACCGCGCTCGCCTCGGTCTACAACGATCAGCGCGCGTACCGCGACGCGCTCGCGACCTACGACCGCGCGCTCGCGCTCCTGCGCGGCCACGTCGCCGCCGACGATCCGATGCAGATCGGCGCGATGCTGGGGCGCGCGATGGTGCTCGCGCATCTCGGGCGCCCCGACGACGCCCAGGCCGAGTACGACGCCGCGGTCGACGTCGGCAAGGCGTCCGGCGCCGAGACCATCAACGTCGCGCTCGCGCTCTACAACCGCGCCGAGCTCGCGACCG
>JAIOQA010000171.1 GCA_021413675.1 Deltaproteobacteria bacterium | reverse complement strand
GAACATCGGGCTCTCGGCGATCGCCTGTTGCATCGCCGCTGATTCCCGGCAGCCCTGCATCACCGCCTGCAGCCGCGGCGGCAGCGTCGGGTAGGCCGCCGCCAGCGCGGCTTGCTCCTCCTGCGCCAGCGCCAGCATCTCCGGATCGTCCTTCATCCGCGCCATCGCCTTGCCGTCGTCGGTGTCCGCGAACGCGCGCAGGTTCGCCGCCGCGCCGTCGCAGTCGCTCGCGACCTCGAGCGCGCGGATCAGCCGCTCGAACGCCGTCATCGCGACCGCGAGCCGCGGATCCACGCCCGGCGGCGCGACCATCGCGTCCGGTCCGCCATCGAGCGCGGCGTCAGGCGCGATCACCACCGCCGGAGCCGCAGGCGCGGGCGATCGCGACGAGCAGGCCACGAACAGCAGGGACGCGAGCGCGCGCGAGCGAGGCATGCCGATGCGGTAGCACGTCCCGGGCGCCGCGGCCGGGCGAGTCCCCTAGGGCGGGGGCGGAATCGGAAGCGGAATCGGTCCGGGGGGGCACGGCACGGGCACCGACCCAGATCCGGGCACGGGCACGGGTACGGGTACGGGTACGGGCTGTCAACGATGTATCCGGTCTGGACCCTCGAAGTCGACATGATAGTATTTCGGCGCAACCAATGCCGCAGCAGGTTCAACACGAGCTCCCGTGGCGGACGCGGGGTGGCAAGCGTCCGAACTCGGGCCGGAAGGCGCGCGGTCCGCGACCCAGCGAGCCGCATCGCGTGCGGCCCGCGATCGACGCGCGCCACCCGCTGCACGTGGTGATCCGCGCGCGGCCAGGTCTCAAGCTCCGCCGGCGCGCGGGCTGGCTCGCGGTGCGGCACGGGCTCGCGATCACCTGCCGGCGCAGCGACTTCCGCATCTGCCACGTCTCGGTGCAGGGCAACCATGTCCACCTGATCGTCGAGGCAGACAGCCACATGTCGCTCGCGCGCGGCATGCAGGGGTTCCAGATCGCGTGCGCGCGCCGGTTCAACCTGCAGACCCGCCGCCGCGGCGGCGTGTTCGCCGATCGCTATCACCCGCGACCGCTGCGCACGCTGCGCGAGACCCGCAACGCGCTGGCCTACGTGCTCAACAACTGGCGACGGCACCGCGAGGACACGATCTCCCGCCACCTCTCCTTCGATCCGTTCGCCTCGGCGCGCGCGTTCGACGGCTGGGCGAATGATCCGCGACGCGCACATCTCGAGTTCGTGCCGGTGGTGATGCCCACCACCTGGCATCTCACGCACGGCTGGCGGCGGTACGGGCCCATCTCGCCGCACGCGCGGCCGGGGCCGATCGCCGCCGCCGCACGTCGGTAGCTCAGGTCCGCGCGCCCGGCGCGTTGCGCCCGGTCGTGCGGCCGCGGCGCCGCCGCGTCCGCTCGGGGTGCCAGACCCAACCGCCGTCGCGATCGATCCAGCCGACCTTGCCGGGCCGCCGCGGATCCACGACCACGCGCGCGACACCGCCGAGGAAGTCCTCGGCGATCCCGAAGCGCGGTGGGATCACGACCGCGCCGGTCGCGTCGATGTAACCGGTGCGCCCGTCGGCGTCGTGGATGCGCGCGCGGCCCCCGGCGAAGCCGCCGACGTGGCGCGGGTGCGGTGGGATCGCGATCGCGCCGTGGCGATCCATGTAGCCGATCGCGCCGCCCGGCCCCGGCACCGGACAGCGATCCTCGGCGAAGCGCGGGAGATCCGCGCTCGCGATCGACGGGACCGCGACCGGAGAGCGGCACACCTCGCGGCCGCGCGGATCGAGGTAGCGGATCGCGCCGTCGTCGTCGGCGACCGGCGCGAGGCCATCGGAGAACGAGCGCGCGGCGGCCCAGCGCGGCGCGATCACCCACGCGCCGCGCCGATCGATGAAGCCCCAGCGGCCGAGCCCGTCCTTGGCGGCGGCGAGGCCGTCGGCGAAGTCGTCGCCGTCGGTGAGCGCGGGCGCGATCGCCCAGCCGCCGTCGAGATCGAGGTACCCGACCGGGCGCTGGATGCCGATCGGCGCGTCGACCACGACCCGCGCGCGGCCGTCGAGAAACGGGCCGGCGTGCGCCCAGCGCTGGCGGTCAGTCGGCGCGTGCGTGACGTGGCCGGCGCGATCGACGTAGACCCAGCCCCGGCCGCGCACGACGACCGCGAGTCGCCCGCTGTGCAGCTCGGTCGCGTCGACCAGAAACGGCTCGATCAACCACGCGCCATGATCATCGATCAACCCGCGTCGCCCCTCCATCGCGACCACCGCCGCACCTTCGTTGAAGCGAGACGCCGCGGCGAACTTCGGCGGGATGCGCACGCGCCCGCCCCGATCGCAGTAGCCCCACCGCCGCCCCTCACACACCGGCAACAACACGCCCGAAGCGTACACGATCAGCGCACGAGCTCCAGCCACGTGAGCATCACGGAGCCGAGCTCGAACACCAGCCGGCACGCGAGCGGCGCCGCGAGCCGCGCGCCACCTCCGACGAACAACGTGCCGCAGCCCACGCCCATCGCGAGAGCTCCAATGCGTATCGCCGCGTGACCAGGCGTGATCGCAGCCTCGAGCAGCGCGGCGATCGCGATCGCCCCCGATGGCCCGACCTGTGGCGCGATCTCACGCACGCGCGTGAGAACCCAGCCGCGAAAGACCATCTCGGTCGCGAGCGCGAACGCCGTGACCCACACCGCGGCGACCAGCGCGCCCTGCACCGCGCCGCGCGCGATCGCGAACTGGCTCCACTCCACCGCGCGACCGGTGAGGGCCGACAGCGCGGGTGAGATCGCGAGCGCGAGCGCCAGGGCGATCGCGCCGACCGCGGCGCCGCCCGCGACCAGCAGCGCGGGCGCGCGGGTGGTCGCGAACCACGACCGGCCGCGGACCCACACGCTGATCGATCCGATCACCAGCAGCCCGAGCACCGGCATCGAGACCGGCGCCAGCGCGGCGGCGACCAGCGCGAGCCCCTCGACGACGAGCAGCGCCGGTCGATCGATCCGCGGCATCACGCAACGGTAGCACCCGGGGTATGCTCGCGCTGCGCGTGTCGCGATCCGATGTCACCGATGCTCCGCGGCTGCGCGTCGCGCACCTGAAGGTCGCGCTGCCCGACGGGCGCGTGCTGATCGACAACGCGTCCCTCGACATCGCGCCGGGCGAGGTCGTCGTGCTGCTCGGCGGCTCGGGCGCGGGCAAGTCGACGTTCGCGCGCGTGCTGTTCGAGCGCGACGAACTCGAGCGCGCCGGCTTCGACGTCGTCGCCGAGGCGGTGACGTTCGATCGCGGCGAGCTCGGCCTGGTCCCCCAGCGCGGCGCGCTGTTCGATCACCTCGACGTCGCCGGCAACCTCGATCTCGCGCTGCGGTACGCGCGGCCCGAGACCGACGACGCCGCGCCCGACGACCGCGACGATCCCGCGGGCTGGCTGACCCGCGTCGGGCTCGATCCGGCGCTCGCGAAGTCGGGCACGCCGGTCGGCCGGCTCTCCGGTGGCCAGGCTCAGCGGGTCGCGGTCGCGCGGGTGCTCGCCAGCCGCCGGAAGCTCCTGTTCCTCGACGAGCCGTCGGTCGGGCTCGATCCGCACCGCGTGCGCCAGCTCGCCGCGCTGGTGCGCGAGCAGGTCCGCGCGCTCGGCGTGTCGGCGATCGTCGTCACCCACGATGTGGCGCTCGCCGCCGGCGTCGCCGACCGCCTGTTCCTGCTGTCGCTCGCCGATCGCAAGCTCGAGCAGCTGTTCGCCAGCGACTGGCCGGGCGCGATGGACGACGCCGCCGCGCCGGTCGCCGACGAGCTCCGCGGCGAATGGCTCATCAAGCTCGAGGCCGCGCTGGTCGACCACCTCCAGCTCCACGGCGACAAGCCGCCGCCGCGCGGCCCGGCGAAGCGGCGGATCGGGCCAGCGATCGAGCGCGCGTTGCAACCCGTGACCGCGCCGTTCGCGGTCGCGGCCACGGCGATCGCGCGCGGGCCGCTGCAGCTCGTCCGCCGTCCGCGCGATTTCGCGGTGGTCGCGTGGCGCGTGATGCGCCAGGCGCTGCTGCGCCCGCTGCTCTTCTACGCGATCGTCTCGGTGCTCATCGGCTACACGGTGCTCTACGTGATCAGCAAGGTCGGCGGCGCGGGCGTGCGCCCCGACGCGCTGATCCGGCAGATCGGCGGCAGCTACGTCGTCGCGCTGGCGCCGGCGCTCTCGGCGATCCTGTTCGTCGCCGCGTCGGGCAGCGCGACCAACGCGTGGCTCGGCGCGATGGGGCTGACGCGCCAGACCCTCGCGCTGGAGGCGCTCGGCGTCGATCGGCGCTCGTATCTCTGGGGCCCGACCTGGATCGCGCTCGGCCTCACCTACCTCGCGGTCGCGGCGCTGTTCGCGCTCGGCATGATCGTCGGCGGGCTGCTGGTGTGTCGGCAGCTCGGCGTGGCGCAGCCCTGGGAGCTGCTCACCGCGGATCTCCTCGATCCGCGGCCCGAACGCGTGCGCTACGCGGTGCGCGCCGCGTTCCTCGTGTGGATGTACGCGTGGGGCATCGCCGCCGATGTCGTAGCCAAGGGCGGCGGCGAGAAGCCCGAGGCCGATGCGGTGACTCGCGGCATGACCGCGAGCGTCGTCGCGTGCACGCTCTGGGTCGTGGCCTGGGAGCTGGTCACGGTGATGGTGGTCGTGTGAGCGCCGCGCGCCGCGCGCTCGCGGTCGGCCTGGGCGCCGGCGTGGTCGCGGCGCACGCGCTGGCGCTGCCGCGGCTGCTCGCGCACTTCGCGCGCCCCGATCTCGAGGTCGCGATCGACGGGCCCGCGGTCGCGCCGAGCTGGTCGTTGCGCGGCACCGCGCCGGTCGATCTCGGTCCGCGCCTCACCGTCGATCTCGATGGCGCGCCGCTCACGGGCGCGCCGGTCGCGCCAGGGCTGCACTACCTGCGCTTCACCACGCACTACCGCGGCGGCTTCGAGCGGCGGGTCGGCGCGGTCCAGCTGGTCGGCCCGTTCCAGGATCCGGCGCACCCGCCGTGCTCGACCCGCGTCATCGTCGGGCAGCGCTTCCTCGACGATGGCCACGCCGGCCCCGGCACGGTCGCGCACGCGGTCAAGGCCGAGCTGACCCGCCAGCTGCGCGGGATGAGCGCGTTCCCGGTCGGCGACTTTGTCCGGGTCTCGGACGTCAAGGTCGCGTGGGCCGAGCGCAAGCGCCACCCCGAGGACCTCGGCCTCCTGCGCAAGGACGACCCGCACGGCTACGCGCGCGCGACTGCGACGGTCGAGCTGGATCGCGTGTCGGTGCCGATCACCGTCGCGCTCATCCCGAAGCTCGAGGGCGACAACCTGCGCTTCCTCGTGCGGGTACGCGCGAAGCTGGAGTTCGGCAACCGCTTCTTCGACTGGGTCTCGGATCGGTTCGACGGCGACGCGTTCGCGACCAACCTCGCGCGCGAGCAGATCGGCGCGGGCCTCATCACGGCGCTCGGCCCGCCGCCGCCGCTCGAGCTGCCGGGCGGCCACACGCTGCGCTTCCGCTACTGCGGGGAGGCGCCCAGCATCGGCAACAACGGCTACGCGTCCCTGCCGCTCGCGGTCGCGATCGGCGACGCTACCGGTGCCGAGCACGTGCTGCCGCCGCGCTACGGCGCCGCGTCGACGGTGCCGCCCGTCGAGGGCACGGTGCTCGCGCTCGATCTCGACCTCGACGCGCTCAACGCGCTGCTCTACGAGCTGTGGCGGGTCGGCTACCTCGATGCCGAGCTCGAGCGAGTCGGGCTGCACCGACGCTTCAACGACGATCCGACCGTGCAGGAGCTGCTGTCGATCCGGCTGTCGCCGGTGACGCTGGCGCTGCCGCCGGTGGTCTCGGCGCGCGCCACGCCGACGGGTCCGGGCCTGCGCCTCGCCGCCGCCGCGCAGCTGACGATCGGCGATGGCGATCACGCGGTCGCCGGTCGGGTCTGGGGCGGCCTCGATCTCGATTTCCATCGCGGGTCGGCGCCGGCGGTCGGCGTCGACGTCGGGCTCGGCCCGCTCGAGCTCACGTGTCTGCCCTCGCCGCACCAGCTCGTGCCCTGCTACGCCGATCTGGTCGCGGCGCTGCGCGATCGCGCGGGCGAGCTGCACGGCACGCTCACCGATGCGTTCGCGGCGATCCTCACGTCGCTGTTCGTCGATCGCAAGGTCGCGGCCGAGGGCATGCCCGGCGCGCTCACGATCCGCGGCGTGCGCGCATCGATCCCGGCGAGCGGCCCGTCGCCGGAGAACGCGCTGGTGCGGCTCGAGCTGGACGCGACGCTGGTGGAGTAGCCGCGCAGATTCAGATCGGCGCCGGCGTAGGCGGCGCCTGATGGCGCAGACAGGCCGCGAGCGCCGGGCCGATGACCAGCGCGTGGGCGTAGCCCGGGTCGCGCGCGCGGATCGCGTTGACGATGGGCGGCAGCGCGGTGCACTCGCCGCGCGCCGTGGCATCGCGCGCCTGCCGGGCGAGCGCGAGGGTGTCGGCGTCGACCGGGAGCTCGGGGAGCGGGGCCTTCGGGGCGATCGGCGGCGAAGGCGATTGCGCAGGCAGCGGCGCAGGCAGCGGCGCCGGCAGCGGCGGGACCTCCGTCGTCGCCGCCGCGCCCGGTGGCGACATCGCCGCGTCCATCGCGATCGCCATCGCACCCCCGGCCTTGACCGGCGGCGGCGTGGGCGCGGACGCCCCGCTGGCGAGCGCGCCGATGCCGAGCGCCAGCCCGGCGAGCACCAGCGGCACGCTCAGGTAGTGCTGCCCGAGCTGCGCGTCGAGGCACGACAGGTCCGCTTCGTCGCAGCTCTCGCCGCGCGCGATCACGATCGCCGCAGAGGCGAACGCGACGTCGGCGGCCACGCCCAGACCGCGGTTGTGGGTCGCGACCAGCGAGCAACCCGGCGCGGTCGACGCCATCAGCAACGCCATCGTCAGTGCACAGAAGCGCGTCATGCCCCGCCGCCAGTGCAGCGGTCGGGCCAATCGACGCGCGCGCGTCAAGCCGGGAGGATCGCTCGGGTTGCCGGGGCGTGCCGGCTGGTGATTCTTGGGCGAGGTGGTGGAAGCGCGCCGCCACCTCGTCGACTACCAGTTCCGGTGATCCGCCGGGATGCCGCCGAGGTTGCGGTCGTAGTTCTCGTGGCACTCGAAGCAGTAGTTCACGCGGTGCGACGGCGTGCGCCAGTAGATCGGCCCGCCGAGCTTCGCGCTCCACGGCGCCGGCGGCTCGGCCCAGTGGATCGCGTAGTACCAGTCGCCGTGCTCGGGATCGAAGCCGGCCTCGCGCTTGGCCATGACGAAGATCGGCCCGGCCACGCCGGTGGCCTCACCCTTCACCACCTCCATCGAGGTCTTCACGATCACCGTGCCGACGGGGATCTCGGCCTTGTCGTCCTTGTACGCGGCCAGGCCGATCTCGTTGACGTAGGTGTCGACGAGGCGGCCGCCGTGGGTCGGCGACGAGACCGGCGTGGCGTTCAGCTTGGTCCAGGTCGACCAGTCGGCGCCGACGTCGAGCGGCGCGAACTTCGCGGCGTCGTCCATCGGCATGTGCATCGACGCCTCGATCTTCTGATCCATCATCGGCATGCCCTCGGCGTGCGGGCCCTGGGCCCCCTTGCCGCTGCACGCTGCCACCACCACCACGAGTCCAGCCGCGAGCTTCATTGCCCCAGCCTACGCTCGTTGCCGCGGGCGGTTACGCGCGCGCCCGTGCGCCGGGCCACGCGTCGACGGGCGCTCTGGCGATCTCGCGTCACGATCGAGGCATGGATCGCGATTCGTTCCGCGAGGCGCTCCTCGCGCTGATGGAGCAGAAGGTCCACTGGGCGTGGTCGGCGTTCACCTCGGGGCGCGTGCCCGCGGCGCGCCTCCACCTGCACTTCGAGCAGGAGTTCGCGACCTACGTGCGAGATTTCCCGGTGCTGGTCGCGCGCGCCTACGTCCAGTGCCCGATCGCCGCGGTCCGGCGCGAGCTGGCGGCGAACCTCTACGAGGAGGAGACCGGCGGGCTGGTCGCGGGGCGGCCGCATCCGGAGCTGTTCCTCGAGTACCCGCGCGGCCTCGGCATGGACCTGGCGCGGTTCGAGGCGGTCGCGCTGTTGCCGGCGGCGGCGCGCTACCGCGCCGCGCTCGATCGATGGACGCTCGATCGCGGGTGGGAGTGCGCGGCGGCGGTGACGACGATCTTCGTCGAGGGCACGAACCACGAGCGCGGCGAGCTCGATCCGGCGGCGCCGCGCCGGCCAGCGCCGCCCCTGGCCCAGCATCCGCTGGTCGTACACTACGGTCTCCCGCTCGAGGCGCTGGCGCTGACCAGGGCCCACCGCACGGTCGAGGGCGATCACCGTGCGGCGGCGTGGCGCATCCTGCTCGATCACGTCGGCGCGGCAGCGCGGCCGCGGGTCCTCGAGGCGATGGCCGAGGTGCTGGCGGCGTGGCTCGGTTACCGCGACGAGATCGCCGAGGTGTGCGGCGTCGCGACCGCGGCCGCATAACGCACCCGCGCGGGGCACGTCGGCGCGGACATCCTGATACGATGCCGCCGATGAGGCTCGTCTCCGGGTTCGCTGCCGCGTCGTTGTCGATGACCGTGCTCGCTGCGTGTGGCTCCAAGCCGCCGCCGCCGGCGCCGCCGCCCAAGGTCGAGGTGGCCAAGCCCAAGCCGCCGCCGCCGCCGCCGCCGGTGTGCGTCAAGGCGGGCGCCGAGATGTCGGCGATCGGCAGCCCCTCGGCGGACGCCGCCGCCGCCAGCTTCTGCGTCTCCGACGGCGCGGAGTCGAACGAGTGCTTCTCGATGGACCTCGCGACCGGCAAGCTCGCGAAGGCCAGCGCGCCGAGCGCGGCGCAGCAGGGCGCGCTGGGCGAGACCCACGCGCGCGTCGAGACCACCGCGACCGAGGTCAAGGTCTGCGTCGGCGAGGCGTGCAAGACCTTCAAGCCGGCGGTGCCCAAGGGCTCCGAGAACCCGATCGAGGCGGTCGCCAACGCCGACGGCACGCTCGCGGTCGTGCTCTCGGGCGATGCCGAGAAGGGCAAGGGCGCCGCCGAGATCTGGGACGTCGCCAAGGGCAAGAAGGTGATCGCCGCCAAGTACGCCAAGGCCGACTACAAGTGCGGCCACGCCCGCGTGCTCGGCTCGACGATCTTCGTCTCGGCCGATGTCTGCGCTGGCCCGGCCGCGCGCGGCACGCTGTTCACCGCCAAGGGCAAGAAGCTCGCGGACGTCGGCGGCAAGGACTTCGGCACCTACGGCACCGAGCCGATCCAGGTCACCGAGACCGAGTGGGCGTTCCTCGAGGAGACTGGCGCGGCGATCGCGATCCAGGACGTGAAGACCGGCAAGGTCGTGAAGACGATCGAGCTGGGCGCGGCCTGGGGCGGCGCGGCTGTCGAACCGGAGGCGGCGCCGCCCGAAGCTCCGGAAGAGGAGAAGGCGCCGCCGCCCGCGAAGGGCGACAAGGCCGAGGCCAAGAAGCCCGCGCCGCCGGCGGCCGCGCCCGCGCTCGGCAACCCGGGCGAGTCGGCGATGGTCCGGGGCGGCGAGGGCAAGCTCGTCGTGATCACCGGCGGTCCGAATCCCGGACACGTCGCGCTGGTGGATGTGGCTTCCGGCGAGGTCCAGGTCGTCTCACCGCTGGGCTGCAAGTAGCGCGAAGGAGGGGGCGTGGACCTCATCGGCCGCAAGATCGGGAGCTACGTCGTCGAGCGCGAGCTCGGCGCCGGTGGCGCGGGCACGGTGTACCTGTGCGGCCACACGATGATCGACCGCAAGGTCGCGGTGAAGGTCCTGCACGACGACCAGGCGCGCGATCCCGACACCGTCGCGCGCTTCTTCCAGGAGGCCAAGGCGGCGGCCGAGATCGGCCACCCCAACATCCTCATCATCATCGACTTCGGCACGATCCCGACGCCGGCGGGCGATCGCTCGTACCTGATGATGGAGTGCCTCGACGGCGAGAGCCTCGACAAGCGCCTGCGCCGCGGCGGGCTCTCGCTCGACGACATCAGCCACATCATGTCGCAGGTGTGCTCGGCGCTGGCGGCGTGTCACGGCAAGGGCATCGTCCACCGCGATCTCAAGCCGGCGAACGTGCAGCTGTGCCCGCGCTCGTTCGATCCGCTGTTCGTGAAGGTGCTCGACTTCGGCATCGCCAAGCTGACCACGCCATCGCCGGGCATCCGCAAGACGATGTACGGCATGGTGCTGGGCACGCCGGCGTACATGAGCCCCGAGCAGTGCGAGGGCAAGGGCGCGATCGATCACCGCTCGGACATCTACTCGCTGGGCGTGATGCTCTACGAGATGCTCACCGGCACGCTGCCGTTCTCGGGTGAGATCCGCGACATGGTGCTCGGCCACCTGCAGCAGACCCCGGCGCCGCCGTCGAGCCGCAACCCGGCGGTGCCGCCGGCCTGGGACGCGCTGTGCCTGCGCATGATGGAGAAGCGCAAGGAGGCGCGCTTCCAGTCGATGATCGAGGTCGGGCAGGCGCTCGCCGATCTCGACGCGCACGCCGCTGCGTACGCCGCGTACCGCGCCGGGCTCGCGTCGAGCGGGCACTCGGGATCGACGATGGTCATCGAGGGCGCCGGCGCGGTGTCCGACGGCAGCCCCGCGCGGATCGACACGGCAGACTCGCGGCCCACCGTGCACCTGGCGATGGGCGAGGTCGGCTCGACCGCGTGGGCGCCGGTGCCGGGCACGATGACGCCGTCGGGCGCGATGCCCGCGCTGATCATGAATCCCTCGCCATCGGGGCCAGTGCCCGCGCAGCCCGCGGTCGCGCCGTCGGGCGCGTGGCCCAGCGTCGACGCGATCACCGCGGCGCCCCGCGCCGGCTGGCCGGCGCCGCCAGGCGGCTGGCCGATCGCGACCGGCGAGTTCGCCTCCGACGAGCACCGCGCGGCGCCGCCGCCCGCGAGCATCCCGCCGCCGATGGGGCCGTACGTCAGCGACGCCGCGGCGCTCGCCGCCGGCCAGGCCGCCTGCAGCACGCTCGTCAACGAGCCGCGCAACGCGCGCTTCCTGGCGACCCTGCTCGTCCGCCCGGCCGCGCGCTGGTTCAACGTGACCGAGGTCTGCGAGACCAGCGGCACCGCGCCGCCGATGGAGCTGCCGCTCCAGCCGCTGTTCTGCGCGTGGATGGATCACCCGTGGGCGGATCCGAGCATGGTCGCGGTGATCTTCCTGTCGCTCCGCGATGGCGCGAGCACGGTCGTGCTGACGCATCGCCACTGACCCGACAACTCAGTTCGCGAACCCGCCGAGCTGCGCACCCGCGCCGCCGATCGCCGCCGCTGACTGCGAGAACACCTGGAACGCGCGGCGGATCTCGACGGCGCTGTTGCCGGGCGTGAGGATCCAGCGATCGGGGATGCCCATGTCGCGGAACACCTTCTTGAAGTCGGTGGTCCCGTCGCTGATGCCCATCGCGGCGACCACGTGGCACTCCTGTGCCAGCAGATCGTGCACCAGGGCCTTCACGTCCTTCGCCGACGAGCGCGTCGAGCCGCAGTCGCCGCCATCGGTGATGAGCAGCGTGACCGTGCGCACCGGGACGCCGGCCTGCGCGAACTCCTGCGACTTCGCGATGACGGTGCCGAGCAGCACCACGGTCTGATCGTAGAGCGGCGTGCCCTTGTCGGCCTGGTAGTTGGCCTGGGTCATGCGCACCGCGCCGCCGAGCGGCGTGTACGGGTACAGCACGTGGCCGTTCAGGTAGCGCGTGTGCACGAACATGTCGCCGGCCTGCTTCGACTTCGCGAGCGCGTCGAGCACGAGGTTGTGGCCATCGCGGACCGCGGTCGTGTTGCCGGCGGCGCTGATCGAGCCCGAGTCGTCGGGCATCATCGACACCAGCACGACCTCGCTCGCGGCGACGTCGTCGACGTTGACGCCGAGGCCGGCCTGGATCTGCGCGCCGAGATCGACGACCTCGAGCGTGGCCTTGGCGACCGTCGACAGCGTGCCGGCGGTGTGGGCGTCGTCGAGCAGCTTCTTGACGCTGAGCTTCTTGTTGAAGGGATCGGACGGATCGTTGCTCATGGGTGGCTCCTGTGGAGAGACGAGATTCAGAGACCCGGCCAGGTGGCGATCGGATCGGTCGAGGCAACGAGGTTCATGCCGGCGGCGGCGAACCGGCTCATCGCGGCCCGCGCGTCGCCGGTGAAGTCGGCGACGAAGCCGCCCTTGCCGTCGGGCACGGTCACCGCCGACATGCAGTCGGTCAGTACGTAGACCTTCTTGGCGAGCGCGCGATCGTGCGCGACGATCTCGTCGAGCAGGTCGTCGATCGAGGACTTCACGCAGTGGCTCGCGGCCTGGCCGGCGATCACGACCGCGTCGGCGGCCAGGAGCGTCTTGATGAACTGCGTGTTGCGCTGCGCGAGCGGCGCGCCGTCGAAGCGCGTGAGCACCTCGGGCCGCAGCACCGAGTAGTTCTCGGTCAGCGGGTTGCCGCCCTTCACCTCGCACCACGACTGCGAGCCGCGCGCGTAGTCGTGGAACAGCCGGGCCTCGTGGATCGCGCCGACCAGCGCGTGACCGTCGCTGCCGAGCAGGCAGTGCGGCGGCCACAGGTACAGCTGGTACTTGCCGGCCTTCTCGAGCTCGGCGCAGTAGAACTGCACCTGCTTGCACAGCCAGGCGTAGTTGCCGTTGCACAGCCACTTCGCCACCGAGGGGTTCGGGCGCACCGCGCCGGTCGCGATCTGGTCGGCGGTGATCACGCGGTGCGCGGTCAGCGGCGCACCGGCGGCGTCGATCCAGAACGACGGGAAGAAGATCTGGTACGCGAAGTGGGTGTCGAGCGTGGTCGTGATGTCGGTGAGCGATCCGAGGTTGGCGTAGACGAACTCGGCGATGCGGCGCGAGTCGTCGACCGCGCCGGTGCCGCTCTGGCCCGCGACGTAGAGCGCGCCCTCGGGAAAGCAGAAGTCCTTCTGCACGTCGATGAGCAGCAGGTGGATGCGCGCCTCGTCGGCGGCGGACGGCTTGATCGCGTGGCGGGTCTTCCACTCGGCGGCGGCGGTGGCCACCGCGGTCGCGTCGGGGCGATAGCCCCAGTCGGCGGCGTGGCGCGGATCGTAGAAGCGGGGCAGGGGCAGGGTGGTGCGAGACATGAAGGCCTCCAGGGCGGTGAGTCAGAGCTCGAGGCGCAGCGCGCGATCGGCGCGCCGTACGTCGAGCCCACGGGGACCGAGGGACAGCTCGTCGCCAGCGGCGACGAGCTCTGCGGTGGAAGGGAATGTCCGGGCGACGGACACGGCGCCGTTCGCGGCGTCGAGGCGGATCACGCCGGTATCGGTGGGAACGAACAGGTGCGGGCCAGCGGCGACGGCGCCACGCGCGAGGTCGGGCCACGGCGCGGCGTCGGCGGGCGAGGTGTGGGTCGCGATGATCTCGCCGGTCGCGCCGACGACGACGCACGTCACCTGATCGACGCCGGCCAGCGCCTCGCGCAGGAATAGCCAGGCGCGATCATCGCCGACCGCGGCATGCGCCTCGACGAGCTGGCCGCGGATGCGGGGCAGCGCGACGCGATCGTCGAGCCCGCGGCGGTCGGGGCGGAACACGAACCCGACGGTCCACGCGCCGGCGCGGTAGAAGCCCAGGCCGAGTCGCGCGGACATCCACGCCTGGGTGTGGCCGGCGAGCACCTGGCCGACGAGCTCGGGGCCGTGCGTGGCCTGACGCCACAGCATGCCGCCGTCGAGCCAGACCGCCGGTGCGCCGGCGATCGCCGCGCGCCCGACGCGCCACGAGCGCGGCGCGAACTCGCCGGGCGCGAGCCGGGTGGCGCGCACGCCGTCGCGGACGATGGTCGCGGGGACGCTGATCGCGGTCTGGCACGCGGGACACGTGTGGCGCGCGTGCTCGAGCCCGCAGGCCGGGCACGTGATCATCCGCAGCCGCGCGAGGGCGTCGACCGGGAAGCGGCCGCGCACGCCGCGCGCGAAGATCGGTGCGAAGATCGCGTGGAGCTCGTCGGGGACGGTCGCGAGCGGCGCGCTCGCCTTCGGGGCGCGGACCTCGGGATCGTAGAGCGAGACCCCGCGCCGCGCGCGCTGGCCGAGCGTCACGCGCCGCGCCGGATCGGCGGGCGCGTGCACGCCGCCGTAGGGCCCGACGCCGAACAGCGTGCGGAACGCCATCACCGCGAACGCGAACCAGTCGCTGGCGCGATCGTGGGGCGCGATCAGCACCGCCTCGGGCGGCGCCGGATCGCACAGCCGCGGATCGACGGTGCGCTCGGTGAACATCGCGCAGCGCCACGCGCCG
>JAIOQA010000135.1 GCA_021413675.1 Deltaproteobacteria bacterium | reverse complement strand
TCGGCGTCGACGCGACCGCGGTCGCCGCCGATGGCACGCCGCGCTTCCTGCGCGCGACCTCGATCATGCCCGCGCCGGCCGGCGCCACCGCCGAGGACGCCGCGCGCTTCCACCTCGCGGCGATCGCGCCCGCGCTCGAGGTCTCGCCCAACGCGCTGGCCACGCTGCGGCTGCGCCGGGTCCACACGCTGCACGGCGGCGCCAAGGTCGCCGTCTTTCGCCCGCAGGTCGATGGCCTCGAGGTCTTCCGCGGCGACGTCGCGGTGCTGATGCGCGCCGACAGCTCGCTGGTCGCGGTCAACGGCGCGCCCCGCAAGGACGCGGTCGCCAGCGCGCGCGTGCGCAGCCGCGACTTCGCGATCGGCGCCGCCGACGCGCTCGCGACCGCGATGGCGAAGCACAGCGGCCTGCCGATCACGGCGGGCGATCTGATCGCCCAGGGCGTGGATGCCCACGGCGATCTGCGCTTCGCGCTGCGCGCCGGCGTCGGCTACGAGACCAGCCACACGATGCGCGCGCGCAAGGTCCTGCTCGCCGACGGCGCCCGGCTGGTGCCGTCGTGGTGGGTCGAGGGCTGGGCGCCGCGGCCCGGCGGGGGGCACGTCGGCGTGTTCAACAGCGCGGTCGACGCGCGCAGCGGCCTGGTTCGCGTCCACGAGGATCGCTCCGCCGCCGATGCGGTGTCGTTCCGGGTCTGGCAGAGCGGCGCGGACAAGCGCCCGACCGATGGCCCGATCGCGGACTTCAACCCGCACCCGACCGGCGCGCCGGACGGCAGCACGCCGGCGTTCGTCCCGCCGACCCTGACCTCGATCGCGCCGTTCAACCACAACCCGGCCGGTGGCGCCGACCCGTGGCTGCCGCCGGGCGCGACCCAGACCCAGGGCAACAACATCGACGCGTACACCGACGACGGCCCCGATGGCTTCTCCTCGGGCGACCTGCGCGCCGCGGCGACCGGCGCCAACACGTTCGACTACACCTACGACGTCGCCGCGGGGCCGCAGGTGTCGGCCAACCAGAAGATGGCCGCGGTGGTGCAGGCCTTCTACACGACCAACTTCCTGCACGACTACTGGTACGACTCCGGCTTCGACGAGGCCTCGGGCAACGGCCAGCAGGACAACTTCGGGCGCGGCGGCGTCGACGGTGATCCGATGCAGGTGCAGGCGCAGGATGCCGCGTCGCAGGGCCAGCGCAACAACGCCAACATGGACGCCGCGTCGGACGGCCAGTCGCCGACGATGCAGATGTACCTCTGGAGCGGTGCCGACGACGTCAAGCTGACGCTGTCGCAGGGCGGCTCGGTCGCCACCGGCGGCGCGGACTTCGGGCCGCAGAGCTTCGACCTCTCGGGCACGGTCGTGCTCGCGAACGACGGCAGCGGCACCGCGACCGACGCGTGCCAGCCGATCACCAACAACGTCAGCGGCAAGATCGTGCTGATCGATCGCGGCACCTGCACCTTCGCGTCGAAGGCCGCGACCGCGGCGAACGCCGGCGCGATCGGCGTGCTCATCGCCAACAACCAGCCGAACGCGGGGCCGATGGGCATGCCGAACGGCAACCCGCCGACCAACGTCGCGATCCCGACGATGGCGATGAGCCAGGAGGCCGGCACCGCGCTCAAGACCGCGCTCGAGGGCGGCGCGGTCACCGCGACCCTGCACCGCGTCGGCTCGGTCGAGCGCGACGGCGATCTCGACAACTCGGTGGTCGCGCACGAGTGGGGCCACTACCTGCACCTGCGGCTCGCGGCGTGCGGCGCGCAGCAGTGCGCGGCGATGAGCGAGGGCTGGGGCGACTTCGTCGCGCTGCACCAGACGCTGCGCGAGGGCGACAACCTCGATGGCTCGTTCGCCGCGGCGCAGTACGCGGCCGCCGGCCTCGGCGACGCGTACTTCGGCATCCGGCGCGCGCCCTACAGCCACGACCTCACCAAGAATCCGTTCACCTTCAAGCACATCAGCGACGGCGAGGCGCTGCCGACCACCGCGCCGATCAACGGCGGCGGGCAGAACTCCGAGGTTCACAACGCCGGCGAGATCTGGGCCGAGATGCTGTTCGAGGCCTACACCGCGCTGCAGCGCGACGCGAAGGGCACGAGCCGCTCGTTCGACGACGTGCGCCGCGCGATGGCCGACTACGTGGTCGGCGGCCTCGAGATGGTGCCGGCCGACGCGACCTACACCGAGCAGCGCGACGCGATCCTCGCGGTCGCGGCCGCGGCCAACCCGGCCGACGCCGGCTCGATGGCGCTGGCGTTCGCGCGGCGCGGCGCGGGCAGCTGCGCGGTGTCGCCGCCGCGCGACTCCGGCGACTTCGCCGGCGTGGTCGAGGACTTCACCGTCTCGTCGTCGGTCGCGCTCAGCGACGTGGTGATCGATGACGGCACGGCCTGCGATCACGACGGCGTGCTCGACGCTGGCGAGACCGGCCGCATGACCGTCACCGTGCGCAACGGCGGCGCGGCGCCGCTGTCGGGCGCGACCGTGACGGTGTCGACGACCACCGCCGGCGTCACGGTGCCGACCGCGCCGATCGCGGTGCCCGACCTCGCGCCGTTCGCGTCGACGACCATCGGCTTCGACGTCACGCTCGGCGACACCGTTCCCTCGAAGGGGACCCTCGACCTGACGATCGCGTCGAACAGCACGGGCGCGTGCGCCACCGCCGGTACGCTGACGGTCAAGCGCGGCATCAACCTCGACATCGCCGCGAACTCGTCGACGATCGACGACGTCGAGACCGAGACCACGACCTGGGCCCCGACCGGCGACGGCGCCGACGGCATCTGGGCGCGCGCGGTCGACGACGCCGGCGGCCACGCCTGGCACGGCGTCGACTTCGCGAGCCAGTCGGAGACCTCGCTGGTCTCGCCCGACCTGGTGGTCGGCACCGACCCGTTCGTGATCTCGTTCAAGGAGCGCCACGACTTCGAGACCGGGCAGGGCTCGAACTGGGACGGCGCGGTGATCGAGCTGTCGGCCGACGGCGGCGCGACCTGGACCGACATCGGCGCGTCGGTCTACGGCGGGCCGATCGACGGCCAGTCGGGCAACGTCCTGGGCGGGCAGAACGGCCTCGTCGGCCAGAACCCGGCGTACCCGGCCTACGACACCGTCATGCTCGATCAGGGCACGACCTACGCCGGCAAGACGGTGAAGCTGCGGTTCCGCATCGGCACCGATCAGGCGGCGGGCGCGAGCGGCATCGACCTCGACGACCTGTCGTTCACCGGCATCACCAACAAGCCGTTCGCCAGCACGGTCGCGCAGGCCGGTTGCTCGCCGAGCGGTGGCCCGGACGCGGGCCCGGGTGATCCGGGCGGCACGCCGGATGGCGGCTGCTGCGACGCGGGTGGCGGGAGCCGCGGCGCGACCGCGGGGCTGCTCGCCGGCCTCGTCGGCCTGGTGATGGGCCGCCGCCGCCGCCGGAAGTGACGCGCGGGTAGCCGCGCCGTCGCGTCCTGTCGTCTACAGCTCGACGCCCGCCAGCTCCTTGTCGGAGAGGCGGGCGGTCGGCATTTTCGGCGCGGTGCGCGCCCGGCGCCGCGCCGCGAGGTGCTCGCCGACCGAGGCGCCGACGAGCGCGATGGGCGCGAGCTCCACGAGGATCACGAGCGATCCGAACACGAACGCCGAGAGCAGCGACGTGCCGGTCGTGACGTCGAACTCGGTGACCTCGGGCGTGCCGCCCATCGCGGAGGTGAGCACCTCGCGCGCGACGGCGCCCTCGAACACCAGCGCGAGGACGATGAGCGCGAGCAGCGCGAGGATGCCGCCGAGCGCCGCGTGCACCATCGCCGGGGCGCGCGCGCGCCAGGCGGCGATCAGCGGGCCATAGAAGATCATCAGCGCCATCGCGATCAGCGGCAGGCGAAAGGTCCACACGAACAGCTCGGCGACGATGGTGATCGCCATCGCGATCCACATCCACGCCAGCGGCCCCAGGCCGGGCGCGGCGTTCTCGACCAGCGCCACGCCGAGCGGCGCCTTGCACATGTCGCACGCGGTGTTCATCGGCGAGTTTTCCACGCCGCAACTCGGACACACGGCCATCAGGCTCATTCGCGGACCCCCTGTCCGCGATCATACAGGCGCGCGCGATCGGATCTGGCGATCAGGTCGGCGCGTCGCTGCCGGTGAACGGCAGCTCGGGGCGCGGATGCTTGCGCGGCCGACCGCGGCGCGGCGCCGTCGGAGCGGCGGGCACCGGCGCGGCGTCGAGCCCGGCCAGCGCAGGCGCGAGGCCGAGCTCGGGATGCGCGTCGGCGTAGATGCGCGCGTAGGCCAGGCCGCGGCGCGCGGCACCGGCGAGGGCGGCGGTGCGCTCGCCGACCCGGCGCTGGGCCTCGTCGACGGCGGCGCGGGCGCGATCGAGGTCGCGCGCGGCGGCGCGCAGCTCGTCGGCGTGGCGGCCGAGCAGGGCGGCGTCGACGTCGGGGAAGGCGATGGCGGCGAGCGGCCCGGCGAACAGCGCGATCACGTCGCGCAGCGGCGGCGGCACGGCATCGCTCGGCGGCGACTCGAGGACAGGGCTGGGCGCCTGGGGCTCGATCACCGCGGGGCGCGCGGCGACCGGAGCATCGGGCGGGATGGAGGCGAGCTTGGGTGTCGGCATGAACACATGTTCAGTATCCGGTTGCGCGGGCGCGGTCAAGAAATCCTGGCCGGGTCGCGCGCGCGGAATCGCCACAGCGAGCGCGGGCGCGCGATCAGGTAAGGGGCGCCACGTAGAACGCGTGCCCGGCGGCCCGGCGCTTGGCGTCGTACATCGCGAGGTCGGCGCACTTCAGCAGCAGCGCCGGGGTGGTGGCATCGGCGGGGTACATGGCGATGCCGATGCTCGGGCGGACGCTCAGCGCGCGGCCGCCGATGTCGATCGGTTGCTCGACGGTGCGCAGCACGACGTCGGCGATCCGGCTGACGTTGGCGGCGCCGCGCGGATCGACCAAGAGGTACAGGAACTCGTCGCCGCCGTTGCGACACACGGTGTCCTCGTCGCGGGCGTGGGCGCCGATCCGACGGGCGACCTCGCGCAGGACCAGGTCGCCCGCGGCGTGACCGTGGAAATCGTTGATGCTCTTGAAGCGATCGAGATCGAGGAACATGAGCGCCAGCGACCAGCCGCGGCGGTCGGCCATCGCCATCGCCTGCGCCAGCCGATCGTCGAAGAGCTCGCGGTTGGGCAGGCCGGTGGTGAGATCGTGCAGCGCGCGGTGGGTCGCGGCGACGGCCTCGGCGCGGACCTCGCGGAGCGCGGCGCTGGTCGACGCGAGCGCCGCCCGCGACTGTGCCAGCGCGTGCTCGATCTCGCGCAGATCGGCGATGCCCTGGCCGAGCGTCTGGGTCACCTGCTGCAGATCGTCGGCGCACTCCTGGACGGTCGTCTCGACCGCCTCGCCGTCGGCCAGGGTCGCCGCCGCTGACAGCGTGGTCTCGCCCGCGGCGAGCTGGACCTTGACGGCCTCGTTCGTCGCCGCGAGGTCGTCGGCGCAGGCCTCGACCTTGGCGTGGACCTCGTGGCTCTGCTCCAGCGCCTGCTCGAGCGCGGGCGCCGGGGGTGAGGGATCGGGCATCGCGGGCTGCGGGAGTCGTGGGGACACGAGTGGCCTCCGACGCGCGGCGGGCGCGTCGAGCGATCACCTAGCAAGCCCGGGGCCGCTGCCGATCAGCGTGGGTGCCCGCGGCACCGGTCCCCCGGATCGGCTAGCCTCCCCGGGTGAATCGCGAGGCCCCATGAAGGCGACCAACGCGCTGCTGTCCGCCTCGGGCACCACGATCTTCGAGGCCATGTCGGCGCTCGCGCGGGCCCACGCGGCGGTCAACCTGGGGCAGGGGTTCCCCGACGATCCCGGGCCGCGCGCGCTGCGCGACGCCGCGGCCGCGTACGTCGTCGACGGGCACAACCAGTACCCGCCGATGATGGGCCTGCCCGCGCTGCGCCAGGCGGTGGCGGCGCACGATCGGCGGTTCTACGGCCTCGACGTCGACTGGCAGACCGAGGTGCTGGTGACCTCGGGCGCGACCGAGGCGCTGTTCGACTGCTTCCTCGGGCTGTGCGAGCCCGGCGACGAGGCGGTGATCCTCGAGCCGGCGTACGACACCTACGCGCCGGTGCTGCGCCGCCTCGGCGTGACCCCGCGGGCGGTGCGGCTCACGCCGCCGGACTGGACGCTGCCGCGCGCGGAGCTGGCCGCCGCGTTCACGCCGCGCACCAAGCTGCTCCTGCTCAACTCGCCGATGAACCCGGCGGCCAAGGTGTTCACCGTCGAGGAATTGACGTTCCTCGCCGAGCTCGTGATCGCCCACGACGCGTACGCGGTGTGCGACGAGGTCTACGAGCACCTGGTGTTCGGCGCCGCGCGGCACGTGCCGATGATGACCTTGCCGGGCATGCGCGATCGCACCGCGCGCATCGGCTCGGCCGGCAAGACCTTCTCGATCACCGGCTGGAAGGTCGGCTACGTGACCGCGCCCGCCGCGATGCTGCGGCCGATCACCAAGGCCCACCAGTTCGTGACGTTCACGACCCCGCCCAACCTGCAGCACGCGGTCGCGCTCGGGCTCGCGCAGGACGACGCGTACTTCACCGGGCTCGGGGCCGGGCTGGTGCGCAGCCGCGATCGGCTCGCCGCCGGCCTCGCGGCGCTGGGCGTGCCGATCCTGCCGTGTGAGGGCACGTACTTCCTGGTCGCGGACATGGCGCGGTGGCTGCGCCCCGACGAGGACGACCTCGGGTTCTGCCAGCGGCTCGTGGTCGAGGCCGGCGTGGTGCTGATCCCGATGAGCGCGTTCTACGAGCGCGGCGCGCCGCGCGGGCTGGTGCGGTTCTGCTTCAGCAAGCTCGATGCGACGATCGACCTCGCGCTGGCGCGGCTGGCGACATGGATCAGGTAGGCTTGTCGCGATGACGGCGCGACCGCTGCCCAGCCTGGCGCGCGGCGCGGTGATCGCGGGCCGCTACGAGGTGATCGCGCACGTCGGCTCGGGCGGCATGGGCGACGTCTACGAGGTCGAGCATCGGCTGCTGGGCCGGCGGTTCGCGCTCAAGCGGCTGGCGCCCGACCTCACCGCCGATCGCGCGATGGTCGAGCGGTTCCTGCGCGAGGCGCGCGCGGCCGCGGCGACCCATCACGCCGGCGTGGTCGAGGTCTCGGATCTCGGCTTCGCCGACGATGGCTGGCCGTTCCTGGTGATGGAGCGGCTGCGCGGCGAGACCCTGCGCGAGCGGCTGCGGCGCGGACCGCTGTCCGAGGCGATGGCCGTGCACGTCGGCGCGGCGGTGGCCGATGCGCTCGCCGCGGCGCACGGCCAGGGCGTGATCCACCGCGACATCAAGCCGGAGAACCTGTTCCTGTGCGAGGGCAACCCGGCGGCGCCGGTGGTCAAGGTGCTCGATTTCGGGCTGGCGCTCCTGACCAGCGGCGATCGCACCGACCTGCGGCTCACGCAGAGCGGCGCGGTGATGGGCACGCCGCTGTACATGTCGCCCGAGCAGGCCCGCGGCCAGGACGTGGACGCGCGCACCGATCTGTACTCGCTCGGCGCCGTGCTCTACGAGGCGGTCGCGTGCCGGCCGCCGTTCGCGGCCGAGGCGTACTCGGTGCTGGTCGCGATGATCCTCGAGGATCCCGCGCCGCCTGCGCCGGCGACCGACGGGCTGCGCGCGGTGATCGCGCGCGCGCTGGCCAAGGCGCGCGCCGAGCGCTACGCGAGCGCGGCCGAGATGCGGGCCGCGCTCCTGGCGGCGCCGGTCGCGCCGACGATCGCGATCGCCGGGGCGCCGCACAACGCGCCGCGCATCGTCACCGCGGCGGCGACGATCGTGGCGCGCCTCGATCCGGGGCTGGGCGAGACCTCGCCGTCGTCGCCTGCCTCGCCGGCGTACACGACGCCCGAGGCGCGGCCGCCGGTGGCGTCGCCGAGCGATGGCGTGCCGGCGTTCAGCGAGACCCTGCCGTCGGCGCCGGTGCCGATCGCCGGCCAGGCGCTGGCGCCGCTCGACGCGCGCGCGTCGGCGACGGTCGCGGGCCGGCCGTCGCGGCCCGGGGCGGCGTCGAGCGCGGCGATCGCCACCGCGGCGATCGCGAGCGCGCACGCGGCGATCGCGGAGCTCGCGCCGCCATCGAGTCCAGCGATCGTCACGCCGGTGGTCGCGGCGCCGACGCCTGCGGCGCCGACGCCTGCGATGGCCGCCTCGGGTCCGCTGTCCGGAACGCGGACAGCGCGGCGCGCGCCGCTGGTGATCGGCCTGGTCGCGGCGGGCGCTGCGGCGCTGGCGATCGGCTACGTGGCCACCCGGCCGCGTGGCGAGGCGCCTGCGGTGACGCCGGCCGCGGTTGCGCCGGTCGCATCGGCGCCGGTCGCGCCCGCGAAGGTCGACGCCGCGCCGTGGGAGGCGCCACTCCTCGCGGGCAACCTGGCCGGAGCCCTCGACGCGGTGGAGCGCGCCGCGCTGCGCCGGCCCGGCGATCCCGAGGTGCTCGCGCGCGCGCTCCTGATCGAGCTCGCGGTCGAGCGGCGGCGGGCGTTCGCGCGGGTCAGCGCCGCGCCGGTCCCCGCCGACGCGCCAGCGCTCCTGGCCGCCGCCCACCGCGCGGTGAGCCTGGTCAAGGACGGCGACGCCGCCGGCGGCGCGGCGGCGCTCGGGCAGGTGACGATCGCCGCGACGCCGGGCTCCGCCGATGCGCTGCTGCTGCGCTACGCCCGCGCGATCCTGCTGCGCCAGGGCGATCGCTTCGATCTCGCGCGCGCCGAGTACGCCGCGATCCTCGCGGCGCGCCCCGGGTTCGCGCCGGCGGTCGAGCACGCGATCGAGTCGCTGATCCTGTTCGGCGACGTGCCCGGCGCGCGCGCGATCCTCGACGGATACGTCGCGGCCGCGCCCGACTCGCCCGATCTCGAGCTGCGCACCGCCGAGGTCGAGATGGCCGAGCGGAAGTACCGCGCGGCGCTCGATCGCCTCGAGCGGCTGGCCGCCGCCGATCCGCGGCGCGACGCCGAGGTCGACGAGCTGCGCGGTGACCTCGATCTGCTGCTCGGCCACGTGGACGACGCGATCGCGGCCTACCAGACCGTCGATGATCCCGGGCGACGCGCCGAGTACATCGCGGGCGCGCTCCTGCACGGCGGGCGGGTCGCCGAGGCCCGGGCCATGCTGCGCGACGCGATCCGCGGCTATCCCGCCGACGGCAAGGCCTCGCGCCTCGGCAAGCTCGTGCTCGACGCGGCGCTGCTCGCGCTCGTCGAGCGCGACGCCGAACTCGCCGACCTCGCCGCCGGCGCGCTGACCGCGCGCAAGGAGCTCGAGGCCCCGGTCGCGAGCGCGCGCGCGTTCGCGATCGCGGTGGTCGCGCGGCTGCACGACCAGCCCTGCGACGCCGCCGGGTTTCCGCTCGGCGATGCGTCGCCCGCGTTCGCGCTGGTCGACAGCTGGGATCGCGTCGACGCCGCGCGCGCGCCGGCGCTGCGCCGCATCACCGATCCGGCGAACCTGCACCAGGGCGTGGTCACGTCGCACGTCTACCCGCCGCTGTGGTTCCTGCGCGCGCAGGCCGAGGCCGCCGCCGGCGATGTCGATGCGGCGCTCGCGGCGCTCGATCAGGTGCTGCGCCCCGCCCACTACGATCCGACCCGCGGCACGATCATCGTGCGCGCGCTCGGGCTGCGCGCCGAGCTCCTGACCCGGGCCGGGCGCGCTGGCGAGGCGGCGGCGGTGAAGTCCGAGCTCGCGAAGCTGACCGGCGGGCGCTACCGCCGGCGGCGCGCCTGCACCTCGAGGTCGACGTCGGCGTCGTGCTGCCCGTCGCACGCCCAGAGCACGGCCGCCTTGGCCGTGTCGAGGCCGACCTCGAACGCATCCATCGTCGCGCGCATGAGCTCGATCACGCCGACTGCCGGATACGCCGCGCGCAGCACCGGGCCGACCGCGACGCCGCCGGACTCGCGCAGCGCCAGCGGCAGCGCCCAGTGCGCGCGTCGCGCGGCGATCGCCGGGCCGACCGCGGCGTCGAGGTCGGCCGCGTCGAGCTCGCCGCGGCCAAACGCGCCGACCGGCGCGAGCGTGTCGATCGCGAGGTCGAACGCCTCGGCGACCGCGACCATCAGCGCGAGCGGCGTGATCGCCGGCGCAGCGGCGCGCATGCCGGCGAGGATCGCCGAGAGCGGCGCGCCATCGCGGGCCGCGGCGCGCACCGCGAACGGGTCGCCCGCCGCGACCGGAAACGCCGCGCCGTAGATGGTGCGATCGCCCGGGTCGCCCTCGAAGGGCGCGATCGCGATCACCATCGGCCGGGCGTGTCCCAGGGCGGCAGCCTCGCCTGCGCGGTGGCGGGCCTGGCCGGCGCCGGTCGCGATCACGGTCGAGCGGCTCGACTCCACGTCGGCGATCCCGTCGTCGCGCCAGGTCGTGCGGGTCCAGCCGATATCCCAGGCGCGCTCCGGCGACGGACCCTGGCGCGCGAGCCAGCGCGGCGAGTCGATCGCGCCCGGCGGATCGAGCGGCGCGCCCAGCTGCGCGGCCACGTCGCGCGCGATCGTCAGCGCGGCCTCGGTCGTGGCCGGCGTGTCCGCAGCGAGCTCGGCGAGATCGACGACGCGGTAGCGGCTGTCGCCGTAGCCCGGCGCCGCCAGGATCGCGTGCAGCGCCAGCACCTCCGGCGCGCCGGGTGTGCGGTGGTCGCGCTTGCGCCGGACCTCGACGACCACCACCGGCGCGTTCGCGCGCCGCGCCTCCGTCACCATCGCCGCGGCGTCGCGCGTCATCGGCCCAGTCTGGCCTGCGATCGCGGAACCCGCTTGACGATCGCGCGCGGAATCGGCATATCCAGACTCGCCGGTGCTCCGCATCGGCCTCCCATGGCGTGATCGCTTTCACCTCGAGCGTGCGATTCGCACGCTCGCCTGGTCCCGCGGGTTCCGCGATCGCTCGCAGCGATCGGCGCGGACGCGCGCACAGCACGCCATCGATCCGCCCGCGGCTGCGCGGACGGACTCATCGGGCCCCACGGCAGTGGGGTCGCGGAGGCCTCATGCCATCGATCCGCCTCCATCAGGTCGCGCTCGCCTACGGCGGCGGCGACCCGGTGCTCGCTGACCTGACTCTTCATCTCACCGCCGGCTGGACCGGCGTCGTCGGCGCCAACGGCGCCGGCAAGTCCACGCTGCTCGCGCTGTGCACCGGCGCGCTCGCACCGACCACCGGAGCGATCACGCGCGAGCCTGCGCACGGGCTCGCGATCACGTGTGATCAGCGCGTGGATACGGCCGACGATCGCATCCGCGCGCTGGCCGGCGAGACCACCGCGAGCGCCGGGCGCTGGCGCGATCGCCTCGCCCTCGACGCCGACGCCCTCGATCGCTGGTCGACCCTGTCGCCCGGCGAGCGCAAGCGCTGGCAGCTCGCGGCCGCGCTCGCCGCCGAGCCCGACATCCTCGCGATCGACGAGCCGACCAACCATCTCGACGGCCTTGCTCGCGCGGCGGTGATCGCCGCGCTCGCGCGGTTCCGCGGCGTGGGTCTGGTCGTGGCCCACGATCGCGCGCTGCTCGATGCGTTGCCGCGCGCGATCGTCCGCGTCGATCGCGGCGGCGCGCGCCGCTACGACGGCGGCTACGCCGCGGCGCGGACCACCTGGCTCGCCGAGGAGGCGGCGGCGATCGCGGCCTGGCACGACGCCGATCAGGATCGCCGGCGGCTCGATCGCCAGCTCGCCGATGCCCGCCGCGCCCACGCCGGGGCCGCGCGCGCGGTCCACGCCAGCGCGCGCATGAAGGGCCCGCGCGACAGCGACGGTCGCTCGATGGGCCGCACGTTCCTCGCGATGCGCGCGGCCAGCGGCGCCGGCCGCAAGGTCGCGGGGCTGCGCGCGAAGGCCGAGGAGGCGCGCGACGCCACCGCCGCGCTCGCGCAGGACAAGCGGCGCGGCGCCGCGATCGCGCTGGCGTGGGAGCCACCCGCGCGCCGGCGGCTGGTCGCGCTCGACGGTGTCGACGTGCGCGCCGGTGATCGCGTGGTGGTGCGCGGCGCGCGCCTGGCGATCGAGCGCGACACCCGCGTCCACCTCGCCGGGCCCAACGGCGCCGGCAAGTCGAGCTTGCTCGCGGCGCTGCGCGCGGCCGCGGACCTGCCGCCGGCGCGCGTCCTCGATCTGCCGCAGGAGCGCACCGCGCGCGAGGGCCGGGAGCTCGCGGCCGCGATCGCCGCGCTCGATCCCGCCACCCGCGGCCGCACCGGCCAGCTCGCCGCCGCGCTCGGGCTCGAGCCGGACCTCGCGCTGCGCTCGGCCAGCCCGTCGCCGGGCGAGGCCCGCAAGCTCGAGCTCGCGCTCGGCCTGGCCCGGCCGATCTGGCTGGCGATCCTCGACGAGCCGACCAACCACCTCGATCTGCCGTCGATCGAGCGGCTCGAGGAGGCGCTCGCGGCCTATCCCGGCGCGCTGGTGCTGGTCTCGCACGACGACGCGTTCGCGGCGCGGGTCACGACCTCGCGCCGCGCGATCGTCGATGGTGCGCTCGTGTAGCCAGCGGCATGCCGCTGCGGCACCCGCGCCTGCGGCGGGGTCGCGCGGCGTAACTCCGCGTCGCGTCGTGCGGTGGCGATGGTCCCGCGCTTGCAATCGCTGACGGCGATGAAGCGCTCGATGTCCGAGAATGGCCCGCCGGAGACCGCGACCGCGACCCTCGATGCGCCGGAGCCCGGACGCCGCACGCTCACCGCGCAGCTGCCCGCCGCGCCGGCGGCCCGCGCCATGATCGTCGGCGACGACGCCGCGGCGGAGGCCGGGCAGCTGACCCAGTCGGCGTTCCTCGCGCAGCTGCGCGAGGCGGTCACCGCGACCGCCTCGGACGTGCTCGGGCCGACCTGGTCGGCGTCGACCTGCGCCGACATCCCGCGGCTGTTCGCGCACTACGCCGCGCTCGATCCGCAGGCGTGCGATCGCCTGATGCGTCGCTACGCCGGGCTCGCCACGCCGTCCTCCGCGCTCGAGTACCTCGCGCCGATCTGCGGGCGGATCAGCGGCGCGATCGCGCGCTGGGGCCGCGGCGCGGAGCTGTCGTGGGAGCTCGGCGGCTCGGGGCTGCCGGCCGCGCTCGAGGGCGGCGGCGCCGCGGCACCGGCATCTGCACCCGCACCCGCATCCACACCGGCCGCGAGCGTCCAGCTCAAGCGCACCACCGGCGCGGCCGACGCGACCGGCGCCGGCATCAGCCTCGACGACCTCGGCCCCGGGGCGCGCCTCGACGGCTGCACCGCCGCGCGCATGGGCGCCGCGTTCGGCGGCGAGCGCTTCGACGACGTCAGCATCCACACCGGTCCCGAGGCCGGCCGCACCGCCCGCGCGCTCGGCGCCGACGCGATGGCGCTCGGCTCGCACATCGCCTTCGCCTCGGGCGGCTACGAACCCGGCACGCCCGCCGGCGACGGCCTGATCGCGCACGAGCTCGCCCACGTGATGCAGCAGCGCGGCGGCGAGCCGCTCGCCCAGCGCCGCGCCGCGCAGGTCGAGCCCGGCGACGCCCCGCACGAGCGCGACGCCGACGACGTCGCCGACGCGGTGGTCGCGCGCCTGCATCCCGATCCGGCGGCGCCGATCGCCGACACCGGCGCGCCGATCCGACCCGCGCTGACCACCGGCCTCGGCGTGCGACGCGGCAACAAGCCCGACAAGCCCGCCGCCGCGAAGGAGGCGCCGGCCCGGCGCGTGGTCGAGCTGGTAGAGCCCACCGCCGAGGAGAAGCGCGAGGCGATCACCGACGCCTGCAAGACGCTCATGCCGACCGCGCTCCGCCTGGTCAAGGGCAAGTACAAGGACCGCTTCAAGTACTGGCAGGACTCCGACATCCAGAGCGACTACTCCATGCGCGAGGGCATCCAGCTGGCGTGCACCGACGACGCGGGCGAGGGGACGATCGGGGCGCTCGTGCGGCACCGCATGTGCGCGACCGCCGAGGCCGCGCGCGACGCGATCCTCGCCGAGTTCGATCGCCTGCACCCGCAGCACGCGCCGCGCGAGCTGGTCATCGCGACGCCGGAGTCCGCGAAGCTGGCGGGTTTCAAGGCGCGCTACTACGACAAGGACTACACCGGGCAGGCCGCGCTGATCGCCGCGATCATCAAGGCGGGCGCGGAGTACGCACCGTCGAGCTACTCGCGCGATCGGGTCGACGACGTCGTCGGCGAGTTCGCGGCGCGGCCGGTGCCGGATCTGACCGCGGAGGAGATCCTCGCCGACAAGACCGGCGACTACTACCGCGCGGTGGTCGGGGCGTACAACGCCGCACTCGATCGCACCAGCGGCGCCAAGGGCATGGGCACCCAGCTCGGCAACGCGACCGGCGCGCACTACAGCGGCATGATGAAGTTCCAGTGACGCGCCGCGCGCGCGCGATCAGCGCCCGGTGATCGCCAGCCACGCGCACGCCGCGGCGAGCCCGAGCACCGCGAGGAACGCGATCGCGATCACCGCGCCGCGCCACCGTCGGCGCGCGCCGGCCGCGACCAGCAGCGCGCCCAGGTCGCCGTCGCTCGATTCCTGCGCGGCGGCCGCGGCCCGCTCGAGCGCCGCCGCGAACTCGATCGCACTCGCGTAGCGATCCTCGCGCGCCTTGGCCAGCGCGCGCCGGACCACGCCCTCGATCTCCGGCGGCACCGAGCGCTCGGGCGCGAGCTCGTCGAAGGTCGGCACCGGCGCCTCGCGGTGCAGCCGCATCGTCTCGAACGGCCGCGCCGCGCGGAACGGCTTGTGCTCGGTCAGGAGCTCGAACAGCAGCACGCCGGCGCCGTAGACATCCGCGCGCTCGTCGACCGGCTCGCCCAGGGTCTGCTCCGGCGACATGTAGCTCGGCGTGCCGATCGCGACGTCCTGGCTGATCCCCGGACCATCGACCAGCTTGGCGACGCCGAAGTCGGTGATCTGCGCGTGCTCGCCGAGCTCGTCGGCCCAGACCAGCACGTTCTCGGGCTTGATGTCGCGGTGGACGATGCCGTGGGCGTGCGCGTGCGCGAGCCCGGCCAGGATCTGGCGCGACAGCCGCAGCGCCCGCGGGATCGCGATCGGCCCGGCCTCGAGCACCCGCGCGAGCGTGCGGCCCGCGACGTAGTCCATCACCGCGTAGGGCGCGTCGCCGTCGAGGCCGACGTCGATGATCGCCACGCACCCGGGGTGGCGCAGCCGGCTCGCGGCCCGGGCCTCGATCGCGAAGCGGTGGCGCAGCGCCGACACCTGGGCCGCGGCGCCGCGCAGGAACTTGATCGCGACCGGCCGGCCCAGCCCGAGGCGCTCGCCGCGGTAGACCACGCCCATGCCGCCGTGGCCGATGCGCGCGAGGATCCGGTAGCGCCCGCCGAGGATCGCGCCGAGCCGTGGGTCGGCGCCGGGGTCGGCAGGCGCGCGGGGCGGCGTCGCGTCGACTCGCGGCGGCGGCCGGGCAGGGCGCGGCTCGCTGGGCGGACGGAGGTTGATCGTGTCGAAGGTCGTGCCAGGCGTCGACGGCGGCATCACGACGTAGGAGCGCCGCCGCCACCACCGTGTTCACGCCCGCGGGCGATCCGCCGATCGCGATCACGGTCCGTGCGATTCCTGCGCATGGTGGGGCAACCGTCTCGCCGCGACCTCGAACCGACGCAGCCTCAGCGATCCGGGCGCACCATCGATCGTGGTACGCCTCTCGGCATGAGCCGCATCTATCGCTCGCTCCCCCCGGCTGGCACGCGCCTCGGCATCGCGTTCTCCGGCGGTCTCGACACCCGGTGCGCGGTCGCGTGGCTGGCGGCCCAGGGCCAGGAGGTCTACGCGTACACCGCCGATCTCGCGCAGCCCGACGAGGCCAACCCGGCCGACATCCCGCCGATCGCGATGGAGCACGGCGCGCGCGCCGCGGTCCTGCTCGACACCAAGGACGCGCTGGTCCGCGAGGGCCTGATCGCGATCCAGTGCGGCGCGTTCCACCTGCGCACCGCCGGCAAGACCTACTTCAACACCACGCCGCTCGGCCGCGCGGTCACGACCACCGCGATCGTGCGCGCGATGATGGCCGACGACGTCCACGTCTTCGGCGACGGCTCGACGCACAAGGGCAACGACATCCAGCGCTTCTACCGCTACGGCGCGCTGGTCGATCCGACGCTCAAGATCTACAAGCCGTGGCTCGACAGCGCGTTCGTGCGCGCGTTCGGCGGTCGCACCGAGATGTCGGAGTACCTGGTCTCGATCGGCAAGCCCTACCGCATGGGCGTCGAGAAGGCGTACTCGACCGACGCCAACCTCCTGGGCGCGACCCACGAGGCCAAGGACCTCGAGCGCCTCGACACCGGCCTGCGCATCGTCAACCCGATCATGGGCGTCGCGCCGTGGCGCGCCGATCAGGCGATCGCCGCCGAGGAGATCACGATCGGCTTCGAGCAGGGCGTGCCGACCACGATCAACGGCGCGCGCTTCCCGTCGCGGGTCGCGATGTTCATGGAGGCCAACCGCATCGGCGGCCGCCACGGCCTGGGCATGAGCGATCAGATCGAGAACCGCGTGATCGACGCCAAGAGCCGCGGCTGCTACGAGGCGCCGGGCATGGCGCTGCTCCACCTCGCGTACGAGCGCCTGCTGTCGGCGATCCACAACGAGAACACGATGGAGCTGTACGCCAACCTCGGCCGCCGGCTCGGGCGCCTGCTCTACGAGGGCCGCTGGTACGACCCCGAGGCGTGCCTCATCAAGGACGGCCTCGCGCGCTGGGTCGCGCCCGCGGTCACCGGCTCGGTCACCGTCGAGCTGCGCCGCGGCGACGACTACACGCTGCTCGACACGCGCGCGGCGTACATGGCCTACGCGCCCGACAAGCTGTCGATGGAGCGGGTGGAGGAGCCGGCGTTCACGCCCGAGGATCGCATCGGTGCGCTCGAGCTGCAGAACCTGTCGGTCGGCGACAACCGCGCGCTCTTGCTGCACCACCTCGACAGCCTGCGCCAGCTCGGTGCCGGCGGCGCCGCCAGCGACATCGGCGGCCTGCTCGGCGAGTAAGTCGCCGCGCTTCTCGGCGATACTCGCGGCATGCCTCGCCTGCCGCGCTACACGCCCTCCGGTCGCACGACCGCGCTGTTCTTCGTGATGGCGATCGTGGTCGCCGCGCTCGCGGCGCTGGTGGCGTGGCCGTACCAGCGGCTCGTCACCTGGGTGCCGTTCATCTACATCAACGCGGTCGTCTACCTGGTGTTCGCGTTCGTGGTCGCGGTCTGCGCGATGGCGGCGATCAAGATCGGCCGCAACCGCAACCGGATGCTCGGCGCGATCGTCGGCGCGGTGATCGGCGCGAGCGCGATCGGCGCCTCGCACTGGTTCGCGTACCGCCACGCGATCGCCGAGGTCACCGCCGAGCTACCCGCCGGCGCCGAGGATTCGCCCGAGGTCCAGGCCGCGATGGACGAGGCGCTGACCTTCGGCACCTACGTGCGCGCGCGCGTCGACACCGGCTGGTCGCTGGGCCGAAGCGGCTCGTCGGGCAAGGGCGACCTCACCGGCCTCTTCGTCTGGCTCATCTGGGGCATCGAGGCGCTCGGCGTGATCGGCGCGGCGGCCTACGTCGGGTCGCAGGTCGAGCCGTTCTGCGAGGCTTGCGGCACGTGGATGAAGGAGCGCGAGGTCTGGGTGCGCACCGACCTCGACGCCGCGAGCGCGAGCGCGCTGGCCCATGTCGTCAGCGCCGACGAGCTGCTGCGGCCGCCGGTCGCGCGCGACGCGCCGTCGCGGGTGAAGGTCGCGTACACGACCTACGTCTGCCCGACCTGCGCCAGCCCGGGCTACGTCACGCTCGAGAAGCGCTGGGACGAGGCGATGGGCGATGGCCGGCCGAGCGCGGCGCCGATCAAGTACGAGACCAAGAAGGAGACGCTGCTCGAGGTCGTCGAGCTGTCGCGCGCGCAGCTGGCGCAGCTCGATGCGGCCCGCGGCCAGGCCGAGGCGCAGCCGCCACCGTCGACCTGATCACGGGGCGACCTCGAGGACGAAGCCGTCGGCGGTACCCTCGGCATGCAGCGTCTGGTCCGCGTCGAGCTCCAGCGCGCGGAACATGCCCGCGAGCGTGACGCGGCCGTCGGGTGCGATGAGCATGTCGCGTGGGCGCGCGCTGCCGCCGCCGGCCCACGCGCGGGCCGCGACGACCGCGCCGGTCCGGGCGAACGTGAACAGCGCGACGTCCTCGCCGTCGAAGTGCAGGGGCAGGGCGGCGTCGGGGGCGGCGAGCGTCAGCGCGCCGTTCATGCGCGCGGCCACCCGCACCGCGCCGTCGGGCGCGAACCCGACGACCCGCCCCTGCTGGTAGTCGGGCGCCGGAAAGCCCCGCACCCAGCGCGGCTCGCCATCGGCGGGGTCGAGCTCGGCGACGACCAGATCCGCGTTGCCGCCGCCGACCAGCGCCGTCTGGCCCCAGCGGCCGTCGCCGCCGTAGTCGCCGGTGACCGCGAGCCGGCCCTCGGCGTACGCGACGCCGCCTAGCTCGTCGAGCGCCGCGCCGCCGAACGCGCGCGTCCACCGCACCGCGCCGGTCGCCGCGTCGAGGCGCGTGATCATCGCGTCGGCGGAGCCGACCGCGCGCAGCCCGCCCAGCTCGCCCGTGAAGAAGCCGACCGCGAACACGCTGGCGTCGCCGAGCGCGACCCGCCAGCAGCGTCCATCACCGGTGCCCTCGGGCGCGTGGATCCACGTCGGTCGACCGTCGCGGTCGAGACGCACGACGAACGGGCCGCTGCGATCGTCGGCGCGGGTCGCCGCGACGCGCCCGGTGCCGAGCTCCGCGGTGCCGGCGTAGTCACCGGCCGCGAACACCGCGTCGTCAGCGACCGCGAGCCCGCGCACCTGGCCGGCTCCCTGGGCGCCGGTGCGCCAGACCCAGCGGGTCGCGCCATCGGCGCCGCCCAGGCGGACGACGAAGCCATCGGCGCGACCGGCCGGCGTCAGCATGCCAGCGGCGCCGCCGAAGTCGACCGGGCCGCGGACCGTCCCGCCGACCAGGACGTCGCCGTCGTCGGTCACCGCGACGGCGGTTGCCATCGCGTCGAGTCGTCCGCCGAACACCCGCGTCCAGCGCACGCCCCCGTCGGGCGCGACCGCGATCGCGAACCCGGCCTGCGCGCCCGACACGGGCGGCGCCAGCCGCGCGCCGCGGAACGTGAACGGCGCGCTGAAGTGCCCGACGGCGAACAGCGTCCCGGCGCGATCGACGCGGACGCCCTCGACGATGTCCTGACCCAGACCGCCGATCTGCAGCGCCAGGCGGCCGGCCGGGTCGCGGAGCGGCGGGATCTCGATCGCGCCGTCGCGCGCCGCCAGCGCGGTGACCGCGACCGCCGCGCCGAGGCCGAGCGGCAACGCGAGCGCGAGCCAGCGGCGGGAGGGCGCCGGCGCGTCGAGCGCCGCCACGAGCTCGCCCGGGGACTGCCAGCGCCGGGCGGGATCGCGCTCGAGCGCGCGCGCGATCGCGTGGGCCCAGCGCGGCTCGACCGCCGGCGCGACCGTCCGCACCGATCGCGCGGCCTCGCGGGTCTTGGCCAGCGCGATCGCGAGGCCACTCGCGCCCGCGAACGGCAGCACCCCGCTCACCAGCTCGAACGCGACCACGCCGAGCGCGTAGACGTCGGTCGCGGCGGTGGGCGCGTCGCCGAGGACCTGCTCGGGCGCCATGTAGGCCGGCGTGCCGGCGAAGCGATCGGTGACCGTCGCCTCGCTCTCGCGCCAGGCGAGCCCGAAGTCCGTCACCACCGGCACCGTCTCGCCGCCGCGCTCGACGAGGATGATGTTCTGGCTCTTGAAGTCGCGGTGGATCACGTCGACCGCGTGCGCCGCGGCGAGCGCGGCCGCGAG